>DDSA01000083.1:523-25988 GCA_002343715.1 Phycisphaerales bacterium UBA2402 | reverse complement strand
GAGCCGGTGATGCCGGCCGTCCGTTTCGGTTGAGTTTGGATGCAGTCATGGCCGGCGCGGGGCCGGCACCCGAGGTTCCTCATGGCAGAGACCGTCTACGACAGAGTCAACGACTTTTCCGCCGTCAAGATCACGCTGGCGTCGCCCAACGACATCCGCGGGTGGTCCTACGGCGAGGTGAAGAAGCCCGAGACGATCAACTACCGCACCTACCGCCCTGAAAAGGACGGCCTGTTCTGCGAGCGCATCTTCGGGCCCGAGCGTGACTACGAGTGCGCCTGCGGCAAGTACCGCGGCACCAAGTACAAGGGCATCATCTGCGACCGCTGCGGCGTGAAGGTGACGCACTCGCGCGTCCGCCGCAAGCGCATGGGCCACATCAACCTCGCCAGCCCCATCGTCCACATCTGGTTCTTCAAGAGCATGCCCAGCCGCCTGGGCACCCTGTTGGCGATGAAGACCAGCGATCTCGAGAAGATCATCTACTACCAGGATTACGTCGTCGTCGATCCGGGCGACACCGAGCTCAAGTTCAAGCAGGTCCTGACCGAGGACGAGCACCGCGTCGCCCAGGAGAAGCACGGCAACGCCTTCCGCGCCCTCATGGGCGCCGACGCCATCCGCGAACTCATCGAGAGCACCGACCTGACCGGCGAGGCCGCGGCCATCCGCGCCGAACTCAACACCACCAAGAGCAAGCAGAAGATCAAGGACCTGGCCAAGCGGCTCAAACTCGTCGAGCAGATCCGCGGCAGCGTCAACGATCCCGCCTGGCTGGTGATGGACGTGGTGCCGGTGATCCCGCCGGACCTGCGCCCCCTCGTGCTGCTCGAGTCGGGAAACTTCGCCACCAGTGACCTCAACGACCTCTACCGTCGCATCATCAACCGCAACAACCGGCTCAAGAAGCTGATGGACCTCAACGCCCCCGAGGTCATCATCCGCAACGAGAAGCGGATGCTCCAGCAGGCGGTGGATGCGCTCTTCGACAACAACCGCTGCCGCCGCCCCGTCCTGGGCAGCAGCAACCGCCCGCTCAAGAGCCTGACGGACATGATCAAGGGCAAGCAGGGCCGCTTCCGAGAGAACCTGCTGGGCAAGCGCGTGGACTACTCCGCACGCTCGGTCATCGTCGTCGGCCCGGAGCTGCGCCTGCACCAATGCGGCCTGCCTAAGAAGATCGCCCTCGAGCTCTACCAGCCCTTCATCATCCGCAAGCTCAAGGAGCACGGGCTGGCCGACACCATCAAGAGCGCCAAGCGCATGCTCGAGCGCCGCGATCCGGCGGTGTGGGACATCCTCGAAGAGGTCATCTACCAGCACCCCGTTCTGCTCAACCGCGCTCCGACCCTTCACCGGATGGGCATCCAGGCCTTCGAGCCGGTCCTGGTCGAGGGCAACGCTATCCGCCTGCACCCCCTGGTGTGCGCCGGGTTCAACGCGGACTTCGACGGCGACCAGATGGCCGTCCACCTGCCCCTCAGCGTGGAGGCCCAGGCCGAGGCCCACGTGCTCATGCTGAGCACGCACAACATCTTCTCTCCCGCCAACGGCAAGCCGATCATCTCGGCCAGCCAGGACATCGTCTTGGGCGTGTACTTCATCACGTACATGACCCCGGAAGAGACGCCGGTCGAGAAGATGCCCAAGTTCATGGACCGGCGAGAGGCGATCACCGCGATGGAGCAGGGCCTCATCGGTCCTCACGAGCGCATCCTCCTGCGGGTGGATGGGTTCGACCGGGTCGTTGATGCTCAGACCTCAGCGCCCAAAGCCATGCCGATGAACCGGAGGATTGTGACCACCGCCGGCCGCGCGCTCTTCTCAGATGTCCTCTTCCCGGGCATGCCGTTCTACAACTGCGCCTTGGGCAAGAAGGGGTGCGCGCGCGTGGTCGACGACGCCTACGCCGTCGGCGGCCGCGCCCACACCATCAACCTCTTGGACCGCCTGAAAGAGATGGGCTTCAAACAGTCCACGCTTGCCGGCCTGTCGTTCGGCATCACCGACCTGCGCATCCCCAAGGAAAAATACGACCTCATCGCCGATTCGCAGAAAAAGGTCGATCGCATCGAGAAGAACTACGACCGGGGCATCATCACGGCCCGCGAGCGGTACAACCAGTTGCTCGATATCTGGTCCCACTGCCGTGAAGAGGTGCAGAAGAAACTCGTGACGGTTCTCAAGCACGATCGACGCGATGAGCAGGGGCACGAGCTCGCTCCCGACGACAAGAAGGGGGCGTGGTACCTGAATCCCGTCTACCTCATGGTGGACTCGGGCGCCCGCGGCAACATCAGCCAGATGCAGCAGTTGGCCGGCATGCGCGGCCTGATGGCCAAGCCCAGCGGCGAGATCATCGAGACCCCCATCCGCGCCAACTTCCGCGAGGGCCTCAATATCCTCGAGTACTTCTCGTCCACCCACGGCGCCCGCAAGGGGCTGGCCGATACGGCTCTCAAGACCGCCGACTCGGGCTACCTCACCCGCAAACTCTGCGACATCGCCCAGTCCGTCATCATCGGCGAGGTCGATTGCGGCAGCCGGCGCGGCGTGGTGAAGCGGGCCATCTACAAGGGTGAGCAGGTGGACGTGCCCCTGCGCGAACTCATCATCGGGCGCGTGAGCGTCAACAACATCGTGAACCCCGTGACCGACGAGGTCGTGGTGCGAGAGAACCAGGTCATCTCCGCCGACGCCGCGGCGAGGATCGAGGAGATCGGCATCGACTCGGTGGTGGTCCGTTCGCCGCTGACCAGCGAGAGCAAGACCGGATGCTCTGTGCTCGATTACGGGCTGGACATGTCCACTGGCAAACTGGTGGAACCGGGCATGGCGGTGGGCATCATCGCGGCACAGTCCATCGGCGAGCCGGGCACCCAGCTCACGATGCGGACATTCCACACCGGCGGCATCGGCCAGCGCACCGCCGAGAACACCAAGTACGACGCGATGTACGCGGGCACGCTCGAACTGCGCGACTGCAACGCCGTCGCCGGCAAGGACGACGACGGGCACGACTGCTGGATTGTGCTCAAACGAAACGGCGAGATCGCGGTACTCGATCCCAAGAACCGCGAACTCGAGAAGTTCAAGGTTCCCTACGGCGCGTTCCTCTACACCGCGGACAAGAGCGAGGTCAAGAAGGGTCAGACCATCATCAAGTGGGACCCGCACCGTGTGCCCACCCTGGCCGAGAAGGACGGCACCGTCCAGTTCGTCGACATCATCGAGAAGGAATCCTTCCGGTTGGAGGACGCGGGCGGCGGCAAGAAGGCCAAGGTGATGATCGAGCACAAGGGTGATCTGCACCCCGCGATCAACATCGTGGACGATTCCGGGAACATCCTCGACTTCCACTACCTGCCCGCGCGTGCCCGCCTCGAGGTCGAGGACGGACAGAAGATCAAGGCCGGGCACATGCTGGCACGCCAGCCGCGTTCGGCCGCGGGTAGTCAGGACATCGTCGGTGGTCTTCCCCGTGTGACCGAAATCTTCGAGGCCCGCAAGCCCAAGGACCCGGCCGTGATGGCCGAGATCTCGGGCAAGGTCGAGATCTTCTCCGACAAGCGCAAGGGCAAGATGACCATCCGCGTCACCAGCGACGCGGGCATCGAGAAGGACCACCACGTCTCGACCGACAAGCAGTTGCTCGTTCACACCGGCGACTTCGTGAACGCGGGTGACCCGCTGACCGAAGGCCCGATGGTGCCGCACGACATCCTCCGCATCAAGGGTGAGGAGGCGCTCTGGACCTACATGCTCGACGAGGTGCAGAACGTCTACCGTGCCCAGGGCGTGACCATCAACGACAAGCACATCGAACTCATCCTGAGCCAGATGCTCCGCAAGGTCAAGGTCGAAAGCCCCGGCGACACCGACCTGCTCCCGCAGGAAGTGGTGGACAAGTACACCTTCAAGCAGAAGAACCGCGACATCGAGAACTATGTCCGCATCACCGAGGTCGGCGGCACCGACCTCAAGGTGGGCGAACTGGTCCACAAGAACGACATCAAGGAGGCCAACGCCAAGGCCGAGGCGGCCGGGCGCGAGGGCGCGAAGGCCAAGCGCTGCCGCCCCGCCAGCGGGCGAACGCTGCTGCTGGGCATCACCAAGGCGGCCCTCTCCAGCGATTCGTTCCTCTCCGGTGCATCCTTCCAGGAGTCCACGAAGGTTCTCACCGAGGCGTCCCTCCGCGGGGCCATCGATACCCTCGTGGGACTCAAGGAGAACGTCCTGCTCGGCCACCTCATCCCGGCGGGCACGGGCTTCCGTCCCTACCAGGACATCAAGGTCAAGCCGCTGGTCGAACTCCCCCCCGAGGAGGAGGAAACCGAGGACGAGATGCTCGAAGAGGCAAAGACCACCACCCCGACCGAGCGTCGAGGGGCGCTGCGCGATGTCATCGAAGGCACCGCGCCCGCCAAGGCGTGACCGCGACTCGGCACTGACTTGTCACTCTCGAACACGCCCGGGCCGACCCGGGCGTTTTTCCATGGCGTGCAACCGCCTGCACGAACATCCGCTCGCCAACGGACGAGCCGGCGGCAAACTTCCTGTCCGCCGGTTCGCGCGGCGTTTAGTTCGCGCCGTTTTCGGAGGGAGTCGTGACAGGCGCGAGTTGCGCCCCGGTCGTGGGGTATTCGTACAGGCGCTTGCCGCGCTGTTCGGGCCGCTTCATCCCCTCAACTTCGAGCGGCGAGCGGAGCGCGAACTCGTCCTTTCGGACACCGCTGACCTGCCACGAGACTTTCATGCCGGGCGTTCCGCCCGCGATGGTGAAGTTCCCATTCTCGATCTCGGACTCGATGTAGAGCGGCGCCCAGCGACCCACGGGGGTCAGGACGTACGTGAAATCGGTGTTGAGCGCATCGAGCCATTGAGGCATCGAGACCGTTGCTCGCCCGGCACCATCGAGCGTTGCGTTTCCCCGGTAGAGGTTCACCATCTGGTCGCTCTCGACGCAGGCATGGCGAAGGACGCGGTTGTCCGGATCGAGGGGGTGGTCGATCGTGAAGAGTTTGACGCCCGCCGCGATGGATGTTGCCAGCAGCGCCCGGGTGACCTGCACATCGGGGGTGAACTGGGCGGCGTAACTCGGATCGTTGTTGTACCCGGACTGAAAGACCCGCATCCCCGGGCTGCTGCCGGTGGCCCCGCTGCTCATGTTGAAGTATGAGGTGAAGTTGCGCAGTTCGATGCTCACGTTGGACTGATCCATCAGGAACGAGTGGGCATCAACTCCTCCGTTGGCGGTCAGGCCCCCGCCCAGCGTGGCTGACCCGAGCCGGTTGAGGCGCAGCAGCTCCCGGATGTCGGTGAAGTTGTCGAAGACCAGGGCGGAGGTGGCGCCGGCGCCGACGTTGCGCAGTCGGTAGAGTTTGCCGTTCGTCTGCGCGTTGACGAGGTGAATCTCGGGGCCGTTGGTCCGCGCGGACGAGAGCGTGAAGAATCCCGGCCCGTTGGTGTCCTGGTCCTGGAGCATACCGCCGTAGATGCGCAGCGACTCGCCGCCGATCGAGCCGCCGATGGCGACCTGGCTCCCGAACTGCCCCGTGCTCGACACCGTGAGCGAGCCCGCGATCGATGCGCCGCCCGAGCCGTCGTCCAGCGTGTTGCGGAACGTGGGTGAGTTGCCGGTGTTGGTGAGCGAACCGACCCGCCCGGTCGAACTCACACCGAAGAGGGATCGCCGTCCGGCCGCGGGGATGGCGTTCCACGCCCCGGCGCCGGGGTTGTACATGCCCAGTTGAAGCGTCCCGAAGGAATCAAGCAGGAAGCCGCCGCCCGGGTCGTTCACGTTGCGGATGTTGACAGCGGCGTCCGCGGCGCTGACCTCGAGCCGCGCCCCGGGGGTGATGGTGCCCAGGCCGAGGTTGCCCGAAGGATCGATCAGGAGCCGGACACCCGCCGAGGAGTCGCGGATGAAGAATGATCCCGCCGCCTCCGAGTTCGCCGAACCGGCCGTGATGAAGTTCCACGTCCGCCCGCCGGTCGATGTATTCCGCAGGTTCAGCCACGAGCCGCCGGTGTTCGATCCCAAGAGGTTCATCACCGTCTGGCTCCCCGTGCTCACGTCCACGGGGTGGGCAGGGCTGAGGCCCACGCCCACCGCGCCGAAGGTGTTGCCCGCGGTGAAGGAGTTGGCGGTGTTCAGCCTCGGGATGTTTGTGCTGAGCCTCACATCGGCGAGTGTGCCGGTGGAGACGTTCGCGGCGTTCAAGCCGGTCAGGGCGGCCCCCGACCCCGTGAATGTTCCCGAGATCGAGTTCGAGGCGTTGCTGAGGGACAGAATGTTTGAGTACGTGCCCCCGAACCTGGCGCTCGCCAGCGTGCCGGAGGCCAGATTCCCGGCGTTGGTGTAGAAGGAGGCGGGTTGACCCGCGAGGTTCGTGGCGTTCACCGCCGTGGTCGCGCTGGTGGCCGTTGAAGCCGCGAGGGCAAAGGCTGCCTGCGGAGCGCTCTCGATCTGCTGCCGCGGCGTCAGCGCCGTAAACCCGCCGGGGTTGGCGCATGGCAGCGATTGACCCGGATCGGCCCGCACCTCGACAAGTAGAAAGCGGGGTGAACCGTCGAACTGAGCGCCGAAATCAAGGCGAGCGGCGAACACCCCTTCGGCATCGACCGCGACGTTTTCCACGCACAGGACAGGTCCGAGCGAGGAACCGCCCGATGCCGCGGTGTAGAGCGTGAACCGCAGGTCGTGCATCCCGGTCGAGGGAAGGCCCGATAGGTCCGTCAGGCGTCCCTGATAAGTAAAGGAGGTCTGCGCCTGCGACAAGGCGGGACAGACACAGGCGATCATCACCGATGCACTCATCATGTACGCGAGGGAGAGTTGGGCATGCATTATTCAAGTCTCCTTTGGGGCGTTGAGTTCTTCATCGACCGTGCATTTTACAGGAAACATCGGCTCTGGCCAACGTCTTCAACTCCGCATCCTGGGCTTTTCTGACGCCATCGGGGTCGGCCGCTTTGTTCAGGTGCTTTCAGCGAACAGATGCGGTCCGAGAATGCACAGTCGGGGACAAACTACCGAGAACCGATGGAATCATCGGGTGTTATGGTCTTCGCTCGATTCCGAGCGATGATCTCTTGAGCCATGCACTCAGAAAAAAGGGGAAAAGATGTCTCCCCCGATTCAAGCATCCGCAGCACGTAGGGCAGGCACATGCCGCAACCTGTGCAGCACCCGGTGCGTTCTCGCAGCGCGGCGAAATCCGCCTTATGCCGGGAGGCGATCTCCCTCAGTTGGGCGAAGGTGTGGTGGTGGCAGATGCACCGATCGACGCGCATGCATCAGAGGGTACGTTCACTCTCGTTCTTCCGATTCACGAGCGAAACTCATCCGCCGCCGGGCGCGGTGGGAGTGGGATCGGCCTTGCAGCGTCATGCAACGTGTGACAACGAACCACTGGCCGCGGTTTCCCGGGTTGATTATCTCCCTCGACCGGCTTTCCGACGCTTGGATTCCCGAACCCAGCCGATCACCATGAGCACGAAGCCTGAGAGGAAGACCGACGCGATCAGCCCGAGGAAGGCGCCGATGACCAACCCCACCTGTGCGGACAGATTCAGTCTCGGGCCAATATCCAACATCCACCCGGCCCCCGCCCCAAGGCCTGTCCCCCCAGCGGCGAATGCGAGTTGGATCAGATTGTCCTTTCCCCGCAGATTCGGAATGCCGCCCACTGTATCGGCGATGCGGTGGTAGTCCTCCATTCCATCGTCGGGGGTGCCGGGCTTGGGTGGGGTCTTGCTCATGATCGAGCGTATGAAGCGCGACCCCGATGTATCGAACACTCCCTACAGTCGGCCCTATGAAGCCGATTGTATTGACCCTGCTGCTTGCCGCCGCGGCCTGGTTTGTTGGTTGCACTCAACCCGTCAAGACTCAGGGCGGTGAACGGATCGAAGCTGTTTATTCGGGCCGGACACTCTCCGCGAGACTGCCTGGTTCGGTCAGTGTCCAAGCGTTCGCCGCGGCCCTCGACAAAGTGCTGCGCGACCGGGGCTACCTCGTCGAGAAGACCAGCACGACCGCTGATATCTCCACCACCGTCGCGCGTGCGCCACGGCGTGACAACTTTCCGAGGATCACCATCACCGCCCGCACCGGAGCCGATGCCACGGTCGTCACGCTCGTGACCGAGCCGTTCGGGGACCAAGAGCAGTGCCGCTCGATTCTGGACGCGGTCCTCAGGGAGTTGGGGCTGTAACACGGAACAACAGACGCGCCGCCACGGCGTGGAAGGCGTGCCGTCGAGGCACCCGGCGGCCTACCTCGCGCCCGCGCCGATGCTCACCTTCACCGGCACGAAGGTCGGCTTGACGCGCTTCTCGAACTCGCTCCAGTACTTGTTCATGATCGTCCGCACGGCCCAGTTGTTCCCATCGGCCAGCCCGCAGATGGTGGTGCCGGGCATCGAGCCCATGCTCGTGGCGATTTCGAGGGCGAGGTCGAGGTCCTTGGTCTTGGCATCACCGGCCTCGATGCGGCCCATCAACTGATACAGCCAGCCGCTGCCCTCGCGGCAGGGGGTGCACTGGCCACAGCTCTCGTGCTTGAAGAACCGGGCGATGTTTCTCGCCACGGCGACCATGTCGGTGTCTTCATCAAAGACCGTTGGGCACGCGGTTCCAAGGCCCAGCACGTTGTACCTGCGGCCGATGTCGAAGTCCAGTTCGGCTTCGAACTGGTCGGGGCCGAGGATGCCCATGCTGATGCCGCCGGCGATGGCCCCCTTGAACTTTTTGCCGCCGCGGATGCCGCCGCAGAGTTCCTCGACCAGGACGCGCAGCGGGATCCCGAGTTCGCACTCAAAGACACCGGGGCGGTTGACGTGCCCGCTGACGCCCATGAGCTTGGTCCCGTAGCTGGGCGGATTGTTGCCCCCGAGGCTGCTGGGGCACCCGTGCTTGGTGAACCACTCGCCGCCGAACTCGACGATGCTGGGCAGGTGGGCCAGCGTCTCGACATTGTTGATAATGGTGGGTTTGCCGAAGAGGCCCTTGACGGCGGGGAAAGGGGGCTTGATGCGGGGCCAGCCGCGCTTGCCTTCGAGGGCTTCGAGCAGACCGGTCTCCTCGCCGCAGATATACGCGCCGGCGCCGCGGTGGAGGTAGCAATCGACTTTCCATGATCCGCCCCGGGCCGTGTTCGCGCCGTTCAGGAGACCGGCACCACCGAAGACGCCGTTGGCGTAGGCCTCTTGGATCGCCTTCTCCACGACGTGGGCCTGGTGGTGATACTCGCCTCGAATGAAGATGTACGCGGTCTTGATCCGGCACGCGTAGCACGCGATGGCGATCCCCTCGAGCATGAGGTGGGGATCAAAGTCCATGAGCAGGCGGTCTTTGAAGGTGCCCGGCTCGGATTCATCGGCGTTGACCGCGAGGTACCGCTGTCCGGGGTCGGCCTCGTGGCCGGCCTCGTCCACGGCGAGTTTGGGGAGGAAGGTCCACTTCAGCCCGGTGGGGAATCCTGCGCCGCCCCGTCCTCGAAGGACGGACTTCTTGACCTCCTCGGTCACGGCATCGGGCTTTATCGACAGGGCCTTGCGCAGCCCGGCGTACCCACCTGTCTTTGCATACTCGTCGTACGACACAACGTGACGCCCTTTGGGGTCCGCGTACGGCCAGCAGGGGATGCGCTTGGTCAGGATCGGACCACCGCCGTGCGCCAGACCTTCCATGCGTGGGTTGACCTTGCCGGAGGGAGTCGTCGTCGTGAGGCCGTTTGGAGCAAAGGGCATGATGAGTTCCGAGTGTTGACGGGGCGGGGCGGGCCGATTGTAGATACACGAAGCCGTTTGGTCGAAACTCATCGCATGCCCGCCTCGCATTGACGCCCCGCGAGCAGGGGGACCAGGGGTTCGCGACTACTTGCCTCAGCGTTTCGAGCCGATACAATCCTCTCCTGCCCGCGGGTGTAGCTCAGTGGTAGAGCGTCACGTTGCCAACGTGAAAGTCGAGGGTTCAAGTCCCTTCACCCGCTTTGTGTCATGTTCTGACGCCGCCCTCCCAGGGGTGGCGTTTTTCGTAGGGTGATGGCCGCGGCGATGTTCAAACGAGCGGAGTGGCCGGATGAAAGCCCTAACAGAATTCAAGCACATCATTGAGGCACATGGGTACTCACGCCAGTCACTCGCGGCGGTGGGGGCTTTCACGGGCGTGCCGATCGACCGTTCGCGTGCCGCGGCGCTGACTGAATCGCCTTCACCTCTCAACGCGCTGGTGCGGATGTTTTTTCTGAGATTACCGATCTCGGAACCGCTGGCGGCCGCGGCGGTGGCTCCGTTCACGTTGTCCGAACTGGAACGTCATGGCCTGGTGCGGGAGGACGAGGGTGGCTGGGTTGGGGGCCTTGCCATCATCCCGTTCGCGGGGCTTCTGACGCTCCGTGACTTTGAGCCGCATGAGACCGGCGTACCGCTGCGGACCGATCATGTGCTAGGTGTGGGGCTGGCCACCTCGATCCTGTCAACGCTCACCGTTCGGCGGCGCATCGCCCGCGCCCTCGACATCGGCGCGGGGCAGGGGTTTCAGTCGATGGTCGCCGCGGGGCACGCCGCGCGAGTCATCGGCACCGACATCAACCCCCGGGCGATCCAGGTGGCACACCTCGCCTGCGAACTCAACGGCATCACGAACATCGAGTGGCGCGAAGGTTCGATGCTCGAACCTGTCTCGGGCGAGGCACCCTTTGACCTCATCGTATCGAACCCGCCGTTCATCATCTCGCCACCGCACGACCTCTC
The DNA here is from genome assembly GCA_002343715.1 of Phycisphaerales bacterium UBA2402. Taxonomy (GTDB): domain Bacteria; phylum Planctomycetota; class Phycisphaerae; order Phycisphaerales; family UBA1924; genus UBA2402. The sequence goes on along the minus strand of DDSA01000083.1, from coordinate 15,228 downwards.
GTGTCTCGGCGGTGCCAGCGAGGGGGACTCCCTGGTGGAGTCGCTGCTGCGAGAAGCCCCTTCGCGTCTCGCCGATGGCGGGTTCTGCACGATCGTCTTCAACTGGCACCACACGGGCGGGGATGACTGGCGCGACCGCCCCCGGTCCTGGCTCGCCCGTGCCGGGCAGGACGCATGGCTGATCCGCCTTTCGTCCGATTCGCGAGAGGACTACGCCCGACGCTGGATCCACGAAGCCCAACTCGACGCCCACGGCCCGGCGATCTCGATTGATGATTGGATGCGCTACTTCGACCGACTGGGCGTGGGCCGGATCAGCATGGGCGCGGCGGTGATCCGCGCCAGACGCGCCCCCCACGCCCGCAACTGGTTCCGCGCCGATGAGCTCACGATCGACCGCTGCGACGGCGAAGCGGGGGACCAGATCGCCCGTATCTTCGCCAACCAGACCGCGGTGGTCGAACTGCCGCCCGATGAACTCGCCGCGCTGAGCCTGCGCATCACGCCCGACCATGAACTGCGCGAGCGCCGAGTTCAATCGCCCGGCGAGGGCTGGCGCACGCTCGATGCGACGCTCCGGCAGACCCGAGGCTTCGACTTTGAGGTACGAATTGATACTCACGCGGCCACACTGCTGGGCGGGCTTGATGGTTCGCGGCCGGCGGGTGAAGCGGTCGCCGCGTGCGCCCGTGACTTCGGGGCCGATCCATCGCATGCGGTTCGGCAATGCCCTCCGTTCCTTAGCAGGATGCTCGGACTGGGCCATCTCGAAATCGCCTAAGCATCAAAGTCTTCCGTCACGCCCGACGCGGCTCACGCCGCGGGCGGTCAGACGATCCGGGCTTCTCCGCCCAGCGTCGCCCCCACCTGCTTCTGGAACGACTCATACCCCGCGCGGCCCATGAGGCCGAAGGTCGCCTGTTTGCCCAGTTCCACCGCCGGCTGGTCGTAGGCGTCGATGTTGAGCAGCAGGCCGGCGTACGCCGTGGCGATCTGCCAGAGGGAGATGAACTGCCCGACGTGGTAGGGGTCGATCACCGGGAACCGTATCGTGTAGTTCGGTCGCTGGCTCTCGACAAAGGCGTACTCGGTGGCGCGCTTCTCCGCCGCGAGCAACGACCCGAGCGAGTGACCTTCGAGATAGCGGATCGCTTCCACGCCCAGTCCGCCGGGGATCGGCACATCGCGGTCGAACGTTCCGACCTCGATCATGCCCAGCACCTTGTCGTTCGGGCCTTCGCGGTAGAGTTGCACCTGGCTGTGCTGGTCGGTGGCGCCCAGCGCCTTGATCGGCGTGAAGCCCGCGTAGACCATGTTCCCCGACAGGTCTTTCTGCTTGCCCAGGCTCTCGGCCCAGAGTTGCCGGTACCAGTCCGCGAGCAGGTAGAGCGCGTTGGAGTAGGGCATCAGGACGTGGTTGGTCTTGCCCTTGCTCTCGCCCAGTTCCACCAGGAGCCAGGCGAGCATCGCGGCGGGGTTCTTCGTGAAATCCGCCTCCCGGCAGCGGACGTCCATGTCCGCCGCGCCGGTGAGAAGCGCCTCGATATCGATCCCGCACATCGCCGCGGAAAAGAGGCCCACGGGCGAGAGGACGCTGAACCTGCCTCCGACACCGTCGGGGACGGGCAGGGTCGCGTACCCCTCGCGTTCGCAGATCTGGCGCATGGTTCCCTTGGCAGGGTCGGTGACGGCCACGATGCGCTCGGCGTGTTTGTCGCCGAACACGGCTTTCAGTCGGTCCCGGATGACCATGAACTGAGCCGCGGTCTCCGCTGTTTCGCCGCTCTTGCTCACCACGTTGAAGCACGTCCGCGATAGGCCGCCCGGCTGCGCCTCGCACAGGTCCATCACCGCGCCGAAATACATGGGGTCCACGTTGTCCACCACAAAGAGCCGCGGCCCCTTGCGGCGCGCGGCATCGAGCAGGTTGTGCGTGTGCGGGTTGAGCGCGGACTGGAGGGCCAGGTTGCCCAGCGCCGAGCCGCCGATTCCCAGCACCACCAGGGTGTCGCATGCGGGGCCGTGTTTCGCCGCCAGCGCCTTGACGGCGCTCACGTGGGATGATCGCATGGGATCGAACGGCAACTCCCGCCACCGCTCCCACCCCTTGCCCCGGGTCGAGGCCAGTTTCGCCGAGTGTTTCTCCATCGCCGCGGCCACGCCCGCGGCGGGGTGCAGCAGGGCGGGGTCGATGCCGTGGGTGCCGACGCGGTCGGACAGGCAGTTCGAGTAGTCGATCGTGAGCATGCGAGGCGAGCGTAGGGCGCGGCGAAACTGAATGATCACGGCTTGGGTTCATGCCCCCATCACGTGGACCGAGGCATCCCAGGCCGGTGAAGGCCGATGAACAGAGGAATCGAACGGCGGGCGATTGTCGGTTGGATCGATGGATTCGGAAGGAATCGAGTCGAACGGATGAAGATATCCGATGGTTCTCTGGGGTTTGCAAATTGACGTTTCTTTCAACAAACCTTCACGCGACGTGCGCGCACCGGGTGAGCCCCTGACGCTACGTTCCGCTCGATCGATTCCTGGCGGAGGAGTGGTCACGGCGGATCGTCGGTTTTCGAACCCAGTACAGGAGAGAGCAACATGTTTCGTTACGCGGCCGTTACGGCCCTTTGCGCGGTTACGGTGAGCGGCGCTTCGGCCGCTCTCTACGGGGTCGCTTCGTTCAGCAACTTCGGCGTTCAATCGTTGTACGCGATCGACCCGGGCACGGGGTTGGCCACACACATCGGGGCTACCGGGCTTCGACGCATCGGCGGACTCGATTGGGATGAGATGAACAACCGCTTGGTCGCGCTGACGGTGGATGGCGATCAGTTCGCCATCGACACCGCCACCGGCGCTCCGACGCTGATCGCGGACGGATCGTTCGGTGTACCCGAAGGCTCGATCGCCTTCCGGCAAGGCGCGGCTTACACCACCATCTTCGATCATCTGCATATCTGGGAAGGCTCCGCATGGCGGCGGATCGGGCCTTCCGGCTTGACCGCGGGCGCTGATCTATCCGGGCTGGACTTCGGAGGTGGAGCCTTGCTCGGGCTGGCGACCTTCGGCGCCGATCCCGATCTGCTCGTCTCGTTCGACGTGAGCACCGGCGCGGCTACTCCCATCGGACCGACCGGCACAAACGCCGAAACTGTCGGTGGGCTGGCGTTCGATTTCCGCGCACAGGCGTGGTACATGACGGACGGTTCCTCACTGTTGCGGTTGGATCCATCCTCGGGGGTGGCGAGCGTGATCGGGTCGCACGGACTCTCCGGGTTCTCCGCGTTGGCGTATGTCCCGTCTCCCGGTGTCGTCTCGTTTTTATGTGTCGCCGGGGCCTTGATCACACGGCGTCGCCGCTGACACTCACCGCTTTGTCAACCATCCGCCCCACCCCACATCACCCCGAACAAGGAACCGTGCATGAAAGTTACTTCACTCCTCAGCGTTTTCGCGTTGTACACCGGTGCGGCCTTTGGCCCACAGGCGAGAGCACAACCACAGGTCAAATCGATCACCCCTGCCGGCGTCGCGTCGCTCAAGGCAACTCAGATCAACCTTGACGGCGACGGCCCGTCGAACATCGGTGGGATCGATCTCTGGCTTCACATTCTTCACAACAACGACGGCGAGTCCAAAGTCCTGCCGCTGACCGGCGCTCAGAGCGGGTTCGGCGGCGCGGCCCGGTTTGTCACCCTTGTGAACAACCTCAAGGCGGAGGCCGACACCCCGCGCATGGACGGCGTGGATCAGGGACATGTCATGATCTCTTCGGGTGACAACATCCTCCCGGGTGTCAACCTCAACGCCGCCATCAACAACGGGATCCCGTTTTACGACAGCATTCTGTTCGACCTCATCGGCTACAGCGCCATGACGCTGGGCAATCACGACTTCGACAGCAACCCCGACGTGCTCGCCGACCTGATCGCGGGCACGCTCAACACGACATTCGTCTCCGCCAACCTCGATTTTTCAAACGAGCCGGGTCTGTTCTCCCAGCAACAACTCGGCAAACTCGCCGCGAGCAAAGTTGTCACCGTGCGCGGGCGTCAGGTCGGCATCGTGGGCGCGACCACCGAGACGCTCCCGTTCATCTCCAGCCCACGCAACACCATCATCAACCCCGTGGCCGCCGCTGTGCAGAGCGAGATCGACAGTCTCACGTCCCTCGGTGTCCGCATCATCATCCTCAGCACGCATCTCCAGGGGCTGCCCAGTGAGTTGGCGCTGGTGCCCAGTCTGCGCGGCGTGGACGCGGTCATCGCGGGGGGCGGGAGCGAGGTGCTCGCAGCGCCGACCGACCTGCTTGTTCCCGGGGATGTCGCAGGCTACCCCTATCCCGTCGTCGCCAACGACGCGGACGGCCGAAGCATACCGATTGTGACCACGGTGGGCGATTACAAGTATGTCGGTCGGTTGGTCCTTGGGTTCGACTCGGACGGCGTTCTGGTTGTGACGGATACCGGCCTCAGCGGCATCAAACGTGTCAGTGGGGTAAGCCCAGACGCGGTGATTCCCAACGACGCGGCCCGAGTTCTGGTCGAGGTACCGGTCCAGGCCGCCAACGACGCCCTCGCCGTCAATATCATCGCTTCGACCGAAGTCCCGCTTGAAAGCCGTCGGAACGTCGCCGGTGCGCCGTCACCTGCAGCCAATGTTGGAGTCCGAGTTAGTGATACCAATGTGGGTAACCTGGTCGCCGATTCGCAGTTGTGGGAGGCTGAACGCATCTCCCGCGCCAGTGGGTTGCCCATCCCCGATGTTGCGATCCAGAACGGCGGAGGCATCCGGCTCAACAGCAGGCTCCCCGCCGGGCCTGTCAGTGAACTCTACACGTACGAGCAGCTGCCGTTCGCCAACTTTCTCACTCTCGTTCCCGGCATCAGCGCCGAACAACTGAAAATCATCCTTGAGAATGCGGTGAGCCGTGTTGATCTCGCCGACGGCCGATTCCCCTGCGTCTCTGGAATGCGTGTCGTGTGGGACGCCGCTGGAACAGCGCAGTTACTCTCGGGCAGCACACCTCCTTACACGGTTGCCACACCCGGGACGCGGATTCGAGAGGTGGTGCTGTGGGATGGGCGTGTTCTCGTGTCGAACGGCGTAGTAGTCCCCAACGCTCCCGGCGTGAATGTCGCCACGATCGACTTCCTCGCGGTCCAGGGTGGTGACCAGTACCCGTTCAACAATGCTCCGTTTGTGCGGTTGGGGATCACGTATCAACGTGCGTTCTACAACTACCTCACGCAGGCTCTCGGAGGACGGGTGTTCGGCCGCGACTACCCGAACGTGATCAATGACCGGGTCGTTCGCCGGAACTGAACTCAGGGGATGCGTATCGTCTCGCCTCGGTATCTATGCAGTTCTGTTCTTTAATTCAAAGCCCGGCGTGCCCACGCAAGCCGGGCTTGTTCGTTGAGCCGGCGCGATCACGTCCAACCGGTGCACGAAGCGAGACCCTCTGACAAGGTCAATGGCTTGCTTTGTGCCGAACACATCGTACCGATCTTTGAGCGGTGAGCGTCTCGGACGCCGGTTGATCGTTCGCTCACGTCATAGAGTTCCGTCGTGACTTGCGCATGCCCACGCTGCGCCTACGACCTCTCCGGCGAGATCGCCCGGTGGCAGGACGAATGCCCCACGTCCGGGACCTGCCCCGAATGCGGCTTGTCGTTCGGGTGGGCCGCGGTGCTCAACCCCCGACGGGGAGAGGTGCCCGGATTTGTCGAGCACAGCAGGGGCGTGTTCCCCACCATCGCCGCCGCGTGGCGCACGTGGTGGTGGACGGCCCGCCCAGCCGAGTTCTGGCGGCGCATCGGGCTGGAAGCCCCTCTGCGTCCGTGGAGGTGGTGCGTCTGGTTTCTGGTGGTCTTTGTCGGCTCGCGCATTGCGGCTTGCGTGATTTATGCCGCCGCCGCGGCGGTGGAATACGCAACTCAGTTCGCCAGCACGGTTGACCTCCTTGTCCTTTTGGGGGATGGAGCGATCAACTCATTCTTCCGGGGCATCGCCGATGTCCGTGTCGGGCGCGCATTCGCGCCGCCCGGCACGGTCGGTGTCTGGTACTCCATCGAATGGCGGCTGAACTCCGTGCCGCCTTTTCTCTTCTGCATTCCCGTGCTGGTCTTGACACCGCTGATCGCGCTGCTCCTGATGCGGGGCTTGCGCCGAGCCGCCCGAGTCCGCACCGGGCATGTTGTACGGGCGTGGGTCTATTCACTCGCGTGGCTCCTCGTGCCGCTGCTCCTGGACGTGATCAACTCCATCCGGGTTTTTACGAGGTGCAAGACCGGGGCCTTGATCTTTGACGACTGGATGCCCAACCCTCGAAGCAGCCCAGACTGGCCGCGACTCATCACCGATCGTGCCGTGCCCATCGCGTTGGTTCTGATGCTGCCCCTGGTCGTGTGGTTGACTATGTGGTGGAGAGAGGCGATTCATTCATGGCGGTTGGTCACGAGCCGCGAACTCATGAAGCGCCTGGCCTGGGTGTGGGCGGGGGTGGTTGTGTTGATGCTGGCCGCGACTCTCGTGCTCGTGATTGTTCGAGCCTGATACCCGAGTTCTGCAACCGCTGGCGATCATGAGTTGTACTCATCACGGCCCGTTGTCTCAGTATTTTGCTCGCGTGTCAGGAATGAATCCCGGGTGGTTCCGCGAAGGAGGGATCAGGTACTTGTTGGTCCAAACTCTTGGCCGGATGTCAGTGGTTGTCGGCGTTCCGTCTTGTCTGGGCGGTCATCGTCGGCATTCTCTTCGGCCCGAGTATTGGAATGGTGCTTGATCAATTTAATTGTGGGAGTTCATATGACATCCTCCGCCCTGGGGAGTTTCCAACCCGAATCCGCATCCTTCGCCAGGACCCTCGCCGACTGATTGACGCACCGCCGGCAGGCCGCGGGTCCTGTGGGTTCGCGCCGCCACACCTTGCCCTCAGGGGCGGAGAGGCAGAGCACGCATACGACACCACCCCCGGCTTCTTCTCCGGCACTTTTCAGGACCACGCCGGTGAACGCCGCCCGCAGGCACTCGCCGCAGATCAGACTCCCGCGGTGTCCTTCGACCATCGGAAGGTCCTCCCGCCAGGCTGTGTGGCAGAAATCGCAGCGGAAGAACTCGTTTCCATCGGCGGTCGTGTCGTGCATGATCAGGACAGGATAGCAAACTGCGACTTGAAAGCGAACGGCCACATCGTTGGTCGTGACCGCTGTACACGGGCAAGGTCCCCCTACGCTCCGGTCTCCATCATGCCAGATTTTCTTCCCGGTGCCATTCAGATCGTCCACGAAGACCGTGATATTCTCGTCGTCGACAAGCCGCCGGGCCTGCTGACCGCCGGTGTGCCGGGCGATGATGCAGATTCGGTCTTCCGTGAAGTCAAAATCCACATCCGCAACAAAGTCAAACGCCGCGGCACCCAGACCTGGATCATTCACCGGCTTGACAAAGAAGCCTCCGGCTTATTAGTTTTCGCCAAGACCGAGAAAGCGTTTGAATCGCTCAAAGAGCAGTTCCGCGCCAAACGAGCCCAACGCATCTACGTTGCCGTGGTCGAAGGTGAAGTCGGCAAGCCATCGCTGGCGAACGCCGCGGCGAGTGTTCACCCGACTTCGCCCACATCCGGCACGATTCAGTCCTTCCTCATCGAGCCGGACGAGGGCATCGTGCGTTCGATTCCTCGTCCTTCCGGGCCACGCGCCGAGGGCGAACCGGACGCCAAGCACGCCGTGACCCACTACCGCGTGGCTGTCGCGGCGTTCGGTCGAAGCATGATGCACGTCCGTCTGGAGACGGGTCGGAAGAACCAGATCCGCGTCCACATGAAAGACCTCGGGCACCCCATCGTGGGCGATCGGCGGTACGGCGCTGTCAGCGACCCCTTGGAACGACTCTGCCTTCACGCGACGGAACTCGGCTTTTCGCACCCGACGACCGGCGAATCGCTCCGGTTCCGAAGCCAGATTCCCGCTTCGTTCTTCAAACTCGTGGGCAGGAAACCGACCGATGCGCCCATCCCGCCGATCGATGCCGCGCCCATCGCCACACCAGCGCCCCGCGACCGACGCGCCGAACGAACCGAGAGACGTCCCGAGCGTGAGGAGCAGGAAGATCGAAGGGTCCGCCCCGAAAAGGGCGAATCCTCCGTTTCCTGGGACCATGTGGCCGAGTGGTATTCCGGACTGATCGAAGACCGGGGCAGCGACCATCACGAGCGGGTCATCATCCCCGGCACGATCCGACTGCTCGATGTGCGTCCCGGTCTTCGCGTGCTGGATGTCGCGTGCGGGCAGGGGCTTCTCGCCCGCCGCCTCTCCGCCGCGGGCGCTCGTGTCGTAGGAGTGGATTCGTCTCCGAAACTCATCGCCGCGGCAAAGGCAGGAGTTGCAGGCGGGGATGGTGTGTTCCTCGTCGCCGATGCACGAAGCCTTGCCAACGCCGACCTCGGGATGGAGAAGTTCGACGCTGGCTGCTGTGTCATGGCGCTCATGAACATGGATCCCGTCTCCAGCGTGGTCGCGGGAATCGCCGCCCGTCTCGTTCCCTACGGCGTCTTTGTCGCCGTCATGCTCCACCCGGCCTTCAGATCCCCGGGGCAGACGTCATGGGGGTGGGAGATGCCACCCGGGAACGAGCGCCAACCCGCCCGGCCGGGGCGGGGTCGCGCGGGCGGAGGGTCGGCGCGATCCCGCGAACCATCCGCCGCGAAGCAGTATCGCCGCATCGACGGATACCTCTCATCGGGTCAGCGGGAGATCGTGATGAACCCCGGCGCTGTGGCGAAGGGTGCGAAGCCGATCACCACCGTGACCTATCACCGACCGATCGAACATTATGTGCGGGCCTGCGCCGGCGCGGGGCTGCTGGTGAGCGCGATCGAGGAGTGGGCCAGCCAGCGCGCCAGCGAACCCGGCCCCCGCGCCGCCGAAGAAAACCGCGCCCGGCGTGAGATTCCCATGTTCATCGCGATCAAGGCCGTCCGCGTGCCCAAGCCCGGATAAGCCTCCGGTGTGCTTCCGGTGACGCGGCGGATCGACACCTGACCGCATCCCGCCGACTCGGGCGGCATAAAGTACTTCCCACGCGGGCGTAACTCAGTGGTAGAGTGACAGCCTTCCAAGCTGTACGTCGAGGGTTCGAATCCCTTCGCCCGCTTTCGGACTGACGAGCCTCACGAAATCCCGGTGTGGTGCGTTAGCGCAGGGGCTTTGCGCAAGTCGATACCACTCGGGAAGTGTCCGGATGCTGTGGACCATCTGGCAAGTTCTGTTGGGGACAGACTTCCTTGGGGTGACGGTCGCGGTCTTCAACCTCGTGGTCACCAAGCGTCTGCCGCAGGAGCCCCGGGGCTGGGTGTGGGGCTATTTCAAGGCGCGCGGCCTGAACAATACATCGCCCAATGAGGTCTTTGCGCTCAGAGTCATGATGGCCCTGGTCGGGCTGGCACAGGGGCTTGGGTCGGTCTTGAAGTGGCTCGGGCTTCTCTGCGGGGTATTGATGCTTGTCGCTTCGATCATGCGGGCGTGGCAACTCAGATAATCATGCGGAGTGCTGTTCACTGGGCGGATGCATCCTGCTCCCCGTACTTACACCGCCTCGGTGGAAGGGAGAACTGAGTTCATTGGGATTGTGCGAAGTCGGAATCGTGAGTCTGAACGTTGGAGGCCCGTGTGGACGTTCCGCTAATACGGAGACTTACAGCACGCGGATCACCACGGCGGTCATGTCGTCACCCTGCGGCGCTCCCCGCGCGAAAGCGGCGACATCCTCGCGGATGTGCTCGATGATCTTCTCGGCGGGCAGGTCGTGGGCCGCGGCGAGCGCCGCCTTCAGCCGCTTTTCGCCGTACTGCTCGTCCTCTGGATTGAAATACTCCCAGAACCCGTCGGAGCACATGAGCAGCACATCGCCGCTTCGCAGCGCGATGCGGGATCCGGGGTCGAAGACAAAGTCATCGACGATGCCCAGCGGCACCCCGTGAACTTCCGCCGTCTCGATGTCGCCCCCGGCTCGGTACAGAAGCACCGGCCCGTGCCCCGCGGAGAGCGCCACCAGATCCCGCGTCGAAGGGTCGAGCACACAGGCAAAGTACGTCACGAATCGAGAATCGCCCACATCGCCGGCCAGGAGCCTGTTGATGCGACCGATGACCGTGCCCAGGTCCTCATCGTCGCGCAGCGTTGCCCGGGCATAAGCGCGGCAGACCGCCGCCATGATCGCCGGCCCCACACCGTGTCCGGCGACATCGGCGATGGTGACGATCAGCCGTCCCGCCGGAGTGATGAACCAGTCGTAGAAATCGCCCCCCGCGTGCTCCGCGGGGCGACTCCAACCGAAGACCTCAAACCCCGGTAGTTCGGGCGGGACTCGGGGCAGGAGGCTCTCCTGCACCTCGCGCGCGATCTGGAGTTGGCTCAGGATGTTCTGTCTTTCCGCGGACAGACGTACAACTCGTTCGATATGCTGTCTCAGGTGCTGCTGCATCACCAGCATCGTTCTGGCCAACTTGCCTGTCTCGTTCGACTCCCGAGCCGCGATCCGGGCGATGGCCGCTTCGGCCTCGTCGTCGTTGCCGAAGTCGTCATCGGCAAAGGTGCGGACGTGCTCGGTCAGGCTCCGGATCGGCCGGGCGATGCGGTTGCCCAGGTATACCCCCAGCAGACCGAATCCCGCCGCCACGACCAAACCCAGCAGCAACATCCGCACCAACGCGGCCCGCGTCGCGGAGAGGATTTCATCCATCCGGATATCCGCCCCCACGACGTACGGTTGCTCGCCTTTGATGATGGGCAGGAACGCGGATCGGAACGACCCGTACTCGTCGGTGTACGAGGCGTAGGTGATGCGTCCGTTGGACAAGGCGGCGGCGATCTCCGGCGGCGGTTCCTTGTACGCTTCCAGGTAAGGTGTCCAAGAACCGTCGCGGAGTTCCTCCGGCGAAGCGCTGGTCGCGGTGCTCAGCAGACGCCCGTCCCGTTCGATGTACGAATACAGGTAATAGACGCCCGTCGATTGCGCGAACTCGGACAAGCGTCGGGTCAGCGTGTTGTACTCGTCCGAGGAGACATTTCCCGCTGCCGCACGGCCTTCGTACTGATCTCCGATCATCTCGGGCAAGGCGGTAGCCACCGCCAGGAGTTTCGCGTCCACGCCTCGCAGATATGCCGCCATCTGCCATCGGTACGACACGAACGCGAGGATGAAGGTCGCTCCCGCGACGCACGCCACCGCCAGCAGGCCCACCTTTGCACCCAGGCCGAAACGCACATCCGGGATCGGCGGCGTGGGAGGGACTTCGGTCGTGGAGGTGAGGGGCGTGGCGGGATGAGTCATGCGGGCGGGGTCATGATATCCGCACCCCGTGCTCGCGCCGTTTGAAGTTCGTACGCTCACGCGTGGTCGTCACCCGGTCTCCCATCTCTCGGCAAGCGGTCGGAGCCGCCGCGTCGGCGCTGCGCAATGGGCGGCTCGTGATTCTCCCCACCGAAACACTCTACGGCGTGGCCGTGTCGGCCCAGAGTGAGCAGGCCGTGTCGATGCTGCGCGACCTTATCACGGTGTACAGCGGTGCGCCGGCCGTGTTCCCGGCGATGACCTGGCACGCGCCCGATGTAGCCGCGGTGCTCGCCGCGGCGCCCGGACTTCGTGCCGACCACACCCGAGCGTTCGTCCGACTCGCGCCGGGGCCGGTTCGCTTCGAAATCGAAGGAATGGGTGTCACGGCTTCGCGCCGTCTGGGGGTTGTGCCGGGCGTCCTCGATACCGCGGACGGATCGTTCTCCGTGCGGGTTCCCGATCACGCGGTAACGAGCGGCGTGATCGCATCATCGGGAGTTCCCGTGATTCTGGAGCGGCTGAGCGTGCTGGGGCTGGGTGCGGGGCGGGACTTGCCCGATGGCATCGCTGAACGGGCAAGCGTCCTGGGCATTGCGCACATTCTTGATGATGGGCCGACGCGGTTCGGGCTCCCGTCCACCACGATTCGACTTCATGCACTCGGCGGGTATACGGTTGCATCGGCAGGGGCGTACGAAGAACGGTACATCAGGAAAAAGATGGAACGAACCCTGCTCTTTGTCTGCACCGGAAACACATGCCGCAGCCCGATGGCCGAGGCCATCGCGCGGGATCTTCTTTCCCGCGCGGGCGACGCCTCGACGCGCGTGATCTCGGCGGGTGTTACCGCCGCGGACGGCGCGCCCATGACTCCCGAGGCACGCGAGGCTCTCGTAGGGATGGGGATCGATCCGGGCCGCCATCGCAGCCGCAACGCGGATCGTGCACTGATCGACAGCGCGGAGCACGTTTTTACGATGACACGCTCGCATCTGCGAGCGGTCGAGGCTGTGGGCGGGGCCGGCAAGGCGATGCTGCTCGACCCGGAAGGCGGCGATGTTCCCGACCCGATCGGGGGGCCGGTCGAGGAGTACCGCGACACGGCTCTGCGCCTCCGTACCATGATCGAACGCCGACTGATCGACATCGGCGCACTTCCACCCGGCGGCACGGCCTGAGACGATTCTTTGAGTTTCCTACCGGAGTTCCTGAGATGCAGATAGTCCTGAGCGCGGATCATCGTGGTGCGGCCTCGATCCGTCAGTTGCACGAAAAACTCCGTCGCGAGGGGCATGAAGCGGAGGTTGTCGGCGATTGTTCGGGCGGCCCGTGCGATTACCCGGACCGTGCCTATCAGGTCGGTCAGTTGGTCGGCAGCGGCAAAGCCGATCTGGGCATTTTGATCTGCGGCACGGGCATCGGCATGTCCATCGCGGCCAACAAGGTCAGGGGTGTCCGGGCCGCGGTCTGCCACGATGAACTCACCGCGCAACTCTCCCGCAGCCACAACGACGCCAACGTGCTGTGCCTCTCGGGCGATCTGCTCGGCCAGCGGCTTATCGAGAAAATCGCGGAGGTGTGGATCGCCACGCCCTTCGAGGGCGGACGTCACGGCCGCCGCATCCACAAGATCCAGGCCATGGAGCAGGGGAAGGACCCGGCCACGATCACGGAATAAGTTGTTTCGGAGTACGCCCGTTATCGATACAGTCGAGTTCGTCCAACGCATGAACCGCCACACCAGAATCTCGATCGCCGTGCTTGTTGCCGGAGGGCTGTGGGGTTGTACTTCCACCCAGCCGCCGACCATTTCCGTGCTCGAAGCCCGCGTGGCCGACCGTACCGAACAAGGCGTGGTGATCGAGTTTCTCATCGAGGCCGACAATCCCAACGAAGCCGCGCTGCCATTGCGCAAGGTGGATTACACCGTCTCCATCGCCGGCGACCGTGTCTTCGCGGGCACGCGATCTCCGGAAGCCACAATCCGCCGATTCGGAAGGCAACGATTCACGTTCCCCGCCTCGTTCGCGGCCGGGCCGGGGGTCATCGCGGGCGAGGTTGAGTACGAGGTATCGGGCGAGGTCAAGTACGTCGTGGCCGGGGCGATCACCCAGACCCTGCTCGATGAGGAGTACTCCGAACTCTCGGCGCCATTCCAGGGTTCGGGAAGACTGAAGATTCCGGACACGACAAAGTAACGACCGAACCAATCGCTGATCGATCCGCGCACCACCGGGACTTTCAACTGGGCCCCGATTTGTATTGCACGCCCGGAGCGGATGCGTTATACTGAACTCGCTCGATTGCGAACGCAGATCCGGCGGGGTTCTCCCGTCGATGCTCGTGGGGCGAGTATTGACGTCTCACTTCCCCGTTTCCTTGGTCGATCACGCACGTGTCAACCCCTGGAGTACCCCATGCCGTTTGTTCACTCACGCTGTTCTTCGTACGCCGCCGCGCTGCTCGCCGCGATGGCAGCTCCCTGTTTGGCCGCGGGCCCCGATATCACGTACGGTGAAGTGACAGATACGATCCGCTACGGGCCAGTCGGATCCATCTATGCCTATGCCTGGGGAACCGGCACCTGCAATATCGGCGGCACGTCCCTCTCGTGGATCAACCGTGGCACGCCCGCCGTGGCCATGAGCGCCTACCGCTTGCACAACGGTCGCCTGATGCAGATCGGTATCGGTCATTGCAAGCACGCCTGCTGTGTCGCCAACGGGCCGGGGTGCGGCACGTGCAGTTCTCAGGGGTTCGGGCTGAGGCCGGGGTGCCGCGATGTCTATGGTGCCGGCTTCAACGGCGGGCAGGGCGCTCTCGGGCCGCGCTCTGGGATCAACGCCTACGACCGCACGTTCAACGCGATCCCGACCGGCTCGGGGGATGCCATCTGGCGGCGGGTGCAGGTGCAGCAGGCCGACATGGCTTCAACCCTCACCGGGGCGATGTACTTTGCCGAGGGTGTCTATGTATGCCTCGAGGAGGATCCCTCCGATGCGCTCAATAACGCCTCGTACCGTCGCTGCACTGTCGCCAACACGGGCACCAACCCGACGTACAACTGGACAGTTGCCGACGCGACCCGGGCCACGTTCCCCGCCATTTACGCGTGGCGTGACTACGGGCGGGGTGTGAACACACCCGATCCGACCGTCGCCATCACCGCGGTTGACCTGCCCAACGAGGGGCGGTTCATCGCCGCGGGCAAGGTGAGCAATCGTGGCGACGGCACCTGGCAGTACGAATACGCCGTGTTCAATCTCAACTCGCACCGCAGCGGTGCATCGTTCTCCATCCCGATCCAGACAGGGGCGACCGCGACAAACCTGGGGTTCCACGCGCCGCCGTACCACTCCGGCGAGCCGTACTCG
>DDSA01000083.1:0-155 GCA_002343715.1 Phycisphaerales bacterium UBA2402 | reverse complement strand
CGCTGGGGCACGATGTACAACTTCTGGTTTACCAGCCCCGTCGCCCCCGCTCCGAACACGGGGTCGGCCACGCTGGGACTCTTCCGCCCCGGCACGCCCAGCGCTGTGGCGATCAACGGGCTTCCCGTGCCCTGCCGTTCTCCGTTGATTGCCGG
>DDSA01000163.1:28328-32156 GCA_002343715.1 Phycisphaerales bacterium UBA2402 | reverse complement strand
ACACCAACTGCGATGGCGGCACCGACGGCCGCGAAGTCGAGACCTTCATCATGGCGTGGGAGGCCGGCGACTGCTGAAACAATCAGCGAGAACGCCCATACCAGGGCGATTCTGGTTGGCCGTAATTCTACCCCCGGGCCGTCCTCGCGCTCCCAGAACCAGCGCGAAGGCGGCCGGTTCTCACCCACGCTCCAAACTCATCCGCCCTATACTCCCCCCACAGCCGGAGAGATGGCCGAGCGGCTGAAGGCGACGGTTTGCTAAACCGTTATACGGAGTATTGCTCTGTATCGAGGGTTCGAATCCCTCTCTCTCCGCTTTCTTTACTTTCTCAACGTCGTAACCCACTGTGCCCCCGCACGCAAGCCCATGCCGCGCCCTTGCACCGCTGCTCGCCGCGGCGGGTATCAGCCTCGGTCAGGATCGGCAGCCGATCACCTTTCAACTCAGCCAGAATACCACGCTCGGGCAGTCTGTCTATGTCCTGGGCGACCTGCCCGAACTCGGCGGCGGCGACCTGACCCGAGCGGTCAAACTCGAACCCGGCGAGTACCCGCTGTGGCGGGCTGTCATCAGTTTGCCCGCGAACCGGGCGTACTCGTATCGGTTCTACCTGCGGAGCGATGCCCCGGACCAGCAGCGAATCGCATCCAACGGCACACCCATTGGATCGCTCCTGAGCGGATCCACCTCCCCCGCCACCTTGTCGCCGCCGACCAAGGCGCTAGTCTATCTCTCCGGCTGGCCCGCTCCCATCCTGCATTGGCGTCAGGGATCCGAGCCGTACCGATCGCAGCCCCTCCTGCCTTTCGGTCACGGTCGCACAAACGTGGAGCGCCGCTGGGCTGGGCTGGATCTCGGCCGCGCCCGCGAACCTGTGGAGTTGTACATCACTCCTGCCGAAGGTTCGGGACGTGACCCTGCCTCCGGCACCTATCTTGTCACGCCCGATGCCTTCCTGGTTCAGGATGGACAGGTCTACACCTACACCCCCGCTGCGAATCCGGGCGCACCTCGCCGCGATTACAACCCTTCCAATCCGCCATCCATCGCGTCAATCAACCTCTCCGGAGAGGTCCGCCGCTACAGAGTGCTCCTGCCCCGAGGCTACGACCAGCACCCGGGCCGACGCTACCCCGTCATCTACATGCACGACGGCCAGAACATCTTCGAGGTCGGTCCTTTCGGCACTTGGGCCGCCGATGTGGCCGCCGCGGCGCAGGTCCGCGCTGGCGCGATGCGCGAGTGCATCATCGTGGGCATCGACAACACCGGCAACCGCTTCGCCGACTACACCCCGCCGGAGGATGGCGGGCGGGGCGACCGTTACACGCGTTTCATCCGCGATGAACTCATGACGCTGATCGATGGGCGATACCGCACGCTCCCCGGCCCCGCCGAAACCGGCGCTATCGGCAGCAGTCTCGGCGCGAACATCTCGCTGTACATGGGGTGGCAGTTCACGGATTCATTCACTCGTGTCGGCGCGCTCAGCGGCGCGTGGCAGGCAACCACGCTCGACACACGGGCCGGGAGCGAGGCCAAGCGGCCCATCCGCATCTACCTCGACAGCGGCGACTCGGGCACCTCGAACGACAACTACTGGCTCACGTACAACCTGCGCGATGCCCTGATCCGCCCCTCGCACCCCGGCGGTCACTACGCACTTTTCGGTGATATCCGCCACACCGTGGGGTTCAACCAACAGCACAACGAGGCGGCCTGGGCCCAGCGCATCGGCCCCGCGCTCTCGTACCTCTTCCCCGGCGCAGAGGAACCAAGCCCGCTGACGCCGCTCGCCACGGGCGGGGCCTTTGATCTCAACGGTGACGGCCGTATCACCATCGAGGACCTGTACGCGCACTACGCGCAACCGAGCGATGTGAACGCCGATGGTGTTGCCGACACCTCCGATGCAGTGGCGCTCGCCGCCGTCATCAGGCGCTCGGAGCGGGCATCGTTGCTCACCGGACGGGAGTAATCGAATCGTTGCGCCGGCGTGAGACCGCCAGCATTCCGCCGAAGGCCAGGAGGCACAACGCCCCGGCCGGCGAAGGAATCGCCGAGAGCGCCGTGGTGAACCCGAAGTCGATCCACATGTCCACCGACGAAGCGGATCCGGGCGCACCGCTCAACACCACCTCGAACGTGCTCCACAACGATCGGTTCACGACGCGTTCACCCGTGTCGGAGAGAACAACCCCTCCGAAATCGATGAGCCTGACGGTCGCCGCGTTTGATTTCGCGTACGCCTCTGCCCGGATCACGGTCGACGCTTTCTGCAGCGCGGGATCGGGAACACGCACATGCCCCGTGATGCTCAGTTCCACGATGCCCCGAAGGATGAACGTGCTCGCGCCCGAAGTCAGGTCGGTGAAGGACAGGTCGAGACGATGCCCCGCCCCACCGGTGATCGTACTTTCTTCGAGCAGGTCGATCGCCGAGAGCATCGACAGGCCCCAGGTGTCACCGAGAGTCGGCCCCTGACCACCTTCCGGCCCATCCCCTGAGCGGAATCGGGCCAATGCGCTGACCCGAGCCTGCGGGTCCGAGAGAGTCAGGTCGAGAGGAAGCCACTTATTCGTGGTCTGAATTCCCGCGGCACCCACCGGGTCGGGGTTGCCCACTTCGATCAGGTCCGTAAATGTGACCGATCCGCTGAGCGAGACCGAGGTCAGTGGCCCGGCGAATGAAACGGGAGACGCTGCGAGCGCGGCAAAAGCCGCAAGGCGCGACACTGTTCTTTGATTGGCGGTCATAGCGGAGAGATCGGCCGCGGAGAATCGGAGGATCAGGAAGGTTGTGCGATCCCCACGACTCGCGGCTCCGAGTGTCACTTCAGCGCCGTGCACACCGGGCACACTGTCTGTTCCGAAAGCACCCGGACTGACACGTGCGCCGCGTGTGCGGTCTGCACAGCGCGGTACGATCCGCCGGCAGGCCGCCGCGGCCGGCAAACATGAGTGAGGCTTCCAGCGTGCTCGACAAGTTCGATTGCTACGAGTTGTGCGTTCAGTCACCGCGCCACATCGCGGCCTTTCTTCGCGCGGTTCACGGGGGCGAGCCGCTGGTCCTCCGGGAGGATTTCTGCGGCACCGCCGCCCTGTGCCGTCGCTGGGCAAAGGAGGCACACTCGCGCGGGGATGATGGGCGGGCCGTGGGCGTGGACATCGACCCGGAAACCATCGACCGCGCCGCGGTGAGGGCCGGTGATGAAGGAACACGCGACCGCATCCGTCTTGTTCGCGCCGATGTCCTCGATGAGGGTGCCGCGGCGGATGTGATCTTTGTCGGCAACTTTTCCATCGGGTATCTCCATCGCCGGGCCGACCTTGTCCGCTATCTCTGCGCCTGCCGCGAGCGTCTCGCCCGAGGCAACGCGGGCTGGGGCGGGGGTGTCTTTGTCTGCGATACCTACGGCGGCGCGGGCGCGTACCGGCTTGGAAGTCTGACTCGCCGCCACCCCGGCCGAGGCCGCGAGGTTGTTCATTACCACTGGGCCCACGAAGCCGCCGACCCGCTCACGGGAATGGTGGAGAACTCCGTTTCGTTCCGCGTGGAGATCGATGGGGAGATCGTTTCGGAACTACCCCGCGCGTTCGTTTACCGCTGGCGTCTCTGGAGCATCGCGGAACTCCGCGAAGCGCTCGCGGAGGCCGGGTTCGCATCGAGCGATGTCTACACCGATGTCAACGTGGCTCCGGGAGAGCATCCCGTCCCTTCTGTCACGCTGCCCGATGACTGGATCGTGTGCATCGCGGCACGGACCGCCTGAGCCGGCTCGGAACGCGCATTCACCCAGATATGGAAAAGGGCCGGTGCTGCGCT
>DDSA01000163.1:27113-28135 GCA_002343715.1 Phycisphaerales bacterium UBA2402 | reverse complement strand
GTGCTGCGCTCTCGCGCGGCACCGGCCCTTGAAAGGAGGTCATGTAACGCGGCTCTGAGCCGTCGTCCTTAGATCGCGCAGACCGGGTCGCCGTTCTCCCACGAGTTGAAGAAGGCTTCCACATCACCGCCGTCGGTGCCTCCGTCGAGGTTCACATCGGCGGCCGGGCTGCCGGCCTCCCACGCGGTGAAGAAGGCTTCCACGTCCGACCCATCGACGCCGCCGTCACCGTTGAAGTCGGCGAAGCACTGGAAGTCGAGGGTGAAGACGCCCGCCCCGAAGGCGGTGAGGGTGTTGCCGCCGATGCGGAAGAAGTAGGTGGTGCCGCCCTGGACGCGTTGATTGGCGAGGATGCTCTGGGTTGAGCAGCCCGTGATGCTCGCGTTGTCGTTGCACGACAACTCGGTCCCGCCGCAACTGCCATCGTACATGCTCAGCACCGTGTTCCAGGTGGTGCCGGGGCAGGTGGAAGCGCGGAGGATGCCGTTTCCGCCCGGGGTGTACTGGAACCACACATCGCGGGACAGCGCGGTCTGGCACGAGGCCTGACCGTCGTTGGTCGCCTCGGTGGTATCGAAGGCGTTGGCGCCCAGGACCGCGACGGTTGCATCAAAGCAGAAGTCGTTCGCGGGGGCCGGGGGCGCCGCCATGATCGACAGGTTCATCACACTCGTGGAGGAAAGGAAGGCGGAGTTGGGGGCCGCGATGCGGATGTAGTAGGGCTGCATCGCGTTCAGGTTGATCGAGCCGATGCGGCTGCGCTGCGCTGTGCACCCGGTGGACGGCCCAACGGTGTGATCGTTGTTGCAGGCCAACTCATTGCCGCCGCACGAATCGAACACCGAGAGAACCGTGTCGAAGTTCGAGCCGCAGGTCTCGATGCGGTAGTTGCCGGTGGTCTCGGGGGTAAACACATACCAGCGGTCGGCCTTGGGGAACTGCGTCAGGCAGGAAACGCCCGCATCCGGGTCGTTGATGTACGCGCCGCAGGCGCTCTCGCCCGCGCCCAGCACGTTCGTGCC
>DDSA01000163.1:9889-26921 GCA_002343715.1 Phycisphaerales bacterium UBA2402 | reverse complement strand
GCCCGCGCCCAGCACGTTCGTGCCCATGTTGACCGTGAGCGCGGTCGTGCAGATGTCATTGGTCGCCGCGGGGAAGGCGGGGTCGAGTTGGACGACGGCGTTGTTGGACTGCACGGAAGATCCGCACTGACCGTTGACCACGACGTAGTAGGTGCCCGCATCGGAAGGCGTGAGCGGGGGGTTCACGCGGAGCAGGTACTCGTTCGCGCCCGAGACGACCGAGCCGCTCGTCTGCGTCCCGTTGAAGAGGGGCTGACCGTCCTTGTACCACTGGTAGGTGAACGGAGCGGTGCCGCTCAGGGCGGTGCTGAGGAGGATGCTGCTGGTGCACGCGGAGAAGTTCGTCGTGGCCGCGGGCTGGCTCACGATCGAAGGTTCAACGCAGGTGGGGCCGCCGCTGGCAATCCAGACCCACGGGGGAGCTCCTGCGATGCGTTGCGTGCCGCCCTGATTGCCGACGATGATGGACCCATCGCCGGAGATGCTGTTGGGGTTGCCGATGACCGGCAGGCCGCGGGTATTGTCCCCGTTGTCGCCGATCGGACCCCAGAAACCACCGGGAGTGCAGCCGGGCGTGCCCGCCGCGACGTTGTAGTCGTACCAGTCCTCGATGAGGTTGTCATCGGCGGTCCAGATGAATCCGCCGGACATGAAACTACCGCACGTGCTGTAGACCGCGCTGCCGACGATGGTGTTGCCGTCATCGCTGGTGGCGAGAATGCCGCCGAGGTTCGGCGGAATACCGCAACTCGTGACCGAAGCGGGGAGCCACGTCGCGGGGGTGGTGAGATTGGATCCGATGACGATCGGGGCGCCGAAATCAACGCCGTTCCACACCCACTTGGTGATCCCATCGGGGCCGCGGGCCACGATGATGGTGCCATCGGCATTCATATCCATCGAACTTGGCGTCGAGGAGATGTACTTGGGGAAGCCCGAGCCGTCGACGCCTGTATCAAGATACGTCAACACAAACGGACTGTTGAGGTCGGCCCGCCGCCAGTAGCAGAGGCGCCCTCCGTCGGCATCCGCTGACGGGGTGGTGCCGACGTTGTGCTCGGTCGCGCCCGCGACGACAAGGCCGTCAGCGCTCACGGCGTAGGCGTTGCCCGTGCGGCGGAGCGACGTCTGACCCGCAGTGGTCTTGAAGGGTGTGGGGAGAATCTTCATCTCACCCGACCCACCGTTGGCCTCGGCATCCCAGATCCAGGGCCGCCAACGGAAGGTATTAGCGCTGACCGCCGTGCCGGCGTTGTTGTACGTGCAGACATATCCAAGGCCGACCACGAAGCGACCGGTCGGCGAAATACCGTTGGGAGTAAGGAAGGATCCAGTCGAACCGCCGCTCGAACCCGATCCAAAGGCGATCAGCGAGCCGTCGATCGGAAGACCTCCCATGCTCTGCCAGGTCTGTGTCGTGTTGTTCCACCAACGGCCCGCCAACTCCGTGGCGGCGGGCTGATTGACCGCGGGGACCAGAGTCGGGTCGGGGCGGAAGGCGGGAGTAACGCCTGTCGCGGTATTGCCGAGAATGGTGGGGCCAGTGTTGGGGAAAAACCCAGTGTGTGCCGCACCGTTCGCGGACACATAACCGCCACCCGAACCGCCGAGGTCCTGCCCGCTGATCACGCCACCAGTCATAGACCATCGTGAAGAGCCACTGCCGAACCCGCTGCCGCCGATGAAGATCGTGCCGCCGATCGAGTTCGTAACGCTACTGGGGCTACCTGATCCGATCGAAGTCAGAGAGGGTTGCGCCGCCGCCGTACCGGCGAGGGCCGCGATCGAAATGATCGCCAAGCGAGTGAATGCGGACTGCATGAGGTGATCTCCTTCCGAGGTGTGAATGGCCGGGCTATCGGTCTACGTAACCAACCCAGACCAGGGGATTACAGTGCATATTGTATCTGCAAACATCTTGTATGCAAGAAATGTTTGTACAAATTCGTCAGAAAATTGTATCTAACGTTGTATTCAAATAGAAAGTGAGGTATCATGTCTAGGTCAGGACGATTGAGGTAAAACAATTGCAGGACGTTATCCAAACAAAACCAGGACTGATTGTCGAAGAGAGTAGAAATGCCCTTCAAGGCATTCGTCGGACGTTAATTGAGATGTATTCAGCCGTGGGAGCCAATCCTGAAAAGCCTCAGGAGGTCGCCCGTAAGTATGGCTTGAACAGAAATCTCACGTGGAAACTCTCACGGGTCATGACCGCCCAAGATCCGTTCTCAGCCTTGAACCATCTCCCGGGCCAACAGGGAATGGACCTTGCGGTCGCCGCGTTTGAAAAGGCGGGCGCGCCGACCGATCTGCTCGATCAGGTTCGGGATTCGATGAAACGGTTCATCGAGGTGGTGGATCAGCACGCCGGCGACCGCGATCAACTCGAACTCACGCTCGAGAGCATGGGACTCTTCGAGCGTGAATACCGCATCGAAACGGGTCGGGAGCTGGCGTACCGGGGCAACTGCATGATCTGGGGCGTGCAGGCCCGCGTGCGGATGGCGCTCGCTCTGGTCGGACCGCAAGGCCCGGACACGATGTCGTTTGTCAGTCTGGGAGGCCTCATCGGTTTCCGCCGCCTGCGGCCCAACGTGCGCTGGCGCCTGATGCGGATGCAGATTCACTCGGACTTGGGCAATGAACCAACGGACATCGGCGTCGGCCCGATCTTCCCGACCCCTCCGGGCGATCCGCCCTTTGTCATCCGCGAGTTTTGTTCTGACAACGTCCCGGCGCTCGAACAGGTCATTAGCCCTGAGGGGAGAGAAATCATGCTCCCCGGCGGGCCGGTCGGTTCTCAGGGTGCCTGCGACTGCGTCTTCGGCTACGCCGCGAAGGGGTTGTCACGCTACCGCAACGAAGAAGATCGGTTCGCGTCGGTCGCGGCGTCGATCCTCCTGCCGACGGAGGTGCTGATCTGCGACCTGCTCCTGCACAACTCGGTCGAACTGGAAGGCAAACCGGAACTGCTCATCTATGGTTTCCCTCACGGCGGAATTGACAGCCCCGCGGCCCAGAGCGTTCAGAACCAACTCCCCCACAACTTCGATGTAACCGAACTCGTTGGATCGCCTCCGGCGGTCGGCACGGCTCACATTCCGCGCTACAGCAGGATCGTGAACCGCGTGTACGAACACATGGGCTGGAAGCCGGATGAGTTCAGGGGCTACCGGGTGCAGATCCCCTACCCGGTCATGTCATCGAAGGTCGTCCTGCGCTGGCCGCTGCCGGTGCGGCCGGTCTAGTTGCCAGCAAGCAGTTTACTCAAGCACATAGTGTCTGATCCATATCCTGCCCTGTTTGTGAGCGACCTCAAACGCGCGTATTCAGAGTCGTACATCCACCTGCAAACTTGGCGCGGTAACACGAACATCGGCCATGCTCAAGTAGTTCAACTTCTCTGTGCTATCTGAACGGATCGAAACCTATCGGCTTGTCATTCGAAGTCACCACCCAAAGATTATGATGACGGGCAAAGCAGGCTGTAGTACGATCACTCGTTGGTAATCCCCTCTGAGCACATAGCGCCATGTTCGACACAGAGCGAGTTGCAAGAGCACGACATGGTGCTCTGTGTGTAAGAATGAACTCCGGATCCCAGTTTTAGAATTTATCTAATTTGCGATCCTGGTCCTGTACAACTTCGCTTTCGTGGCGGGCCTGACGTCCTTTCATCGCACGAAGAGTCAACGTGCTCCCTCTCCGTGCCGACTGAAAGGAACCATTTCATGAACTTCCGTGGTGTGACGGCGTTACTTCTCTGGGGCATCTGTCTCATTATGGGAAACGGTTCCCACGCCCAGTGTTTCCAAGTACATCCACAGGGCGGACAGTTCTGCACCGGATCGACGGTCGTCCTTCAGGCCGTACCGGTCTCGGGCGCGGTACAGTGGTACCGAAACAATGTACCTCTCAATGAGTTCGGCGAAACTCTCGTTCTGACGAACATTACCTCGGCGAACAACGGTTTATACAAGGCCGTGATCTACAGCAATGGTGGTTTTTGCAATGGTTCCGCCAGTCAAAGCGCGGGCGTCATTGCCAACAACAGCCTGACGTACCTGACTCAACCGATGAGCGTACAGACCTGTCTCGGCGCACGGGTGGAGTTCAGCGCACAGGCAAACCAGAGCGCAACCTATCAGTGGTTCCGCAACAATGTCGCGATCACAGGCGCTACTTCAAGCACGCTCGAGTGGGGCCCGGTGACACTCGCGGATGCGAACGCCACATTCCGCTGTCAGATTGTCGGTTCCTCGTGCCAAGGCGCCGTTCCCTCCTCGGTGGCCACCCTCACCGTGCGCCACGATCCCGCCGCTGAAATACACTCGAGTTACTTGACTTCTCTGACCGCCACGGAGATCATCCGCGGTTCGTTGCTTCGGAACGAGAACCCACGATTGGCGGCGGTGCTCACGGCCATCGGTGTGGTGACGGCGCTGAACCCGAACATGACGGCTCAGCAACTCGGTGATTTCGTGTCGCAGTACGACTCGCTGCTGCGCACACGGCATCTCCCCGATACCAACCTGAACCGCCCGATGAACTTTCACTCCGCGGTTCGGTTTTCCTTGCCGATCACCTCGATCACGGGAATTGATGCCGATGTGGGCGAGGCGGTTCTGGATCGGCTCGGGCTTTCACTCGGCAACTCCACACGCGAGCGCAATCTTGTCAACCTCCAGTCAGCCCGAGCGTTGCGGCTCGCGCTGAGCGATGAGTTGGCCACAGTCCTGATGGACACCTTCGCGGGCAAGGACGCCTCGGGCGCTGTCAACCCGCTGGTGGCACCTGCCGCCACCGCCTATGCGCGGGCCAACAACATTGAGCCTTACCCCGACGCGAGTGTGGCGAGGATCAGCCATCCCGAGATTCTTCGCGCGCTCTCGTACGTGCCATCGACCCCCGAAGCCCTCGAGGCCGAGAGGGCCGTTGGCTTTATCAATGTTCGAAACCGCATCAGCAGTGAACTCAACGCAACGCGTTCCCTGATCAACTCCGAGTTGGCCCAACTCAATGCGTACAGCGCGCAGTACCCCACG
This sequence comes from Phycisphaerales bacterium UBA2402, assembly GCA_002343715.1. Taxonomy (GTDB): domain Bacteria; phylum Planctomycetota; class Phycisphaerae; order Phycisphaerales; family UBA1924; genus UBA2402. Next base: position 21,873 of record DDSA01000163.1, on the reverse strand, counting down.
CTCCAGTCGATGTTGAACGCGGCCCAGACACCCGGCGTGCTCGATGCCGCCCGCGCCGACCAGGCGGCCAACCTGGTAGAGTTGAATCGATATCGGACCGGCATCAGCTTTGTGATCGCCGCGCTGGCCCGGGATGCGCAATGGGCCTCTCAAGCGACCATTCTCCGCGAGTTCTCAAACACCCAAATCCGTTTCGCCGACTCCACGGTCGCGACGGCCTCCACGGCGCTCCAAGGCGCGGGAACTGTCCTCGCCGGTATCGGCACGCTCTTTACAGGTCCGGCGGGCGTGGTCGCGGGAATTGGTTCGATCGCCGCGGGGACCGGCGTCCTGCTTCCGCTGGTCATACCCGAGGAACCCGGCCCTCCCAGCCCGTTCCAACAGCTTGCTCACCGCGTCGATGAACTCCGTATTCAGTTGGACGGAGTCCGTGTCGCGATGATGAACCGTTTCGATCGTGTGGACGCTCAACTCCAGTCGCTCTACGCGGAGGTAACCGGCGGCTTCAATGCGATGACCTATTACTTTCAACAGCAGGCGGGCGATCTCCGCGGCATCCAGCGAGGGCTGGCGGAAGCCCAATCCAACATGAATCGATTTGAAGCGAACCTGTACGGCATGCTCGCCGGAGGATTTCTCTTCAACTTCTATGAAAACATGGACCAGGGTCTCAACTACCGAGAGACCTACGGAGATTACCTGACGTACGACGAGTTCCAGGGCTACGAGAACTCCTTCTATTCGGCGGCCACGAGTCACGCGGAAAGCGAACTCTTCGCCGGCCCAATCACCGGGAGCCTTCCGTACTCGGGCCAGGGTCTGAGCACCTTGAACAACTACCCCCTGGGGTACTGCTTCAACTACCTCCGCACGTACCCCGGCACCCGATTCGGCCTGTCCAATCTGCACTCCTCGCGACTCACCAATCCGACACATTGGGCGCTCGCCGCGGATGCATACAGCCAACTGGCGCGTGAAAGCCCTTGGTACTTCGCCAGGGTGAGCCCGGCGCGTCTTTCCGGCGTTCGCGTCCGGGGTGACAACGCCCAGACAGCGATGCACCAAGCCCGAAGCAGCACCCTCCACGAAAGTCTGCACATCGACTGGGCGAGCGCCCTTTCGTACTTGCATTTCCAGGTTGCATTGGCGCGCGATACCTACTCCGACCCGTGGCACCCGAACCTCAACCTCTGGGGCGGCACATCACAGAACCTTTCCTACACCTGGCCCGACTACGGCTACATGGATCGGTACGCGCAGGTGTGCCCGGGACCCATTCCGACATCGATCCTTGAGGAAGCCCCGGGGGGGATCAACTCGAACATCGTGTGGAACATGCTTCCGTCCGAGTACAAACTCGCGGCCATCCTCGACCCGGCCACGCGCGGCCCCGATCGTTACATTCTCTCATACCGCATGAGCGGGGCCGACACCCTGACGAACGGGACCTGGCAGCTTGAACCTAACGGCGTTGTCCACCGCGCCGTCGTGGATGTTGAACTCTGGTACAGTTCAGCCCCTCCGACAACCTGCGGCATCTCACCCGGAGGCAGTCTTCGGCTCGCGGCTCCCGGCCAACCAATCCAGCGTGTGGCGGTTCGTCGCTTCTCGCTCACGTTCGGACCTTCGAATCACGGATACACATCGACGCCGCTGGACACGTTCAGGAACCGCTGGCGCGCCACTCTCCCGGGCGGATCGACCATTCCCGTTTCCGCGATCAAGAACGTGTTCTTTGAGTCGCAGAGCACCGATTCCGTGTGCTGTGCCCCGAGTTACACCGATCGGTGCTGGACCGCTCAAACCCTGGTTGATTCTGCACCCCTCGCCGCGGTGCGAGGGGAGATCAACAACCATCTCCGAAATCACCAACGAGCGTTCCTGAACCAGGTGATCACCGCGCTCGCCGGCGGCGCTGATCCGGAGGATCTTCGCTCGACGGCTGAGCTGGTCACGTTGAACGCACGCCTCACGGATATGTATCTGTCCATCGGTGCCCCCGAGTCTCACGCGAGAAGCGATCTGATCCGAGGCGTGCTCCGAGGCAACGAGATGGGCATCGATGCGCTCGCAGCGCTTTCCTTCTACATCGCGCAGCGTGACGCCATCTCAACCACGCCCGGAGCCACCGCTTCAACGACATTTCCGAACTGCTACGCTGAACTGCTTGGCCGGAAGAACCGCCTGCGGTCCGAACTCGAGGCCGTGCTCGCCACGGGCGAGCAGGAGTTCTCGCCGTTCATGAAGTGGACCATCGGTTCCCTGAGTCACCTGAGCGCGACGCGCTTCATGCTCGCGCGCAACGATCAGTACGTCGTGGCCCCGGGCCAGACACTGATCGTTCCGGCTTCGGAAGGCGTCATGGCGAATGATGTCATGCAACCCGAGGCCATCCTCCGTGTCATCCTCGTGTCGCCACCCGCCCAGGGATCACTTCTCCTGAATGATGACGGCGGCTTCCGTTATACCCCACCTGCATCGAACCCTCCCGCCAGTGTCACGTTCTCATATAAACTCCAAGATACGTGGGTGCCATCCACCGGGCTCCCTTCTCCGGAAAGCGCCGCGGTGACCGTGCTGATCCGTATCGCGCCGTGCGGCACCATGATCGTCGATCATCCACAGGCACCGGAGTTCATCCCGGGCGGAGTGGCCGCCATGAAGGTTCGAGCCGTGGGCGATGGGCGACTCTCCTATATCTGGCGGCGAAACGGCGAAGTTCTTACCGATGGACCACGATTGTTCGGGTCTCAAACCGGCACGATCGTCATCATTGGGTTGACTGAAACCGACCGCGGGATTTATACCTGCAGTGTGATCGGCGCCTGCGGTCAGGCTGATTCCCAGCCGGCGTACCTCGGCGTTCAGGCATGTCCGGCCGATTTCAACAGCGACGGCGGCATTGACGGGGGTGACATCGAGTCGTTCTACGCGGCGTGGTCGGATGGCCACGAGTCTGCCGATGTCAACTTCGACGGCGGTATCGATGGAGGAGATGTAGAGACGTTCTTCGCAGCCTGGGAAGCCGGGGGTTGTATCTAGGATCTATTCACCTCGTTACTCGCGTGTTCACGCTCAGTCAGCAGACTGCCGGTCTATACTGGATCGTTTCTTCAGTTCCGAGGGAACGATTCGTGTGTGACCCGGCAGGATGAACAGGCGTGAGTGACGCAGTTGAGTTTCAATCACTGCTTGAGTTAGCGCGTTCAGGCGATCAAGCCGCCATGACATCCGTTTTCGAGACAGTCTACACCGAGTTGAGGGCCATGGCGGGGTGGTGCATGAGAGCCGAGCGAGTCAGCCACTCGCTGCAGCCTACTGAACTCGTGCACGAAGCCTACACCCGGCTTATCGGGTCCGAAGGGCCGTGGCAAAGTCCGGGACATTTCTTCGGTTCGGCGGCACAGGCGATGAGGCGAGTTCTGATCGAGCATGCCCGCGCCCGCGCATCGCTTCGGCGTGGGGGTGATCTGGAACGGCCCGCGCGCCGGGTTTCGTTTGATGTGATCGAGTTGACAACCTCCGGAAGCGCCGATGACATGCTGGCTCTTGATGAAGCCATCACCCGTCTTGATTCCATCGATGCCGAACTCGCTCAGTTGGTGCGCCTGCGCTTCTTTGCAGGGCTGACCGAGTCTCACGCCGCGGAAGTGATGGGCATTCCACTGCGCACCGCCCAAAGGTCCTGGGCTCTGGCGAAAGCGTGGCTGCGGCGCACCTTGACAGACGATAGCATGACACCGTAGGACCACGCATGCCGACGCCGCGATGGGAGGATGTTCGACGCGTTTTTCTCGAAGCCATTGAGCAGTTCAGGGATGGACGTGATGAGTTTGCACGTCAGCGTTGCGGACAGGATGAGGACCTGTACGCTGAAGTAGCGGCGCTGCTTCGAGCCCACGACAGCGACATCACAGCCAACGAGTCCCTTCGAACCGACCTTGAAGGAAGTTGCATCGGACCGTACAAGGTGCTGAACAAGATCGGAGAAGGCGGATTCGGAGTGGTGTATGTCGCCGAGCAGGAACACCCGATCCAAAGACACGTCGCGCTCAAGATACTCAAGGAGGGCATGGACACCAGGCAGGTGATTGCCCGCTTCGAGGCCGAGCGTCAGACCTTGGCCCTCATGGATCATCCGGGGTTCGCGAGAGTCTATGACGCCGGAGCCACCCCCTCCGGACGCCCCTATTTTTCCATGGAACTGGTCCACGGCCTTCCCATCACACGGTTCTGTGATGAGCACCGGCTTTCGCTTACCGCCCGGCTTGAGCTGCTGATTCGCGTCTGCCACGCCGTACACCATGCACACCAAAGGGGTGTCATCCACCGCGACATCAAGCCGAGCAATGTCCTGGTCACCGTCCACGATGGCCGCCCCGATCCAAAGGTCATCGACTTCGGCATCGCCAAGGCGATCACTCCGTCTCTCACCGAGAAAGCCAGCATGACCGGCCTTCGGCAGTTGCTCGGCACGCCCGCGTACATGAGCCCGGAGCAGGCCGATTCCGCTTCGCAGGATGTCGATACGCGATCCGACATCTACGCCCTCGGCGTACTCGCGTATGAACTGCTGACGGGCACACTCCCATTCGATCCCGAAACGCTTGCGCGAGCCGAGCCGGCCGAGGCGTTGCGCATCATCCGGGAAACTGATCCACCGAAACCGAGTTCTCGACTGAACGGCCAGAGCGACAAAGAGCACAAGTCATCACGCGAGCGCGGGATGGAGTCTTCTCATCTACGGAAATCTCTTCGCGGCGACCTTGACCGCATCGTCATGAAAGCCATTGCGAAGGATCGACGATACCGGTATGGTTCGACCGAAGCCTTCGCCGACGACCTGCGCCGTTACATCGATGGGTACCCGGTCCAGGCCGCGCCGCCCGGTGTGTGGTATGCGCTCGGCAAGGCGGTTCGTCGCAACCGGTTTTCCTTTATCGCCGCGGCGATCGTGTTCGTTTCCCTGATCGGCGGATTGGCCGTTGCGTCGTGGGCCTTGGCCACGGTCCGGCACGAGCGGGATGCCGCTCGCGCTGAACGAGATCTGAAAAATGCGGCACTCGGTCAAGCCGAAACCGCACGACACCTCGCGGAGTTTCAGCGTAGCGTGTCCGAACAACAAACCGAGCTCGCGGTCTCGGCACAGTACCGCGCCACGCTCGCCGCCGCCATCAGCGCGGCGAGCCTGAACTATCCGGCGCAGGCTCTCCACATGCTCCGCGAGGCACCCGAGACCCACCGCGGCTGGGAGTGGAGTCAGCTGATGTGCTCGATTCGCCCACCGGGAACCCTTCTCCTTCAGAACCCACCGGCCGTCATGTCCCGGTGCCTGGCCCTCGGGGGAGGCTCACTCGTGGTCTTTTCCGCGACGAGCAAGGGATCACGCTCGGTGATATGGGATTCAGCGACCGGCGAAGTTGTCCGTTCATTGGACATGTCCATGATCTCTGCAGACCGCTCGGGCCGGCTCCTGGCAGGTGTACGGGCCGATGGGACGCTCGCGCTGGTGAACGTCGCCGATGGATCAGTCCGGGGAGAGTGGCCCGCGGCACAACACGAAGATTGGAAACTCGGGGGCGCCCCATTCTCTCCGGACGGTGACAGTTTGATTGCGCAGAAAGGACGCCGGACAATCATCTGTCTGAACACGAACACCGGAGAGGACGTGTGGACGCGGACTCTGAGCAATGACATTGTTTCTCGGCCTGTGCTCGTTCGGATCGATCACCCAGAGCGAACGCACGCCGTGCGCGTGCTCACTCACGGGACGGCGGGACGATTCACATTCCTCTCGCCGGCGGGTGAGTTTCTACCCTCCGCCACGCCGAACGATGTTCGGCGGCACGTGGAGTTGTACTCGAACCGCTGGAGGTGGGTTCGAGACAACGGGACCGTCCACACTGAACGCGCGAATCGTGACGTCTATTTTACGAGTAGCACACACAGAGGGGACCTCATCGCCATCGGAGACTCGCGTGGCACCGTGCACGTCTATCGCGACGATCCCCCGAAACCGAACGATACCAGCGAACCGCAACGCTTCGCCACACTCAGGGTCGGTGATAGCGCTGTGTCGTCCCTGGCGATCTCGGACTCAGGCCGGCGCTTGTGTGTTGTCACCCAATCCGGCGAGTGCCTTTCGGTTCCTCTCTTCAACTCGGACCCGTTGTGGGATTTCGAATCCCTGTACCGATCTACGGGCTGGAGCGTTTCGCCGGACGGCGCTCGGATCATCATGAAAGCATGGGGAGGGCTTGCGTGCCTCGACGCGCTCACGCTGCTGCCGATCTGGTCCGTCAACACTGGACCGGAGACCAACACCGCCTTGGCGTGGAGCGCGGACTGCCGGATGATTGCAACGACGACCGAGGGCGACTCCTGCGATTTCTTCGTGCTCGATGCTGAAACGGGGCGACAGATCGTTGGAATGAGCGCATCACCTGTTCTCGCGGACACGGCCATCCCCTCAGGGCCTCCTCCGTGGGGAGGTCCGATTCGGGCGCTCGCGTTCTCTCGTGATGGCGCCGGGCTCTATGTCGCCTTTGCACAGGGCGGTTTGCGTGTCATCGATACGAGTGATTGGACCGCGCATCAAGCACCTCGGATCCAACCATCCGTTGGTTCGGATGGCCCCTCCGCGCTCGCGGTCTCCGCTGATGGACGCTCACTGGCACACCTCACGCCGACCTCACGGCCGGGCGAAGCGAATGTCATTTTTCGCGACACCGTGACTCTGGTACCTACCGCCAACGCTTTGGTGCATGGTGCCCAAAGCCTCGCATGGAACCCTGACGACTCCACACTGCTCGTCGGCAGCGTTCGAGGCGGGCTTACCTGCCTCGAACGATCCGATGGGTCCGAGCGATGGTCCGCAACGGCCCCGACGACCGAACCAATCATGTCTGTCACGCACTCGCCTGACGGAACGCGAATCGTCGCCGCGTCTACAGGACCTGTCATCTTTGTGTTTGATGCACAACGAGGGGCATTCGTGGCTTCCCTCACGGGGCTTACCCGGATGACCCTCGGCTTTGCACGCGACGGCGCGCTGATCTGCGGAGCGTTGGGTGGACAAGACACCCTGATGCGGCTTGAATCCTCGCAGAATCGCTTTCCGCATTTCGATTCTTTCTGGCCCTCCGATCAGTCTATTCCCATCAACGTGGCCGAGGCACGGCATCGTGTGCGTCAGGCTATGGGATTATGGAGATCGCACCGATCCGCTCCGGGGATGGAAGCCCGCATCGAGTCCATTCTCGGCGATACTCGCCACCCTCAAGAGGTGCGCTCGCTCGCGGCGTACATCGGTCGGACATTCGGTGTGCAGATCAACTGGTGGAACAGCGATGCGTCCGCCTTGACGCAATCTCCTGCCGCAACACAATCACAGCAACATGCCGCCGTTATACTTTTACGAGAGGCGATCGCGATTCATCCACAAAGTTCAAGGCTACAACGCAATCTAGGGATGGCTCTTCTTCGCAACGGGAAGCACGAACAAGCGATCGTGCATCTGCGCACCGCCGCGGAAATCCGTGAGAAAGCCGGATTGTCACGTAGTCCGGAGTTGGATGCGGCAATCGCCGAGTGTCGAATCGCTACGCAACACGAAGAAGAGCCAGTCCACGTTCCCGATGCATCCGAAAGCGAACTCGCTCCGCAGGACAGGTAGTGCTTCACCGACACACCCATGTCGGTACTCAGTCAACACATCTCATCCACACCAATACCTCTGGAACATTCGGAGCTCGGACATCATGCTCCAAAGTGTACAGAGTTGACCGTTATTCACCCGCGGCAGGGGGTGCAAGTCGGAATGGTTCGCGGCAACACAAAACACGCACCTTACCAGGTGATGTCATCAAAGGTCGTTCTGCGCTGGCCGCTGCCGAAGCGGCCGGCCTGATTCCCGAGAACAGCGTTCCACAAGAAAAGCCCCCGTGAGGGGGCTTGTTTGTTGCGCGGTGTGCTTCAGGTTTCAGGTGAAGTCAGGCTCTGCGGCGGCGGCCCATGAGCACCAGGCCCCCGCCGAGCATCCCCGCGGTCATCGGCGCGGGCACGTTGCCGGAGAGGCGGAAGACGAGGAACTCATCGTGGTTGAAGCCGCCGCGGAGCGGATCGGCCGGGCCGCCCGGGGCGCGGTGCCAGATCCACTCGGCGCTGGCCGAGATGCCGGGGCGCAAGCCCCACGGACTGACGCCGTTGAGCGCGCCGCCGGGGGAGGTATCGGTGGCCATCCATAGCCCGTTGAGCGTCGCGTAGGTAATGGCGCGATCGACCTGCGCCCTGGTCGGCTGCAGACTGGCGGGCCACGGGCTGGGAAGGCCGAGCGCCGCGGCGTACGCCCCTGCGGGGAAGACCTGCCACTCGCTGTCACCCGTCAGCGACGTGCGGCCCTGAGTCGTGTTGGTAAACTCCCCGATCAGCCCTTGGGCAACTTGTTGGTCGGAAGACGTCGCCACGTAGATGTAATCACTCGGCAACCTTCCAGTGGCAGTGAAGGAGTACGTCGTCGTCCACGCGTTGCCGAAACCCTCGTGCGACGTTGTCACCAGCGGGTCGCCGAAATACAGGTCGAACTGGTTGTCGCAGGTCAGTCGCATCGTCCAGTCGTCAGCCTGCGCGAGTGCAGCACTCGATACGAACGCCGCGGCAGCAACGCGCCACAAACGAATCTTGCTCATGTCTCTCTCCTCGTGTGTGATGTCCAGACTCGCCACAGGCGAGCGGTCACGCTCCGTGTAATAACATACACGATACTTCATCCGGTGTCAAGCCTCTTTGCTGCCGGATGGGCCCTCGCTGATTCAAGTCTCCTGATCGAAGTGATCGAACCGATCATGCAGGTCTGATACCCCACACGGCCCAACATGGAAATCTGATTCTCGGACCAGTCGCCGATCTGGTCTGTGAGTCCGAATCGCGGTTGCAACAAGTTTAAAGCGGTTTCTCGTACAGTGAGGCGGCTCGCTCCGCGCGAGCGCCCCGCTCATCGCAGACAGCGAACTCAGCACCCGGGAAGAGCGTGGCCGCGCCGTAGGCTCCATCCTTGCGGAGGGCGTAGAACTTGAGGTCGAAGTTCACTCGGCCATCCGGGCCTCGGAGACGCTTCTCCTTTGTTCGATCGACGACGCGCTTGGCGGCGGCGAGGCACGCTTCCGATGGTGTCATGCCGCGGCCCATGAACTCGACGATGAGGGCGGCGGACAGATTCTGAAGATTGGCCTCTCCCCTGCCGGTCGAGCCGGCCGCGCCGATGTCGTTGTCGCAGAAGTTCCCTGCGCCGATGATGGGTGAATCTCCGACGCGGCCGGGGATCTTCCAGGACAGCCCGCTGGTGGAGGTGCAACTGGCGATGTCCCCCGCGCCGGTGACGATCGAACAATGGACGGTCCCTGTGAGATTCCGAACGGGGTCGAGGCGGTGAGGCTCGAGCATCGCGTGACCCGGCTCCTGCCAGGTCTTCCCGACCGGCGGATCGCGCTCGTCATCGTTCAGGCGGTCGTCTTGACGCGACATATTTTCCCGCCATTTCTGCCACTCGAGTCGGGCTTTCTCTGTCAGGAGGTTTTCCTCGTGGAAGCCCATCTGCCGTGCGAACGCGAGAGCGCCTTCGCCGACAAGAAGGCAGTGGTCCGTGCGGCGAAGCACGACCAGCGCGACCATCGCGGGATTCTTGATGCGCTCGATGGCGGCGACACTGCCGCACTTGTGCGTGGGGCCGTGCATCACGGAGGCATCGAGTTGAACCACTCCGTCCTCGTTCGGCAGGCCGCCGAAGCCGACGGAGTCATCGTTGGGGTCGTCCTCGATGATCCGGACCCCTTGCACCACGCAGTCGGCGGGGTCGTAACCACCCTGCATGAGTTCATACGCCCGAGCCGTGGCGCGAAGTCCATTGACCGAGGCGACCGATACCGGTCCGCGATGAGATGCGCCCGGGTCGGAAGACGGTGCGGGGACCGGTTGCGCGGCCCGGACCGAAGCGGCGGCGATGGCCGCGGCCGGTGCGGCCATCAGGAATGAACGGCGTGGAAGGCCTTGCATATCGCTGGTATATGCGGAATAGCGGCGGATGTCGAGCCCGCCGTGTAGGAATCCTTCCGGAATCACCCGCCGGGGGGGTGGTGCCCGGTTCACTCCTCATCGCGGTCGCGGGCGGCCCGATCGGCACGCTTGCGCAGAGACTCATCGAGAATTTTCTTGCGCAGTCGGATGTTCTTCGGAGTGACCTCCACGAGTTCATCGTCCTCGATGTACTCGAGGGCGGCTTCGAGGCTGAGTTTGCGGGGTGCCTTGAGAACGACGGTCTGTTCCTTGCTCGTGGCCCGCATGTTGGTCAGGTGCTTGAGGCGGGTGATGTTGACCGTGAGGTCGTTGTCGCGGTTGTGCTCACCCACGATCTGACCCGAATAGACCTTGTCTCCCGGAACGACGAACAGGACACCCCGGTCGGCGAGGGCTTCGACGGCGTGTGTGGTGACAGGATTGGTCTCGAGACTGATGAGCACGCCGAGTTTCCTGTGAATGACCTCGCCGCTCACCGGATCGAAGCGAAGGAAACTATGGTGCATGATCGCCTGCCCCTGGGTGGCGGTCAGGATGCGGGAGCGCATTCCGATAAGGCATCGGCTGGGGATCTCGAACTTGAGGTGCGTGATGGAGTCGCCGCGCGGCTCCATCTTTTTCACCTCTCCCTTTCGACCGCCGATGAGTTCCATGACAGCGCCGACGGTTTCGTTCGGCGTGTCGATGACGAGTTCCTCGATCGGCTCGCACTTGACGCCGTCGATCTCCTTGATAATGACTTCGGGCTTGCCGACCGAGAGTTCGAAGCCCTCGCGGCGCATGGTCTCGATCAGGATGCCCAGGCTCAGGACGCCGCGTCCCGAAACCATGAACTCATCGGCGCTGCGTCCCTGCTCGATACGCATGGCGACGTTGCGCTCCAACTCCTTGTGGAGCCGCTCGCGGATCTGGCGGCTGGTGACGTAATCCCCTTCCTGCCCCGCGAAGGGTGAATCGTTGATGCGGAAGAGCATGGTCATCGTCGGCTCTTCGACGCGCACGGGGGGAAGCGCGACGGGGTGCTCGGGGTCGGCGATGGTGTCGCCGATGTCCACGGACTCGAGCCCCACGATGGCGCAGAGGTCGCCGGCGTGCACCTCATCCACCTCCTGCCGTTTGAGACCAACGAACTGGAGCAACTGGGCCGATTTGGTCAGGACCTGACGTCCCTCTCGCTTGAGGACCGCCACCTGCTGGCCGGCGCGGATGGAGCCGTTGAATACCCGCCCGATCCCGATACGGCCCACGTAGTCGTTGTAGTCGATGTTGGTGATGAGCAGTTGAAGGGGCTTGGCGGTGTCCGCCGGCGGGGGTGGGACTTCCTTCACGATCATCTCGAAGATGCAGCGAAGATTGTCAGGGCGAGGATCGGGCAGCGGCCACTGGGGAGAAGCCCAGCCGTCTCGCCCAACGGCGTACGCGACCGGGAAATCAAGGGCGTAATCCTCGGCCCCCAGTTCGACCAGCAGATCGAAGACCTCGTGGACCACGTCCTGCACACGCTGGTCCTGGCGGTCGATTTTATTGATGATGACCAGCGGCTTGAGGCCCGCCTCGAGCGCCTTGCCCAGCACGAACTTGGTCTGCGGCATCACTCCTTCGGAAGAGTCCACCAGCAGACAACAGCCGTCGGCCATGCGAAGGACCCGCTCCACTTCGCCGCCGAAGTCGGCGTGGCCGGGCGTGTCGAGGATGTTGATGCGGTAGGTCTTTCCGTCGAGCGCGCCGTAGGAAACCGCGCAGTTCTTGGCCAGGATCGTGATGCCTCGCTCCCGTTCGAGCGGGTTGCTGTCCATGATGAGACCGTGCTGACCGCCTTCGAGTTTTTCGAGTTCGCCGGCGCGGAAGTTCCCCGATTGCTTCAGCAGGTTGTCCACCAACGTGGTTTTGCCATGGTCGACGTGGGCGATGAT
>DDSA01000163.1:6779-9677 GCA_002343715.1 Phycisphaerales bacterium UBA2402 | reverse complement strand
TGGTCGACGTGGGCGATGATGGCCACGTTGCGGATAGACGGGTTCCGAGGCACATCGTGGCCGGAGTTTTTCTGAGCGGGGGCGGGTGCGAGGGTCATATGTGTCGGGGGTAAGGGCGGGCGGCCCGGTGGGTCGTTCGAAACTTTGTTCGTCTTATGGTCGGACGGCGGGTCGGGGTTTCCCGCGATCCACCGTCATGGTAGGGAGGCACTTCGTCCGACACGACGCGGGTACAGACCGCGCAGACGTTGTAGGTCTTCTTCCGGCGGGCCGTTGGCAACCGATCAGATCAAGTCGGCTTGCATTCTCGCGATTGTGTGTCATGTTGTCTCTCAGTGCCGGGCTCACCGTTCCGGCCTTCACAGGGAGAGACACAGATGAAGATTCGATTCCTTGCGGCAGCGCTTCTGGCGGGGACCGCTGCATCCGTTGCCTCGGCACAGTCCGGCGTGCTGTACAGCAACTCCTTCGAATCCCGTGAGATGGGTCCCGAGTGGAGCAGCAACTCCCGCCTCGAATGGTGGTACCCGACGTTCACCACCTTCAACGGGAACTACTCCAACTCGTACACGCGACTCACGCTCCCCGCGCGGCCTCCGGCATCTACGGGGGGAACCGGCGAGAACGGGGGCGGAGGCGGTCGTCAGTACATTCTCTACACGGTGACCTTCGATTTCTACGCGATCGATTCGTGGGACGGGAACGACACTCGCTTCGGTCAGGATCGGTTCGAGGTACTCGCGAACGGAGTGAGCCTGATGCGGGATACGTTCTCGAACCACGCGGGCATCTCGCAATCATTCCGTGCCGCCGACATCGGCGGTCGGGACCTGGGCTTTGATGACCGATGGCAGGATGCGATCTACCGCCGGGTCAGCCTGGATTTCACGATCCCCGACGGGTTCCCGATCCAGATCACGTGGCGGGACGGTGGTCTGCAGGGGATGAACGATGAGTCGTGGGGAATCGACAATGTTGAGGTGTCGTACCGCACGGTGCCCACGCCCGGGGCCGGTCTGGTGTTGGCGGCGGGGATCGGTGCCGCGTGCCGCCGCCGACGCCAGTAAACACTCACTTGACGGCGGCTTCGTCTCGAATCTGCTTGTCGGGCTGAACGATCATCGCCGAGGGCTTGGGGTGCAAGCGACGAAGACCGAGAAACTCGGCCAGGTCGCCCTGTTCCGGGCTGAAAAACCATGTTCGCGTGATCGACGCGTTGGGTTTGAAGGTGAGCAGTGGGTCGTCGTGGATCATCGGTCGTGCGATTTCATGGGGGGACGGCACGCTCGTAACGACGCGCGAGGGCGGATCCTGAAAGTTCACGATGAACGCATGCGGCGGGGACACTGCCTGGTGCGTGCCGACTCGGTATCTCTCATCGTTGCCGAACCGGAGTTGATGACCATCAGTCGCGATGGAGGCGCCCACGGATCGCACCGTCGAGAAAGAATCGGCGAGGATGGCGTGATCGCCGACGGCTACTTCCGGTGATTCCGTCGCGGATGGTCCGACCTGAGGTGTTCGCCACTGCACCACCACCGACACGGCGAGGGCCGCCAGCAAACCCGACACGCACGCCGCACGGGTGGACGAGTACATCCGTTCTGAGCGCGCGGGAAGAAAGGGACGGCGTTCATCGACCCCGGCGATGATGCGGTTGGTCAGGTCGGGGCCGGTGGGCGCACCTGTTTCGAGTGCGCGGAGAACGCGCCTGGTTTCGTGATAACGTTCCAGAAGCGCGGGATCCTCGACCGATGCGCGGCGGAGCATCGCCGAGGCTTCGTGAATCTCCCCGTGAGACTCGAGGTCGATGCACTCGTTGATGACAACATCGGAGAGATGCGCCGCGGGCTGGGGACGCGGGATTGCCGGCGGTCGGGCGTACTCCGGCGGCGGCCCTCCGAACCAGGAGTCTGCCGGATTCGTGGATGAATGACTCACGAGCAAACCTCCTTCGCGGCGGCGGCATCGCTCGCCGGCGAGAGTGTGAGCGTGGACCGAGCAAGACGTGCGGCCTCTTGACGCGAATGGGCGCGTGCGGCGAACTGTGCCTCCAGACGAATGTACTCATCCCGCAGCCGCATGCGCCCGCGGAACAGGTGACTCTTGACCGTCCCCTCCGGTATACCCAGCTGATCCGCGATCATCCAGATCGGCCAGTCGTGCTGGTGGAAAAGGACAATGATCTCGCGTTGTTCCCTCGAAAGGGCCAGGAGGCTCTGCTGGAGGAGTTCACGCTCCGTGTCTCGTCGCTCTTCGTACTCCGACGAACCGCCGACATGCTGACCCACCCAGACGGTATTGGCGAGGCGGTCTGTGTCGGCGACAGGTTTCTTCTTTTCGATCATGTTCAGAAAAATGCGCCTCGCGATGGTAAAGAGCCAGGTGGAAAAGCGGTATCTGGAGTCGAAACGGTCGAGGTGCAGCAGGACTCGCGTGAATGCCTCCTGAGTCACATCCTCGGCTGTGTCATCGCGTCCCGCCATTCGTTTGATGTAGGCGAAGACCGAAGACTGATGCGCGCGGATCAGAACCGCCGCCGCCTGAGCATCACCCGCCGAAGCCTTCCGGATCAGACGCAGTTCCATTGACTTGGTCATGCCCGTGCTCATCGACCTTGCTCCGCACCCCACGGAACCTTCGAGCAATCGCGGCCGAACTCCCGGACGCGAATCGTGTACGGTCCCAGAATGTACCGCTCAGGATCCGGCACGGTTGCGGCAAAATCCATGGACACTCTTCGGACGCATCTGTTCCCCGCCCCCGGGCGTTAAAGAGACTCACTCGCTCAAGAACCCCCCCACCTCTCCGACCTTATGGATGGCGAGGGCATTGGTACGTTTTGCCTTCCCCAGTGGCTTTCCAGCGATCAAGAGGATCGGCTCACCCGCTTTGACT
>DDSA01000163.1:448-6601 GCA_002343715.1 Phycisphaerales bacterium UBA2402 | reverse complement strand
ATCGGCTCACCCGCTTTGACAAGGCCTTGGGTGAGCAGATACTGATCCACCGCCCGGTTCCAATCGGCGAGCGTGCCGGAAGGAGGCGGGGCTGAGAGAACGGGCGTCAGACCGTGGTGCAAGGCCATCTGGCGGGCGGTGGGGCCATCGGAGGTATACACCACCACGGGAATGAGAAATCGGTTCTGCGAGAGGTACCGGGCCGTTCCTCCGTGCTGACTCCAGCAGACGACCGCCTTCACGCCGAGTTCATTGGCGATCTGCCACGCCCCGCTGGCGAGGGCGGCGGTGGCCCGGTGTGACTCCGAAAGTCGTGTGGGTGGGCGGTGCACCTGTGGCTGCGCGGCCTGGTGGGCCTCGGCCGCGGCGGCGATACGGGCCATGGTGCGGACGGTCGCCAGCGGGTGTCTGCCGGTGGCGGTCTCGGCGGAGAGCATGACGGCATCGGCCCCGTCGAGAATGGCGTTGGCGACATCGGTAGTTTCGGCACGCGTGGGCACCGCATTCTCGATCATGCTCTCGAGCATCTGCGTGGCGACGATGCAGGGCTTGCCGAACTGGCGGCAGGTACCGACGATGCGTTTCTGAATGAACGGTACTTGTGCAAGGTCCATCTCGACGCCGAGATCGCCGCGGGCGACCATGACACCGTCGGAGGCATCGACGATCGGATCGAGATTCTTCACGGCCTGGGGCATCTCGATCTTGGCGATGATGGGGATCCAAGCGCCGGCGCTTGGTGCACGACGCTCCGTCGCGGCGCGGCACATGCCCGCGAGCCCCTCTCGGAGTTGAATGACATCGGCGGCCTCACGGACAAAGGAGAGCGCGAGAAAATCGAGGTCGTGCGCGACGGCCCAAGCGGCGCACTCCCAATCCCGTTCGGTAATCGCGGGCGTTGTCAGGCTGGAATCGGGCAGGTTGATGCCCTTGTTGCTCGAGATCACCCCCCCCACGACGACGCGGCAGATGAGTTCATCGCCGCGACGCTCGACCGCGGTGAGCCGCACCGCACCATCGTTGATCAGCACGGCATGACCCGGCTCGACCTCATCGACGAGCGGCTCGTAGGTCAATGGAAGGACGGGCAACGCACCCCGCACATCCGGCCGCTCGAAGGCCTCGGCGATTCCTTTCTTCAGAATGATGAGACCGGCCTCCCGCGCGAGCACCGCACCTCCGCCGGACGGGTGCGGACGACCGACCCCTGCCGGGATGCGCCCGATCCGAATCTTGGGCCCTTGCAGATCGCCGAGGCAGGCGACAGCACAACCGAGTTCATCGCTGACGCGCCGCACCGTGGCGAGCCGTGCGGCGTGGGTTTCCAGATCACCATGAGAAAAGTTGAATCGGAAGACGCCGACACCGGCGCGGATGAGGTCAGCGACGATGTCCGGTGACTCGGAGGCCGGGCCGATGGTGGCGACGATGGTCGTGAGCAGTGGCATGATGGACAAGTGAAGGCACGCGATCGGATGAAAAAGTCCGGACAAAAACCCGTGGAGGAAGCGTGGTGAACGTATCATCGGCCCGACCATGTGGACCAGCACAACAACGCTCCCCGAGATCGTCATGAAACTGCGGGCGGCTCGCCGCGTTCTTGTTCTGACTCACCTGAAACCGGACGGTGATGCGGTCGGCTCCAGCATCGCGCTGGTCCGAACGCTGAATCAACCGGGACCGTGGAACAACGGCGGCACTCCCCGTGCCAAAGCATGGTACTACGGGCCGCCCCCCCCCTGGATCGAGGACATCGCCGGAACAACGCCGCACGCTGTGCTGGGGCGGCACGATGTTCCGGGGGCGGAACAACCGGAAGAACCGGATGTCATCGCCGTTCTGGATACCGGGAGTTGGACGCAACTGGAACCCGTCGCGGATTGGCTCGGTCCACGCAGCCAGCGTGCGATCATCGTCGATCACCACGCGCAGGGCGACCCGGAACTCGCGCCCTTGCGGTACATCAACGTCCAATCCGCCGCGGTCTGTGAGATCGTGGCGGAGTTGTGCCGCCAGTTGCTGGGCGTGGACGGGATCCGAGACCTGCCGAAAGACATCGCCACTCCGTTGTACCTGGGGCTGGCAACGGACACGGGCTGGTTTCGGCACAGCAACGTCACCCCCGGGGTGATGCATACCGCGGCCGATTTGCTCGCGGCTGGTGCCGAGCATGTCCGGCTGTACTCGCTGACAGAGCAGAACTCGCGGGCAAGGTTGGCGCTGATCGGGCGTGCGCTCGCGTCCATCGAACTTCACTGCGGGGATCGGTTGGCGCTCATGTGCGTGACGGAGCAGGACTTCAGGGAGACGGGCGCAACCCCCGGGGATGCCGGGGGGTTGACGGACTTCACGCAATCCTTGCCGAGCGTGCAGGTCTCCGCGTTTTTTTCCGCGGCCTCGCCGTCGGAGTTTGGTCTGGCCGACGACGGGAAGCCCGTGACGAAGATCAGCCTGCGGAGCAAGTCGTTCGAGCCGGCGGTGGATGTGAACATCGTGGCAAAGGCGCTCGGGGGCGGTGGGCACGTTCGTGCGGCGGGGACTCGCATGCAGGCAACGATCCGGGAGGCGAAAGAACGAATCATTGAGTTGGTTTCGGCTCAGTTCGCCGCGGCGACGAAGGGTTGAGCGGATGGAAGAGAGTCGGAGGCGTCCGGAATCTCGACATGGCGGTCCTCCGCCCAAGCCCACGCTGCGCATCATGCCCACGACGCTGTGGGAGTACCCCTCGCAGCACTACGACCCTGCGAGGACCGCCGGCCGTGACGGCGTGACGGGTTCGCGGGGGCCGAAGATGCAGGGACGATCGTCCTACACGGGCGCGACTCCCTCGTGGATCATCTGGCAGTTGCTGCAACGCTACACGCGCGCGCGTGACACGGTGCTCGATCCGATGTGCGGCAGCGGCACGACGCTCGATGTGTGCGCCGATCTGGGCAGGATCGGCATCGGATTTGATCTTGCTCCATCTCGAGAGGACATCCAACCCGCGGACGCGAGGGATCTGCCTCTCGCCGACGCGAGCGTTGATTTCGTCTTCATCGACCCGCCGTATTCAACGCACGTGGACTATTCGGATGATCCGCGCTGCATCGGCAGACTGGACGCGGGCGGTGACGATGGCGGAAAGGCCTATTACGCGGCGATGCGGCGCGTGTTCGGGCAGGCGTACCGCGTGCTGCGGGACCGGCGTTATCTGGCGGTGTACGTGAGCGACTCGTGGAGGAAACACAAAGGGAGCACGGGCGTCTTCATGCCCATCGGGTTTGAGCTGTTCGCGATCCTCAGGGAGAAGTTCAAGCCGGTGGATATCGTCTGCGTGGTGCGGCACAACAAGAAACTGGACCTGGGCAACTGGCGCAAGGCCGCCGAGGAAGGGAACTTTTTTCTGCGGGGGTTCAACTATCTTCTGCTCTTCAAGAAACAGACATCCTGAACATCGTTGAGTCGTCTGAGGTCCGAAATCCGCCGCGTGTCAACGGGTCAGAAACAGGGAGATGCCCTGTGACGGCACACGCGGAACTCGTCTTTGAAATTGGGTGTTTTTAGCCTTGCGGAAGGTGCCAGGATCGGTTACTATGGTGCTTGTCGGACGTGGGGTCGCGTTCTTTGTGTCCCTGTAGTGAGGTGTGCGTGGCCTGCTTGCAGCGCGTCGCATCGAGAGAGGTTCTGTTTCTCAGAGAGTCCAAACTTATGAAGAAAACCGCTTATCGGGGGTTCTGGTCCGGGGCTGCGCTTGTGGCTGCGTTGGTGGGTACTGCGATCGGGGCCGGGCCGGACGTCATCGTCGGCGACATGCCCGATTTCTCTCATTGGACGACCAACGGTCCCATCAATGGCTATCGGTCGTATTCCGTAGGCACGGTCTCGTGCAACATCGGCAATGAAAACCTCCAATGGGTTTCCAATACGAACCGTCACCCGGTGATCTCGGGGAACATCTATCGCTTGGCGAACGACCGGTTTGAGCAGATCGGCCAGTCGTGGCTCAAGCACGGCTTCACTGCCCTGAACGGCACCCTGTGCGGCAGTTGCTTGAACCCGGACGGGACCGGGGCCACGCTCGACCCCACCTGCTCGGATCCGTACTCATCCGGCCTGAACGGGCAGCAGAACCGCCTGGGTCCCAAAAGCGAGGTAAACGCGTTTACGGGCTATTACCCCTACCCCTATGTAAACCGCGGCACGGGATCTGGGGAGTTGTTTAAGCGGATCCAAGTGCTCGAGTCTGACTTGACCACTCCGGGCGCCAGATACTTCACGGCCAGCATGTACGTCGCACCCGATGATGCCGAGGCTGGCAACCACTACAACAACGCCTCATACCGCCCGATCAACGTCAACACGGGCAATTTCAATATTTCATTGACGGGCAGCACCGCCCGGACCAAGCCGGCGATCTTCGCGTGGAAGGACCACGGGCTGGGCCTCAACCAGCCCGATCCCGCGGTGATCATCACGCAAGGTGATGTGCCGGGCGATGGTCGCTTTTTCATCGGGGTCAAGGCCACGAGCCTTGGCGGGGGCCAGTGGCGGTATGAGTACGCGGTGCAGAACATGCACAGCGACCGCTCGGGCGGGTCGTTCACCATCCCGCTGCCCCCGGGGGCCGTGGTCTCCAACGCCGGGTTCCGCGATGTGCCGTACCACTCCGGCGAGCCGTACTCGGGCACGGACTGGACGGCGAACGTGACCGGTTCGGGGATCACCTGGAGCACCCAGACGTTCGCGCAGAACGCGAACGCGAACGCCCTGCGGTGGGACACGATCTACAACTTCCGGTTTGACTGCAACGTGCCGCCCTCGGGCGGGCAGGCGACCATCGGTCTCTTCAAGCCCGGCGCGGGGAACAGCCTCTCGATCACGACGGTGATCCCAAGCCCCGACGGTACGTCCCGACCGTTCAACGATGATTGCGTGAACGCGACGGATGTCGGCGCGGGCCTGACGACGTTCTCGACGGCGGGCGCGACCACAGACGGCCCGACGCAGTCGGGCGCGTGCGCGGTCAGCAACTACGCACAGATCGGCAGCGATGTCTGGTTCCGCTATACACCGACCTGCACGGGCACGCAGACGATCAGCCTGTGCGGCAGCACCTTCGACACCAAGGTGGCCGTGTACACGAACGCCTGCCCCACCCTGCCCGACAGCGCTCTCGCCTGCAACGACGACTTCGCCTGCGGCGGGAACAACCTTGCCTCTCAACTCTCCTTCACGGGAACGGCGGGCGTGCCCGTGCTGATCCGGGTCGGGGGCTTCAACGCGGCCACCGGCGACGTGACGATGAACATCACCGCGCCCGGCTGCGGGCCGGTTCCGCCGGCCAACGACGCCTGCTCCAACGCCCAGTGGGCGGCGGCGGGGATCGAGTACACAGGCTCGACCACCCTGGCGACCAACGACGGCACCGCGTCGTGCGGATCATCGGGCGCCTCTCCAGATGTCTGGTTCAAGTACCGTCCGGTCACCACCGGCGAGGTGCGGATCGACACCTGCACAAGCTCCTACGACACCGTGCTCTCGGTCCACTCCGCGTGCGGGGGCACGCAGATCGCCTGCAACGACGACAGCAACGGCGTCAGCGGCGCGCCCTGCAGCAGCCTGAGTTCCTTTGTCCGGCCCACGCTCACCGCGGGTGTCACCTATTGGATCCGCATCGCGGGCTACAACGGCGCTACCGGCACCTATAAACTCCACATCAACGGCGGCGGCGGCGGCGTGCCCCCAACGAACGATGATTGTGCCAATCGCGCCGGCATCGGGCTTGGGACGCACGACTTCACCACCGCCATGGCGACAACCGACGGGCCGACGCACGCGGCGTGCAACTTTAGCGGCAGCAACCAGATTACCAACGACGTCTGGTACAACTATCCGAGCCTGTGCGACGGCATCCTGAGGGTCTCGACCTGCACGGATACGGTGTGGAACACCAAGATCGCCCTGTACTCGGGGAACAACTGCACCGACCTCGCCAACCGGCTGCTGGCCTGCAGCGATGATGACTGCGGGCAACAGACGCGGGTCGAGGTGCCCGTGGTTAACGGCGACTACGTGACCATTCGCATCGGCGGGGTCAACGGCGCGAGCGGCGCGGGCCGGGTCACGCTCGAGTGCATCCCCTACTGTCCCGCCGACTACAACCAGGACGGC
>DDSA01000163.1:0-254 GCA_002343715.1 Phycisphaerales bacterium UBA2402 | reverse complement strand
GACTACAACCAGGACGGCGGCATTGACGGCGGTGATGTGGCCGCGTTCTACATTGATTGGGAAGCGGGCAGTTCCGCCGCCGATTTCAATCAGGATGGCGGAGTAGATGGCGCGGACGTTGATGCGTTCTTCGCGGCTTGGGAATCGGGCAGCTGCGAGTAAGTCCGTTGTTTGATTGCGTATGAAACGAAGCGGCCCGGCCACTCCCATGGCCGGGCCGCTTTTCATGTATCAGTTCAGGCCGTTCGCCGCAC
>DDSA01000245.1 GCA_002343715.1 Phycisphaerales bacterium UBA2402 | reverse complement strand
TACATGATCCGGCGCCCACCGAGATCTCCCCTCTTCCCCTACACGCCGCTCTGCCGATCTCGGGCCGATCAGGGGCGCCAAGCCCTCGACCGCGCGGGCCTGGCGCTGGGCGCGGGCGGTCTCACCGCCCCGGGCATCGGCCATGACGGTGGGCGAGAGGCGCGAACGGTCGGAGGCGGCGCGGGCCACGGCTTCCTGCATCGGCGGCGGCACCGAACGGGTGATGCGCCAGGAACGGTCCTTCGCGGCCAGACGCTCGACGGCATCGGTCCTGGCCGGGCCGACGCGGAGCAGAAGGCGACCCTCCCGCGCGAGGGCGGCTGCGCGGACGGCATCGATCGGGAGGGGGGCCGCCTCGGAGGCAGTGCTGGCGGCGAGGGTGAGTGCCTGAGCATCCGCCGGCGTTGAAGAAGACACTTTGGAGGTCGGCGCTACGGCGGCATGGAAGAACTCGGCGTCGGCCTCGGATCCGCCGGGGTGCATGGCGATGGGGCCGGTGCGCGAGCCGGAACGCGGGGCGAAGGTCTGGACGGCGAGGAACCCCGCGCCGCCGACGAGCAGCGTGAACCCCGCGGCCATCGCCAGGCGCATCGGCCAGGCGCGGCGGAGCAACTTCCCGCCGTGGCGGGCTTTGTACTCCGCCATCGAGATGGGCGGGTGGTCGTCGATCGGCGTGCCCGCGGCGATCCCGATCAAGGAGTCTCGCTCCAGGGCCGCGAGCGTGCGCTCGAGCAGTTGGGGCGGGGCCTTGAGGATCGGCAGCGACCGCAGCGTGGCCCGGTCGGCCTGCATCTGGGCCATGCGCTCCGACAGGCCGGCGCGGCCCGAGCGTGCCGCGAGTTCCGCGGCATTCTCGGGCGCGATGCGCCCCTCGGCCCAGTCCAAAAGCACTTCCTCGGGGAGGAGTGCATCATCGGGTCGGGCTGGATCGGAAGGGGGCATGGACGTTGGCGTGTTGGTGTGATGAACGCGGGCTACGGGCGGCGGGTCGGAGCGGACGAAGATGAGGCACGGGACGACGAACCCAGACGGTCGCGGCTCGCTCGTTCGACCGCGTCGCGGAGGGCGGCGCGTGCTCGAAAGAGGCGGCTCTTGACAGTGCCGACCGCCACACCCAGCACCACCGCGATCTGCTCGTAACTGTTCCCCTGGCAATCGCACAGGATCAGCACGGCGCGCTGGTCGGGGTCCAACAATCGGAGCGCGGCCAAGACCCGCTCCCGGTCCTCGTGGGTTTCGACCCCCGAAGTCTGTTCGGGTTCCCGGCTCTGTTCGAGTTCCATCCCCCGGTCGGAGCCGCCATCACCCGAACGGGACTCGGACATCCCTTCCAGGCTCGCGTGGCGGCGGAGTTTCTCGGAACGGAGTTTCGAGAGGCAGACGTTCATGGCGATGCGGGTCATCCAGGTGGTGAGCCGGGACCGTCCATCGAACGAGTCGATGCCCTTGATGATCTTGACAAAGGCGTCCTGCGCGAGATCGGTCGCCAGTTCACGGTCGCGGACCATGCGCACGCACATGGAATAGATGCGGTCCTGATGCCGCTGGATCAGGTCGCCCCACGCGCCCGGGTCGCCCCGACGGATCGCGGCGAGGGCGGCGGTATCCTGCGCATCGTCCTCTGGCTCGGGGTGGGGGTCGGGCAAGGCGAAGGGATGGTAGTGGGCCGGGTGGGGGTGTGGTTCCTCGCGACAAGCCCCGGGTGCTATTTGCCCGACGCTTTGTCCCGCCATGGCGCGGCCTTTTCGTCAAAGCCCTTGCCCGGCTCGGCCGTGTCGAGGGCTTCGTAGAGCGCGACGAGTGCCTGGGCGCACTGGGCTTTGCGGAGGGCCGTGACGTTTTTGGCCGCGGTGTAGACGCGGTCGGCCTCGAGGAGCTGCGTCTGCGCATCGTCGTACCGCGCCAGGGCGGTCAGCGCCCTCCCCCACGCCACACGCGCGTGCGCGGTGCGGGGGTGTGATGGGCCTAGCGTCTTTTCCAAGCCAGCCACGCTCGCCGCGGCGATCGGCTCGGCCTCCGCCGCGCGGTCGAGCGAGACGAGTGCCGCGGCGTGGTTGGCGCGCACGGTGTGGGTCATGGCGTGATCGGGGCCGGAAGCGGCGGCGTACAGGTCGGCGAGTTCGCGCATGCGCCATTCGGCCTCGGCGAAATCGTCGCGGCGCTCGGCCAGCACGGCGAGGGTCGAGAGCACGTTGAGGGTGACATCGTGTGTCGGGCCGGAGATTCTCCGGCTTTTCTCCAGCGTGTCGAGGAGCAGATCGCGGGCCTCATCGAACTTGCCCGCCTGCATGAGGATGTTGGCGAGCGTGTTCTGCTGCTGGAGGGTCTCGGGGTGCTCGGGCCCCTGCGTGCGGATGGTGAGGGGCACGGTCTCGCGGTAGATCGCTTCGGCACGCGCGTAGTCGCCCGTGTTCATGTAGAGCCGGCCGATCTGCGCCCTGATCGTGAGCGTGTCGGGGTGGCCCGGGCCGCGCGTGCGCCCGCTGATCTCGACGGCCTCGTTGAGCAGGGCCGCCGCGGCGTCGAAGTCTCCCTTCTGGATGAGGCAGTTGGCGAGGTCGCTCATGTCCGAGACGGCGTTGGGGTGCTCGCGCCCCTGCACCCTGGTGGAGCGTTCGAGGGCATCGCGGAGCAGCGGCTCGGCGCGGGCGAGGTCGCCGCGGCGTTGATAATGAGCGCCGAGCCGGTTGACAGCGCGGATGGTGTTGGGGTGCTCTTCGCCCCGCACGCGCCGGTTCCGCTCGAGCGATTCGATGAAGAGGGCTTCGGCCTCGTCCATCTTCCCCATCCCCTGGAGCAGGCCGGCGAGGTTGTTGATCCAGACGAAGACATCGGGTTCGTCGTCCCCCAGGGCCTTGCGCCCGGTCTCGTAGGCCTCGCGCCAGTAGGGCTCGGCCTTGTCGAGCCGGCCCTGCATGGCGTAGAGCATGCCCACGGTGTTCATCGAGATGAGCGTGCGGCGTTGCTCGTTCCCCAGCACGCGGCGAAGCCCGGCGAGCGCCCCGGTCAGGAGCGGCTCGGCCTCGTCGAACCGTGACTGTGCCCGGTAGGCGTTGCCGAGGTTGCCCATGGCCATCAGCGTGTCGGCGTGGTCCTCGCCAAGCACGCGCCGGCGCGTGGTGTACACCTGTTCGTACAGCGATACGGCCCGGCCCGGCTGCGCCAACGCATCGGCGAGGCTGCCCACGTTCGACATCGCCAGGAGCGTGTCGGGGTGCTCATCGCCGAGTTCACGCAGCCGGATCTCCATCGCGGCCTCCTGGAGCGGCAGCGCCTGCCGGAACAGCCCCAGCGTGCGGTACGACTCGGCGAGCGTGGCCTTGAGGCGGGCCTGCACCAGCGGCTGGTCCTTGAACTCCGCACCCGCCGCGTCCGCCGCGGGGCGCAGGATGGTCAAGTCGATCAACTCCGCCGCGGTGTCGGTGGCGTTGACCCAGCCGAGGTCGCGGGAGAAGGCTTCGGTCCTGGCGGGGTGTTCCTCTTCGGCGACGCCGCCCTTGAGCAGGGCCGCGGCGAACCGGGTCCGGATGCTCTGCATGAGTTTCTCGCCCGCGGCGGGGGCGCTGACTCCGCTGAGCATCTTGGCCTGGAACTCGGTGACTTTGGTGAGTGCCTCGGCGCGTGCGGTGGCGAGCGATTCGGCGGCGCCGGCCCGGTCGCGCTCGCGCCCGGCCTCGCGGGCTTGCCACGCGAACCCCACGATGCCCAGCACCAGCGCCGCCACGATCAGCCCCGCGGCCAC
>DDSA01000237.1:16099-16899 GCA_002343715.1 Phycisphaerales bacterium UBA2402 | reverse complement strand
TGGGCCTCCGCGTTGATCGGGCCGGGGTTGGGGCGGGTCATGTCACTCATGGCGACACCCCCTTCCCGGGCATTGTTTGCGGCCCCAGCAGTTCCCGCAAGCGGGCCAACCCGCGGCGGATGCGGGTCTTCACCGTTCCCAGGGGCACATCAATCGCCTTCGCGATTCTTTCGTGCGAAAAGCCCTGGTAGAGCGCATACCACAGAACTTGTTTCTCATCATGCGCCAAGGACTCGAAGGCCGCGGCGGCTCTTTTGGCCTCATCGTGGACATCCGCTCCGGCGGTAACCAACGGCTTGGCCTCGAAGACGCGGTCGTCCTCCAGTTGCACCGCGCGGCGTGTTTGGGCACGGCGCTGGCGGTCGATCAAGCGGCGGTGGGCGATGGTGGCGATAAAGGCGGCTTCCGAGCCGAGTGAAGGGTCAAACCGGCCCGCGGAGCGCCAGACTTCGACGAAAACGTCCTGCACGGCGTCTTCGAGATCCTCGCCGAATCCGCGCAGATAGCGCTCGGCCAAAGACCAGACCGTGCCGCCGAACTCATCCAAGCAGGCCGCGACGGCGCTCTCGTCGCCGCGGGCAATGCGCTGAAGATAAGTTTCGGACATCGACACGGGATTCCCTCTGGCGGCAAAGGTAGGCCAAGCACGTAGCCGGCAAGAGTCCATCGAGGGGTGCGGAGTCGTTGGATGGCAACCCAAGTGATAACACCGGGTATCCGGTCAACAGCGCGCTGGAATCTGTTCGTCGTGTCTCTCTGATGGCGTGGGGCATCCGGTGCGAGCGAACGCGGGGCGGGGG
>DDSA01000237.1:452-15907 GCA_002343715.1 Phycisphaerales bacterium UBA2402 | reverse complement strand
GTGCGAGCGAACGCGGGGCGGGGGTGGCCGCCGCCGTGGGCCGAACTTTGACCGGGTGTGAGAGGAGTAACGTGGCTGGAGTGGACGGCAACGCGTGGTCGGAGGATGGGTGGAACGAGGCCGAGGCCCGCGCCGCCGCGGTGACGACGCCGCCCGATGTGACGACCTGGCCTGCATCCCCGCCGAGTTTCAACCCGCCTTCCGTGCCCGATCGCATCGGGCGGTATGTTATCGAAGCCGAGATCGGCTCGGGCGGCATGGGCCGCGTCTATGCCGCGAGTGATTCACAACTGGACCGTGCGGTGGCGGTGAAGGTCGTTCGCGCGGGCATGAACACCCCGGCCTCGATCGATCGGTTCCTGGCGGAATCGCGGATGCTGGCGCGGATCGAGGACCCCGGCATCGCGCGGGTGTACGACTGCGGGATCGACGCCGGCATGCCCTACTTCGTCATGGAGCGCGTCGTGGGGGCGGTGTCACTCACGACCTACGCCGAGAGCGCCGTGCTGAGCCTGTCCGACCGGCTGCGGCTCTTCATGCGCGTCTGCGATGCGGTGCACGCGGCCCACCGGCGCGGCATCGTCCACAGGGATCTCAAGCCCAGCAACATCCTCGTCTCTCTCACGGATCCGTCGCACGCGGCCCAGCCCAAGGTCATCGACTTCGGCGTCGCCGAGGAAGTCCGCGCGGGCGAGGAGTCGCGTCACGGCGGAGTGGCGGGCACGCTCGAGTACATGAGCCCCGAGCAGTGCATCGGCGGGCCGGTGGATGCGAGGAGCGATGTCTATTCGCTGGGGGTGGTGCTCTTCCAACTCCTCTCCGGCAAACTCCCCTACGCCGTGCCGGGCAACGGGCTGACCGCGGAGTCCATCCGGGTGATCCGGACTCACGAACCGGCGCCGCTGAGCCTGTACGGCCCCGAGTTCCGGGGAGACCTCGACGCCATCGTGCAGCGGGCGCTGGAGAAGAAGCCCGAGGAGCGATACCAGTCCGCATCGCAACTGCGGCGAGACATCCGGCGCTATCTCGAAGGGCAGCCCGTGGAGGCTCGCTCCCGCAACAGGGTGTACGTTGCCGTTCGGCGAGCCGCGTCGGGATGGCGGAAGCATACATCCTTCGCGATGGCGATTCTCGCCCTGGCGGCCTATGGCCTGAGCCGGATGGTCGGAGTACCGCTGGTGTACGAATACACGCCGCTGGACCGGACCTACGCGGCGATGCTGACGCTCGTGCCCGCCGCGGCCCGCCTTTCGGAGGTCATGGAACACACCATGATTGTCACGCTGCCCGATTCGGATGACGTCCCGGAGGCGGTGTTCCGGGCCGGCCTCGGCGAACTCGTCGGGCCGCCCCCCGCGGCCGATGATCCGGCGCGGCAGGACGGCACGGCGAGCGCCGCGAATCTGTACGCCGTCACGGTGCGCCGTCACATGATGGCACGGCTCATCGAACGACTGATCGATGCCCGTCCGAGCGTGATCGCGCTCGACCTGATGTTCATCGATGCGCCCCCCCGCGATGATCCGGCACAGCGGATGTCGGCGATGCGGGCCGACGCGACCAGAGCGCTGGCCGCCGCGGCGGATCGGATGCGCACGGTGGCCGGGCGAGCGGTGATCGGAGGATTGCCGGGGTGGGCCGATGGGAAGGACGCCGCAGCGCTGATGTCGCCGGGGATTGAAAAAAGTTTGTTCTGGGGCGGCCTGACAGCGTCCTTCCCGCCGCGGCAGGCGGTCGTCGATCTGTTCGTGGACCGCGTGGGCCAGCCGCCGATCCCGTCGCTGGCGTTGGAAGCCTTCGCGCGTCGGGACGGGAACGCCCGCAGCCGTCCGAGCATCGTGCCCGGCCCGCGACGCATCACCTTGCATTACCCCGATGTGACCGACGGGCCGACCGGGCTGATCCGATCGACCCGCACGGCGGACACCATCGGAGTCAGCAGGTGCGATGAGCCTGTCTGGGATGATGAGGCGGAGGCGCTGGGGCTGCGTCCCGATGACCGGATGGGACGCTATGTGTCGGAACTGCCGGGCGAGTCGTTCTTCACGCCCGCGACGATGTCCATCGTCGACGTGCTGGGCATGCCCGATGCGGATCTGACCGACCGTTTCAAGGGCAAGGCCGTGATCGTGGCCCGCCTCGACGCCGACATGCACGAGACCGACGACGGGCGCGTGGTCCCCGGCTGCTGGGCGCACGCCGCGGCGATCGAATCACTCCTGACCTCCAAGGGCCTGATCGCCCCGACACGAGCGGAGTCCGAGGGGCTGATCCTGATGGGCGGCCTGCTGGGGTTATGGGTGGGCGGTTCGGGGCGTCGCGCGGGTCTGGCCCTTCGATGGATCGGCGTCACCGTGCTGCTGGTGGGCGGGAGTTTGGCGGCGTACCACTTCGCGGGGTATCAGTTCAACCCTATGGTTCCGATCGTGAGCGCCCTGGTAGGGGGCGCGCTGCGGTTGGGATTCGCGCCCCGCGTCGCGGGACGATCCGAGCCGAACTTCGCGGGGCGATTCGCATGACACACACACGTCACTTTTCGGTGCTGCTCGCGGCGCTTGCTCTCCTGGTTGGCTGCGGGCGGCCCGTACGGCCGTTGCTCTCACCCGTGGGCGTAGTCAACCCGCCGGGCAAGGCGGGGCTGGTGCTGACGGGAATCGTGCTCGGGCCGGATGAGCCGTTCGTGACGTCGCAGACCGTGATGATGCGTAGCCAGGATAGTTCCGGACGTGACTACGACCTGCTCGCCGGGCCGTACCCCAAGGGCGCGGGCGAGATCGGGATCGGCACGCACAACTCGATTACGACGGCCACCTTCACGGGGGAAGCCTTTGTGTATGCCTCCGGGTACATGCCCATCACCCGCTCCAAGCGTGTGATCGCGGGGGCGACGGGCACGATCTACGCCATGCGCATCAGCGACTCGACCAACGCCGATCTCATCATCGTGCTAGAGGCCAAATCCACCCTGCCGGTCACGTGCGAACTGCTCAATCCCGCCACCGGCGCACCCACCGGAGTTCGACAGAAATTGGGCAAAGGGAAGTATGTCAAGGTGAGCCAGAGCGGCGCGATGCCGGTCTTCGGCCCCATCACCAACATCCCCAAAGCCGGTGATGCCGATCCCGATGGCGTTCTTCCCTTCCTGGAGCATGTTCGATCCAAGGCCGTGTCGGCGAATCTGACCACCACGGCCTACTTCGGATCACTCGCGAATCTCCCGAACCCCTCGACCCCCTGACCGCCGCCCCGCAACCGCGAGCAGGGTCGGGGACGTATAGACAGGGGAGGCAACGGGAATTGCCCCGCAACTGCGCTCGGATTTCCGTTGCGTTGCGGGACGTTTCAATGTAGTCTACCGATAATGAGCAGAGTGCGGGCGGGGCTGCTTATGGGTCTCTCGCCCGATGGTGTTTTCGTTGGTTTGAGTCCGGCGACTCGTGTCGAGTCTTCTGGAGAGGAGCATCCGTATGTGTGTGTCGCGTCAGGTCCGGGTCGGTCGTGTCGTGCGCGCGCTGGGTGCGTCGGCTGTCGCCGCGTGCGGTGCGGTTGCTCAGGTCGCGCCGGAAGCACCGGTCACTTCCGGTCGGATCGAGATCCCCGTGACGATCGAATCGATCCGCAACTGGCACCTCACCAGCCTTGGCCGCGTGATCGAGGACCGGACATACGCCCCGCGTGCCTGCGGACAACTCGCCAGCCACACCGATGCGAACTTCGCTGGAGGCTCGTTCATCGCGCAGGCGGGATTCGCGCAAGGGGAGATGTTCGCCGCGACCTACACGCTCCCGGCGTCGGCCTTCCCGATCAAGATCGATCTGGCCGAGTGTATTTTCGTCACCAGCGGCTCGACGGTCACAACGACGACGCGCTGGTCGGTGCTCTTCTTCGAGGGCACGCCGACCTCTGGCACGCTTGTCTCTCAGGATTCTTCCGACGACGTGATCCTGCCGCACCTGCGCATCCCGCCGGGCACCAACGGCGTGAACATTCAGTTCTCCGTCGATCCCGGCGACCCCGAGCAGATCATCATCAACGACAACGGAAGCCGTCAGTTCACGATGGCCTGGCGCATCGACCAGCACCACCAGCAGACGCAGAACCCCTGCTTCTCCGGCCCGCCCACGTGCTGCAACGCTTTCCCCTGCACCGATGTGTCGGGCCTGGCGCAACCGGCGAACAACTGGTTGTTCGGCGTCAACTGCGGGTCGCTGGGATGCCCGCCCAACGGCGGTTGGGCCCGGTTCAACGCGCTCGCCTCGTTCTGCCGCCCCAGCGGCGACAGTGTCATGCGGGCCACATGGTCCAGCCTCTCGTGCCAGCCGGGCGTCGGGGCGTGCTGCCTGCCCGACGGTACCTGCATCCAGGCGACCAGCGAGCAGTGCGGCGAGGCGTCGGGAACGTGGCGGGGTGAGTTCACCGACTGCGCCACCGCCAACTGCCCGGCCCCCAGCGGCGCGTGCTGCTTCTCCAACGGTTTTTGCACCACCCTCACCCCGTTGCAGTGCAACGGCGCGGGTGGAACCTACCTCGGGCACGGTGTCGCCTGCGGCTCGGGCAACACCTGCCCGACCGGCGCGTGCTGCCTGCCCGACGGCTCGTGCATCGCCGGCGTGGGCGAGCAGGCCTGCCAGGCGCAGGGTGGCTCGTTCCGCGGGGTCGGCTCGACCTGCGCCGGGGCGTGCCCCACCGGGGCCTGCTGCAAGCCCGATGGAACGTGCATCACGGCCACCGAAGTGCAGTGCACGAACCAGGGCGGGACGTGGCAGGGCGCGGGAACTTCCTGCGGCTCGGTCAGTTGCCCCCAGCCCATCGGCGCGTGCTGCCTCTCCAGCGGCTTCTGCCTGACCGTGACGCAGGCCGTGTGCGCGGGCATTCCCGAGAGCGTATGGAAAGGCGCCTTCACCACCTGCGCCGACGGCAACGGCAACGGCACCGCCGACATCTGCGAGAACGCCCGCTGCGTCGCCGACTACAACAGCGACGGCGGCGTGGACGGGGGTGATGTCGAGGCCTTCTTCATCGATTGGGAATCCGGCGACTCCGCGGCCGATGTCAACGAGGACGGCGGAGTCGATGGCGGCGATGTCGAGTTCTTCTACATCGCGTGGGAGTCCGGTTCCTGCTGACACGCGACCGTCGTGACCGTTCGAGCGTGGCCCGATGCTCCGCACCGGTTCGGCGCGGCCGGGCGCACACTGCGCGCGGGCGGATCGCGGTTCACCTCTCGTGAGCCGGGGGTACGAACGGTCGGGGCGCGTTCTTCAGCACCCGCCCGCCGACCAGACCGCGAAGAACGCTTCGACGTCACCCCCGTCGATGCCGCCGTCCTCGTTGACATCGGCGAGGGGTTCGGCGTTCTCCCAGGCGATGTAGAACGCCTCGACATCGGAGCCGTCCACCCCGCCGTCCTCGTTGAAGTCCGCGGCGCATCGGCAGAGGACCGCGATCAAACTCCCCTCGGCGTTGCGCAGATGGAGAGGCTGACAGGGTGAGCTCAGGTGCCCGTCGTAGTTGCCCTGGATGTAATGCCCCTGACCGCCGCTCGGTCCCGTGCCGCGAGCGCGGAAGGAGTTGGTGTTCGCCACGGTGTAGAGCGATCCGCCCGCGGGAAGAACGGTCCCGGGGCGGAACGTGTGGGCGATGTCTCCGTCGAGCGTCCAGCCCGAGAGATCCACCGCCGCGCCGCCGCTGTTGACCAGTTGCAGGTACTCCTCCTCCCGGTCGCCGCTCACGGGATCGCGGTCGATGTCGCCGAAGACGACGGCCGCTTCCATCGCGGGCGTCTGTGCCGCGGGGATCAGGCCGGCGTGGGTCTGGTACAGGTGCGTCCGTCGCGGCGCGAGGTACTCGTTCTTCAGGATCGAGACCGCGGTTGAGAAGGTCTGGTTCGCGCCGTAAGGATTGCCCCACGCGGCCCGGTCGAGCGCGACGTCCGCCGACATCAACGCGACGAGTGCATCGATCCGCTGCTCGTAGTAGCGCTGGGCGTACGGCGTCGACGAGGTTTGCAGCAACCGGTCCATCATGGACCTCAGACGCCGCAGGTACATGGAGCGCACCGAAGGCTCGCGGTACATCGCGTCGATGAAGCGGTTCCACGGCCCATCGACCTTGGGTCGGGTCTGATCGCCGAAGAGGGGGTGGCTGTAGGGGTCATCATCGGCCCAGATCCCGTCGGAGAGCACCCCGCCGCCCGCGCCGTAGTTGCGGCCGAAGGTCAGGTCCTTGTCCCACGGCAGCATGGTCCACTCGCCCGAGCCTTCGGTGTCACGATAGACGTAGTAGTTCTTGGCGACGTGGTCGTTGTCGTGGATGAGCGAGGTGCCCACGAGGTACGAGATCGTCGCGGGGATGTCCACGTGGTCGAAGAGGAAGCGGTTGAGGGGTGTGCCCGTGAGCTGCACCCCGGCCACCAGGGCCGCCAGGTCGCTGTTGTTCTCGTGCTCGCGGGTCTTCTTCTCGATGTTCACCGTTGAACTCGTGCACTCGTTGAACATCTTGTAGAGCGCCCCATCGCGGTCCAGGCCGTTGCGGGAGAGGTACTCCTCATCGGGCTGCTCGACGAAGACGGCGACGCTGTGGAAGGCGTTGTTGCGCTGCACGCGGACGGGGAAAGCCTCGCAGTACGGTGCGCCGCAGTCGCGGTACGTCTCCCAGCTGATCACCTGGCGGATGTACGCCTTGTCGCTGTACGTGCTCTGGAGATTGATCTCCTCCACCGGCGGCAGGTCCTCCCGCAGAGTCAGGAACAGCCCGCTGTTCATATCAATTTTGTAGTGGGGCTTGGGCCAGCCCGCGGAAGACTGACCCCGCAATCGGACATAGACATTGTCGTAGAAGCGCCCCAGGTAATAGATGGAAGCACGCGTGCCCGTCTCGGTCGCCGCCGCGGCGGTGTTCTGCACGTACCACCAGAGGATGGGCAGTTGAGAACCGACATCGGGGCGGGCCACCACGGTGCCGAAGTACTCCGGGCTGT
This sequence comes from Phycisphaerales bacterium UBA2402, assembly GCA_002343715.1. Taxonomy (GTDB): domain Bacteria; phylum Planctomycetota; class Phycisphaerae; order Phycisphaerales; family UBA1924; genus UBA2402. Next base: position 8,928 of record DDSA01000237.1, on the reverse strand, counting down.
TGGTGGGCGTGGTGAAGAGCGGCTCGCGTTTGGCCCGGGCCTGCGTGTCCGTCGCGGTGATGTAGTAGCGGACCATCTGCCCCGGGCCGGAGGCCGAGGCGGGGATGCGCGCGCCGTAGACGCCGTCGCCCGCCGCGCCGTCGCCCGTCAGCCCGTTGTCCTGCATGAGCAGCGCGACTTCCGTGCCGTAGTCCACGCGGTAACGCAGCGTGACGGATTGGATCGGGGCCGCGACGACCGAGACGCGGGCGGTCACGGTCAGGTCCTCGGCGTCGGTGGGTTGGTGCGGTGTGTGGGCGACTTCCGAGATCTGTGGCGCGCTGTCGGTCCCGCTGCGCCCGTTGGGCGCTCCCGGGGTGGGCACGGTGAAGTACCGGAACGAGGACGGGTTCAACTCACCCGAGACCGAAGCCTCGAGGACCGTGCCCAGCAGAAAATCCTGGTTATTGCGGGTCAGGTTCAGACCCTGGATCGCCAGCACGTTGGTGCCCGTGGTCAGCAGGTTGAGGCGTGAACTGATGTCGAAGTCCTGGAAGATGACCGCCTCCTCATCGGGGTGGCCGGTGGTCGCGGTGGAGTTGTACGCCGGGGCGGCGGGGGCGTTGGCACGGGCCACCTCCGTGCCGTTCAGATAGGCGATGAAGCCGTCGTCGTACTTGACGCGCAGAGTCATGGTGTCCGCGGCGGGGATCGTGCCGAGCGTAAAAGGCAGGCGGATATAGATCGAAGCGTTGACGTTGTACATCGCCGCGTTGACATTGAGCGCGATGATGTTCTCGTAGCCGCTGGCACGCTCGTAGCCCACGGGCTGGTTCCCGGCGGTCCACGCCGAATCGACATAGGTCCGGGCGCGCCACGTCGTGCCCAGCGCGCTGTTGGCGGGCACCAGGACCCGGGCGGGGTTGGAGGGCGTCACGAGCGTGGTGGCCGCACCGGTCCACGCCATGCCGTACGACGTGTCCGCGATCTGCGGCGGGAACATCGGCGCGTACTCGGTGGCCCGGGTCACCCCGTCGGGCCGGACCAGCGCCAGGTACTCGCCCGCTGCGGAGAGTTTGAAACTCGTATGGAGCGGGGAGCCGGGCACAGCGCGGTTCTTGTCGCTGCAGAAGACGATGAGAAATCCCTTGGCCGGAATCGTCACCGCGGGGATGCGCCACTTGCGGAGGTTGCTGGCCGAATCGGTGATGTACCACCCGTCGAGATTGACGGGGATGTTCTCATCGTTGTACAACTCCACCCAGTCGTTGAACTCACCGTCCTCATCCGCGAGGATGCGGTCGTTGGAAGCGAGAAACTCGGAGAGGTGGACGCTCTGGGCCGCGGCGGCGGGGGCGAGGAGGAGCGCTGTGAGCCAGAGGCGGCGGGCGAGAGGCATGAGTGTCTCCGAGAGAGGAACGGACAGAAAGACCGAGAAGGCCGGCCCCGGACCAGGGGTCAAGGCGATCGGGATGCAGAGAGGATTCGCGGATAGGGGGTTTGTGTTTCTCAGAAGCGGATACTTTGGGCAGGATACGGCTCAAAATGGTTTCTCATTCGTTTTTGGAGACAGTTTGGGTGGACGTCTGAATTGGCGATAAATGCCGACATCGTGCGGATTGCCCGCGCGGCCTCGGCCGTGGGGCAGCGGATCACGGCACTTCCAGAACTGAAAGAATCTGATACTGAGCGTGCTTTGCGGCTTTGGTTCAGCCCCACCCGACTCCCCACACGATGAAGAATGACTCGACACCGCGGCCAAGAAGACAGCGTGTCGTGTGCTTGACTCTCGAAGCAAGCGAATCGTGCCGGTGGCCGGGCCGAACGTCTGGTGAAAGGCCCGCCAGTTCGCCGCCACTCACTGAGTGCCACACGGGTTGGCGGGTGCCAACTGAATCAGCGCGGTTGGGTGAGAAAAGTGCAGATGGAGATCGAGAGTTGGGGCTTTGGAAACGAGAGTGGGAGAGCAAGTCATGTCTGCGCACGAGTGCCTCGGAGTCATGCAGCACCACGATGTCGATGGTACATACGACTTTCAAGGAAAAGGTGGCGCGTGACGTGGTGCTTCGCACGGGCCGGTTCGGGGGTTTAGAATCGTGCGATGACCGACAAGGACCGAACACCCCTCGCAGCGCAGGTGCTGATTGTCGAGGATGAAGAAGACCACGCCGACGTCATGGCCGAGGCCCTCCGCAAGCCGGGGCACATCTGCACCGTGGTCGGCGGCGTGGCCGCAGCGCTCGAGGAACTCCGGCTTGGGACGTTCGACGTGATCGTGACCGACCTGCGTATGCCGGGCAGCGGAGGCGTGGGGGGGGCGGCGGCCGACGGAGGAGATGCGGGACTGCGGGTGCTGGAGTCGGCGCGTCGGTTGCAGCCTCAGGCCGAGGTGGTGCTCGTCACCGCCCACGGCGATGTGCCCACGGCCCGCGCGGCCTTCAAACTGGGAGCGTACGACTTCATCCAGAAGCCGCTGGACCTGGAGGTGTTCCGCAATCTCGTGAACCGTGCGGCGGAGACGGTGCTGCTGCGGCACCAGAACGACCGGCTGAAGGCCGAACTCGACCAGGCCGGGTTCGAGGGTATCGTGGCCCAGAGCGAGCCGATGCGGCGTGTGCTGCGGACGGTCAAGACGATCGCGGCGAGCAATATCCCGGTGCTCATCACCGGCGAGAGCGGCACGGGCAAGGAACTCGTCGCCCAGGCCGTCCACCGCAACAGCCGCCGGGCCCACCAGCGGTACGTGACGTTCAACTGCGCCGGCCAGTCGGAGAGCCTGCTGGAGGATCAACTCTTCGGGCACGTGAAGGGGGCTTTCACGGGGGCGGACAAGGACCGGGCGGGGGTCTTTGAGTACGCCGACGGTGGGACGCTCTTCCTGGACGAGATCGGCGACATGCCGGTGTCGATGCAGGCGAAACTGCTGCGCGTGCTCGAGAGCGGCGAGGTGGTGCGGCTGGGAAGCAACGAGGCCCGCCACGTCGATGTGCGGTTCGTCTCGGCGACCAACCGCGACCTCAAGAGCATGATCGCGGCGGGTCAGTTCCGCGAGGACCTCTTCTTCCGGATCAAGGGTGCGTTGGTGCATCTGCCGGCGCTGCGCGAGCGGCGCGAGGATATCCCGCCGCTGGTGCTCTTCGCGTGCGAGCGGTATGCCGCGGAGATGGCCGAGAAGCCCGCCGACGTGATCGTCCCCCGCGTGACCGATGCGGCGATGATGCGGCTGACGGCTTACCGCTGGCCGGGGAACATCCGGCAGTTGCTCAACGTGGTGCAGAACATGGTGGTGATGGCGCTGGGAGAAGACCGCCCGCAAGGACAGGGGCCTGTGGTGGACCTGCGGCATATCCCCGAAGAAGTCCGCGCCGACGGCCCCGGGGCCGAGGCCGATGAGGGACCGGGCGCCGGAGCGAGCCTCGCGGGCACAAGCCTCGAACAGATCGAGAAGCGTGCCATCCGCGAGACACTCCGCCTGACGCAGGGCAACCGCGAGCAGGCCGCGATGCTGCTGGGCATCGGCGAGCGCACGCTCTACCGCAAACTGAAGGAATACGGGCTGCGCTGATCCGGCGCGGGATCGCCGTTGAGTTGAAGCGTGGACGTGATGTGCCGCGACACCGTTCGGTGCGTACGCGTTGTGCGCGCAGACAACCACCGCGCTCCGAATGGGCGCTTCGGGTACGCGGTTCGTTCGCATCAAGGTGAGCGTCACCGGCGGCGGCACGAAAATAAAATTCACGCGCGGGCCGCAATCGTGTTTACACGAAGTTGCCCTGATGGTATCGTGGAAGGACGTTGCGGGGCGGTCTCGGCGGCTTTGGCCCCGGGCGAAGCAAGGAGTTTCATATGAAGAGCCTCAGGGCATCGGCGTTCCGATTGGGCGCGTGGCTGTTGCTCGGCCTGTGCGGGTCCGCGGCAGGGCAGATCGCGCAGGGCACGGCGTTCACATACCAGGGCGTTCTCCGCGAGACGGGGCTTCCGGCGAGTGGGGAGTATGACCTGCGCTTCCGGCTGTTCAACGCGGCCAGCGGGGGCGCACAAGTCGGGAGCACCATCTGCCGCGACAACGTGAGTGTGACATCCGGTCTGTTTGATGTCTCGCTCGACTTCGGCTCCTCCGCGTTCACCGGCTCGGCCCGCTGGCTCGAAGTGTCGGTGCGTGCGGGCGGGCCGACGGGCAACTGCGGCACCGGGCCGTACACCACGCTCTCGGGGCGCACGGCACTCGGCCCCGCGCCGGGCGCGATCTTCTCGAATCTGGCGGGCGGCGCGGTCGGCACGTTCACGATTCTCGAAGGATCGCCCGCGCGAGTTTCCTTCGGGACCAGCGGGCTGTGCACGCTCGGCATCGACAGCGCCGGCCCGGCGGGTGTCCTGCTGCGCGATCCCATCGGCCTGCGCGTCTTGCCACCCACGCCGACACCCACCCCCAGCCGGATTCTCTTCGGCCCCACCGACGATTGCTCGATCGGGATCAGCCCGCAACTCCGCGGCCTGATCCTGCTCGATCCCAACGGCGGTCGCTTCATCAATCCTTTCCCCGGCCTGCCCACACGGGCGTTCTTCGGCCCCACGGACGACTGCAGCATCGGGATCGATCCGCAACTGCGGGGGCTGATCCTTCGTGACCCGACCGGCCCGCGGCTCATCAACCCGCAGCCGAACCTGCCGACAAGCATCCTCTTCGGCCCGACGGACGATTGCCGCATCGGGATCGATCCCACGCTGAGCGGGCTGATCCTCTACGACCCGCGGGGTGTGCGCATCTGCGTGCCCAACGTGCCCTCACTTCCGCCGACGCGCATTCTCTTCGGCCCGACGGACGACTGCACCATTGGGATCGATCCGCTCCGTTCGGGGCTGATCCTGCGTGATCCTCGGGGCGTGCGCATCGATCCGCCCAGACCGGTCGATCTGCCCACGTTGCTCTTCGGCCCCACGGACCTGTGCACTGTCGGCATTAACCCGCAGGTGCCGGGGCTGATCCTGACAGACCCCCACGGGGTGCGGCTGCTCAACCCCATCCCGACACAGCCGCCGCGGCTTCTCTTCGGTCCGACGGATCAGTGCGGTATCGGCCTGTCTTTCTTTGATGTATTCACCACGCTCGAACTGAGCGACCCAACGGGCGTGCGCATCCGCAACCCCGAGCCGGGACGACCCTCGACCCTCTTCATCGGAGAGACACTCGAGTGCAATATCTCCGTGCTCCCCGCCCAGAGCGGGCGGCCCGGCATGGCCTTCACCGATCCGCGCGGCTTCCAGTTCAACGGCGGCTTCGTCACCATGGGCATCCCCACCCAGGCGGAGTTCCGCCTCCAACTGCCCACCACCAACAACCCCAGCGGGCAGGCCCTCGCCAACCGCTGGATCGATGCCTCCAGCCGCCGATGGAAGGAAAACATCCGCCCGATCGACGATGCCGAGGACAAACTCGCCCTACTCCGCGGCGTGTACTTTGACTGGACGATCGATCACGGCGGCAACCCCGGCATGGGCTTCATCGCGGAGGAGGTCGGCGAGGTCTTCCCCGAGGTCGTCGCGTGGGAGGCCAACGGCAAGGATGCCAGCGGCGTGAGTTACGACCATCTCGTCGCCGTCACGGTCGAGGCGATCAAATCGCAGCGAACCAAGATCAGCGAACTCCAATCCCAGAACGCCGATCTCAAAGCGCGGTTGGAGCGTCTGGAGAAACTGCTTCAGGTCGCTCCGTGAGTGATTTTCACGGGCGTCGCGTGACGCCCTGATTCAAACCCGGCGCGGGCGGTGCCGCGCCGGGTTTTTTGTGATGTAATTTCACAGGGCTGGCCGACCGTCCCGGTCGGGGCGGGTCGCGTGATGCAACTAGTTGTAAGCAAAGGACTTGCAACTCTCTCCCGTGTCATGCCGCGAAACAGTTCCGTGTCGTGCCTTGTCGTGCCCCCGCTTGACTCGGCGCGCCGGGTCCGCGTACAACCGTCTGTCCCGGCGGGCGTTGTACGCCGTTCCGGGCGCATCGAAAGGAGGGTTCGGTGAGACGAACCATGTGCATCTTGGGGGCGGCCGCCGCGGGCGCGGCCGTGCTGTGCGGGTGCCAGGCGGGGACGATGTCGATCGATGAAAAGTGCTATCTGGCGGCGTACGACCCCCAGACCGGCGATGCCAACTACTACCGACTGACCATCAAGGGCAAAACGACGCTTGGTGTCGCGAAGTTCCGGCAGGGCTGGTACCCGTCGGAGGCGGTGGACGCGGTCCTGAGCGGAAAGACCCAGGAGTTCAACGGCAGTGACCTGCAGGCGCAGCGGGAGATCCGTGCCCAACTGGTCGCCGCGTACAAGGCGGCGCACGAGAGCTATCTTACGGTCGCGCAGGACCCGGAGAGCACCAACGAAGAAGTGGAACACGCCCTGCGTGCGCTGATGAACATCCGGCGGATGCCGACCATCAGCAACAGCCCCGATGCGCAGTTCATCGAGTACAACCCGCGCGCGGGGATCGAGATCAACAGAGAGGGTCAGAAGCCCGTGATCTTCCTGTGCTCGAACCCCGACGACATCATCAAGGCGATCCGCGATGTCACGGTGAACGCCACTACCGACGCCCTGATCTCCGACGTGGCCGGCGTCATCGCGCAGCGCGAGCAACGACAGCACGCGCAGCTTCTCGCGGGCAGCGCCCAGGCCGCCGCGGACGATGCGGCGATTCTGGCGTACATCGATGCGCTCAACACGAGCCTGGCCAACGGCGATGCGAGGCGCATCGCGGCGGATCTCGAAGCGCTCGCTCGCCTCCTGCGGAGCGGCACACCATGAACACGATCTCTCTCCTGCTCCGGGTGCTCGCGGGGGCGGCCCTGACCGTCCTGCCGTTGGGATGCGCCCAATCCAAACTTGAGATCAAGGTTGATCTCTTCAACGGAGAACCCGGCGACCATCTGCCTCTCAATCGTCGGGATGTGGCGAGGATCCAGACCACTGCGGATGCGCTCGTCGAGTCCTGCGAGAAGACGGTGGTCGAGCGGGGCAAGGCCATGGACTCGGTGGTCGAGTTGCAGGCCGTGATCCATCAGGCCCAGGTGATCACCAACCGCGCCGCGGACCCGACGAACACACTGACCGCAAACCCCACCGGCGAGATGCTCGCGGGGATGGTGCGCAACGCGAAACTCGAGCAGGAGTCACTCCTCAGCGCGGTCCGGGCGTGCCGCCTTGTAGTCCACAAGCGCCTTGACGAGTACACGCTGGCGCGGGCCCAGGCTCCGGAGCGCAGCTGCGAGAAACAGCGGCGCGAGGTGGACACGAGCGTCGCGGCGATGGGCATCGCCGTGGATTCACTGATCGAGCCCACGGGCGATTTCAAGGCAGTCCTGGAGTTCGCTCAGGGTCAAAAAGACGGCATTCAACTCTTCGGTATGTCGATGAAAGACGGGATCAAGCAGGCGGACGAGAAGTGGCGTGACGAGGTCGCCGCCGCGCAGGCGGCCGTCGATCGGTTCGCCGGGATCAACGCGGCAGCTTCGGTCAAAGCGATCACCGTCGAGGCCGACGCGGCCAAAACCGCCAAGGTCGATGTGATCCGCTCCATCCCGGATGATCTTCGTGCCTCGGCCGATCGCGACAATCTGACCGGCCCGTTCACGGCGTTCATCGAGAAGGCCAGGGCGTTCGAGACCGCCGCCGGGACCGACAGCCTCGGTCCCGCGATCAGCGCGGCGGTCGCGGTAGTCGAGGCTCAGAAGAGCGCCAAGCGCTGGCAGGATGCGTTGGCCGATCTCCGCACCATCCCGGATCAGTACGCCCAGGCGGAGTCAAAGTTGTTCAGCGCGTCGCTCGCCGCCAGCGGTGTCCGCGCGGACAGTGTGGCGAACGCGGTTGAGAACCTACGCCGGCCGAATCCGCTGGACGGCAACATCCGCGGCCGCTTCAAGACCTCGGGCGAGTTGAACGACTACCGCAACAGCCAGATCGACCGCGAGCAGAACGCCGCGGACCCCATGCTGCGGATTCTCGCGGACCCGATGTACGAGAAGATGTGGACCCCCAACTTCGCCAGGACCTTCACCAGCATCGAAGGGGACAACGGGGTCATCATCACACGCGACCGCATCGGACAGTTCCGCGTGTACGCGGCGGACAACGATCCAAAGGCCCTCATCGATAACCAACTCCAGATCAGCCAGACCGTGGCCAAAGGGGTGACGCAGATTCTCGCCGCGGCCAGCGGCCTGCCGGGCGCTTCGGCGGTCGTCGAGGCCTTGCCGGGCGGAGGACCCGACGTAACCAGGGCGAACACGCCGCCGGCGCACGCGTCGAAGACCCCCGTTCCCGCGATCGACTCTGTCGCCGCGGCGGAGGCGAGGGCGGCATCGCGTCGTCGGGTGCGTGAGACGCTGGCCAACGAACTCGACATCATCGTCATGCGAGTGCGCAGCAGCGGTTCCGACGCGGAAGCCAGGGCCGAGGCGGAGCGTGCCAAAGCGCTTCTGGGTGCGTTCAAACCCCAGATCGGAAGAGCG
>DDSA01000237.1:0-250 GCA_002343715.1 Phycisphaerales bacterium UBA2402 | reverse complement strand
CGCTTCTGGGTGCGTTCAAACCCCGGATCGAGCGGCTCTCGGAAACCCCGTCCCCAACTCCGAAACCAAAACCTTGAAACGATCGAGGAAAGCAGTCATCATGAAAAAAGCAAAGAAGAAGACCGCATCCAAGGCGAAGAAGAGTTCATCGAAGAAGTCGGCGAGGAAGCCCGGCGTGAAGCGGTCAGCGGCACCGAAGAAGAAAGCCGCCGCCCGCAAGCCGATCAGGAAAACGCAGCGCAAGGCCGCT
>DDSA01000089.1 GCA_002343715.1 Phycisphaerales bacterium UBA2402 | reverse complement strand
GAGCTTGTCGGCTGCCTGTTCGAGGAGTTCCTTCACGTGCGCAAGCAGCACGACGCGGCCGCCCCACTGGCCAACCGCATCGCGGCAGATCGTGGCGATGACGGGCGTCTTGCCCCCGCCGGTCGGGATGACCACGCAGGGGTTGTTGTCGCGGGTCCGCAGGTGCTCGTACACCGCGGCGATGGCTTCGGATTGGTAGGGACGGAGCTCCATCAGGCCGCCGCCTCCTCGATCGCTCGCACGCAGATCGACCACAATCCAACCTGCTCATCGGTATCCCAGCATGGATCGGGGCGTCCCGGCCGAGACAATAACCAGGCACGAGCCTCGGTGCTCGGCGAGAAGTATCCAACGCGCTCGGGCTGATGCACGCCTGTTGCCGGCGCGTTCCACTTCTTGCGTTGCTCCGCCATATAGCGTGCATGGCATGGCTCGCAGCAGAAGCCGAAGCGTCGAGTCGTACTGCCGCATTGTGGACACGGAACGGTCATGACTTTATCTCTGTGAGTTCCACCAGCACTTTGCCGCTCGGCGTCACCGGGCCGCGTTCAACAACCAGCCGATCGATCTGCGAGTCGTCGCGGTACGCCCCGCCCTTGGCCAGGGCATCGAGCAGTGCCTTCTGCACGTTGTCGAGATCGCGGCGGCGGTTGTCGGGCGGGCAGACGGTGACACGCACCTCCAGCCGACCGTTCATCCGCACCACACGCATCACCGCGAGGGCGGCGCACACGCTTGCGCGGTAGCGCCGCCCCTCGCGGCTCAGCACGGTCCTGGAGCCCATCCGTCGCCAGATGTGGTTCACACTGGGCGGGTACGGGAGCTCGAGGACGCGACCAGATGGACTCAGCGTTTCCAGGGCGGCGTGCTCCCCGGGCCGACGCCGACGGGAGCGCGGGCGCTCACCGTCGAACCGCCACCGCCCTTCTTGGCGTAGCCCTTGATGACGTTGGTGAACTCACCGTTGTCGTCGCGCTTCTTCAGCCCGACGTTGATCTCCAGCGGCACGCTGTGGAGCTCGACCGAGTCCTTGGGCTGCATGACGCCGATGGCGCGGCAGATGGCCGAGAGCTCGCCGCGAGCGATCTTGACGGTCATCTCGCTCTTGTTCTCGAGGTTGAGGCGGGCCCAGACCAGACGGCCCTTGAACTCACCGTCGATGATCTGGAAGGTCAGCTGCAGGTACTTGCCGCCCCCGGTCTTGGTCGGCTTGAGCTCCGACTCGGAGATGACGGCGAGATACTTGCCCGCGGGGAGCGGATCGAGCGCGACGGACGGGTCAACCTGGTTTGCGTCGAAGTTGTTCAGAGTTGCCATGAGTCAGTTCCTTTGCGATTGGTGATGGACGGATGAGGGATGGGCAACGGCAACGGCACTCAGGCCGCGCCGGCGTTGTCGGTGGTGGGGGCAGGGGTGACGACGGCTGCGGAGGGGTCCTCGCCGCGCACGAGCGCCGCGAAGACGCGGTAGTCCAGCGGGATCTCCTCGGGCAACCCCAGGCGGTTCTTGGCAACGTGCGCCGGACGCTCGACGGTGCGGATGATCCGCTCGCCGGTGGAAACGCCGTTGTGCTTGGCCTTGTTGAATCCCTCGTCCACCTTGACGGTGTGGACCTTGTACGTGGCGAAGAGCACCTCGTCGGCCCACTCCTGCACAAGCGCGGACGCGAGCTTGTGCAGTCGCGGCGAGTAGCGGTCGTACGGCACGGTCTCGGGGTTCTCGAACTTCTCGATCTTCGCGTGGGCGATGAGCACGACGGTCATGCCTCGATCACTGCGAAGCGCATCGAGCGCACCGAGAACGGCTCGCCACTTGTCGATGGCGAACGAGAAGCCCTTGGCATAGCCGATCTTCTCGATGTTCTCGACGTTCTCGTCGGCGCACACCTCGGCCCAGATCAGGCGCTCGAGCCAGTCGAGGCTGTCGATGACGACTGTGCGGTAGTCGTGGTCGCCCGAGTACAGCGACTCGAGCGCCGCCATCACCTCGCCGAGGCTGCGGGCCAGCGGGAACGACTCGCAGTCGATGTCGGCCAGGCCATCTTCGGTGGGGACGAAGATGGGCTTCTCGGCCATCGCGCCGAAGGTGCTCTTGCCGATGCCGTGCGTGCCGTACAGCATCACGCGGCGCGGGCGGGCCTTGCGGCCCTTGCTGATCTGGTTCATGAGGGTTGCGGGTGCGGTTGTGGGCATGGAATCTCCGTGCTTGGGGGATGAGGAATCGATGTCGTGGGGCCAAATCTCGCGGCTGAACGAACCCTGGCCGAGGCGGACGAGCGGAAGTGGTGTGGTCACGCGGCGGCCGCCGTGGGCTCGGCTGAGGACGCCCTCATGCGTCGGACGGTGAAGGCGTCCTCGCCGAACTCGCGGAGCATCAGCGAGGTGAACATGCGGACAACCGCTGCGCCCACCGGCGTGGTGCCATCGACGGTCAGGCTTCGGCTGGCCTGGTCCGCCGCGAAGCTCACGTCCATGCGGACGATCGCGTTGCCGAAAAGCCCCTCGGCGGCGATCATCGCCAGGTGTAGCGTTGCTTCCGCGTCGGTGAGGGCGATGTCCTTGTCGAGAGTGAAGCGGTACACACCGGTGGTCATGGTGAACTCCTCGCTGCACACTGGGGTGCTGCTCCCCGGCTACATACGCCGTCCGCAGAGCCGCTGTCCGCTTTGGTCAAAACGTCTCGAAGCCCGCGGCGGCAAATCGCACACGAAGCTCGGCGATGCGATTGCGCAGCTGGCGACGGGAAATGCCCAGGCCGCGAGCGGTCGACACCGCGGAGTCTTCCTGGAGCGCACGGCACAAGTCGGCGAGATCTGGGGGCAGCGCCGCCACGATCTCGCGGATCGAGTCACTGAGATGGAAATCATCGATGGGGGAGCGGACCTCACGCCCAAGGCGGCGAGCCGCATCGGCCTCCCCGACCGCTGCCGAGCCGGTGACCGGATCCGTGGTCTGGCTCTCCCGGAGCCTCTCGATGGAGGCCATGCCGTGGTCGCCGGAGCGCTTCTCACGCTGGCGAGCCCGAAGCAGGGTGATCGCGGCTGAGTCCAGAACGCGGGACACAAACGTGCGAAGCTGGGCCCGCTCGGGATCGAACTGGCCGAGCCGCTTGGCGAGGATGAGCGTCAGGTCCCGCAGAACGTCGTCGCGTTCGACGCCCCGGAAGGCCGGGGACTTCATCAGGCTGCGGGCCTTGATCAGGATGAGTGTGCGGATGTACTGGTCGTTCAGCGATGCGCCGTTGGTCACGGGTGACCTCCGGGGCCGGAGCCATCACCCGTCCGTGCCAATCTCGCGTCGCGGCGCACGCCGCAGACATTCACGAGCTTGTAGCGACCGGCGGGTTATGGCCCTCGTGGCCCTCGGACCCACCGGCCGGTGTCGCGGTTCTGAACGCCCCGCGACGCACACCATCGATGTCGAACAACGCGCAGAGGCCTGTTTTCACGCCACCTGCACGATTTTCAGAATCTCCCACCTTTGTCGCGTCGGTGCGACGCGACAGTCCGAACTACCGAGTTGCTGTTGGCTCCATTGATGACCGCAGCGGGGCCGCCGGCGCGGTCCACGGCGCGCTTGACCTTGTCCTTGGTGATCTTGGTCTTCAGGCGTGCCGAGAGCACCTTCGCCGCCTCGCGGTACGAGTGGCATGCCTGGTACGCGCCGACCAGTACCTCGTCCTCTTGGTTTGATACTGCAGCAGCCTGAGCATGCCGGCGAAGTACCCGCTTCTTGCCGGCGGGGTCCAGGGGCAAGAGCTCCACCTGCGCCTGAAGCTCATCGGCCGTCTGAACCAGGTCGTGAAGCAGGACGACATCCGCCTGCAGCCCTGTCGCATCGTGCGACATCACCCGCGACAGTGCGACACACGCCGGTGGCCGGCCTGGCCAGATATGGGATGGGGGTTCCAGGCCGCTGACCAGCACAATGGGCCGACCCGCCTGACCCGCGTGGGCTGCGATGCGGGCGGCATCCTCGGCACCGAGCCCCCGGGCCAGCAGCACCTCACGGGAAGTCTGCTGCCATCGGGTTGTGCCGAGCCGCCACACACGGCCAGACTCGATAGGAGTGGGGCGTCCCTGAAGACCAAGCGCCGCCGCGATGAGCGACGCGACGGCATCACCGTCGATCGTCCATTGCCGCAGGGCTTCAGAATCAACCTCGACCGTGACCGACTCCGGGCACGCAATGAAGAGCCGAGGCGGGTCGGCGTCGGGAACCTCGAGCACCTCCTCGACATGCTCCGAATCGCAGCACGGACAGCCCACGCGCGAGGCGGACGTCGTGGCGCAGAGCACCCCAAGCTCCTGGAGCCACTGGGCTTGCCCATCCGGCCATGAAGCCACCTCACGGGCGGAAAAGAGAGGCTCGCTGCTGTCGAAACACGCCCACAGGCGGGAGAGGAGATCACCCATGGGTCACCTCCCACAGCCGCAGGCACCGCTCGCCGATCGCGCGCAGCTCGTCCGGCTTGCTCTTGAGGTCGCAGGAGTTGGGGCAGCTGACGCAAAACCTCAGCGGGCGCGGGCGTGCATCCGTTGAGAAGCGCAACTCAAATGACATCTGCTTCACCCGTAGCCGGTCGGGCGTCAGCCGCTGGGTGTTCAAGTACTCGGCAATCGCCTGATCGATCCGGTGAATCCCTCGCTCGGGGTTGAGCCCAAGCTCGATGTACTCGCTGGGGCGGTCGATCGGCTCCACCCGCACGCGGGTGATCGTGACGGCGACGATGCGATCTTTGGGATCGGTGGGCAGCCTCCTGTCGGGCTTGAGCAGGTGATCAAGCGCGTACGCGGGGCGCTTCGGGTCCGCGGGCCCGATGTCAACACCAAGCACGGCCTTGCAGAACCGCTGCTGGAGGGGCTCGTACACCTTCTTCCCGCCCTTGGCGTACACATCGAGCGTCCCATCGCTGGGGTTGAACACGAAGACGTTGTCGAACACGCGCCGCTCTTTGCTGCGCACGAGATGCCCTGTGTCGTCGAAGACCACCGGGTCATCGGGATAGTCGTCGAGGTAGGCAAAGAAGTACTCGCTGCCACCGATCCTCGTGTAGTGCTCGATCTCGCAGATCTTGCCGCGCAGCTGACGATCCCAGTAGAACTCCGCCAGCGCCGCCTTCAGCGCCACCTTGTGGGAATCGCCCACCGCGATCGACTGCTTGGGCAGGCTGTTCCGCGTGATCCAGTAGCGGCCCGTGGAAAGAGCCTCGGCCCGTGCGAAATAGGCGGCGACGACGAACGCCATCTTGACGTTGAGGTACGTCCACATCGCGCGGTCGGCCTGGCCGACAATCGCGTCGAACTCGGCGAGGCGATCGGGCGCAATGCGCTGGATCTCCTCAACCAGCACTTTCACGCCGCGCTCGTCCGCCAGTTCGTTGATGTCCTGAAGCACGAGCTGGATGAGCCGGCGCTTGTCGTCGGGCATCTTCTGCCACGCGGCGAAGATGGGCTCGACCTGGGTCTCGCCTAGATCATCCCAAGGGATGCCCTCGACCACGCCGGCGCGATCGAAGCACACGCGGGTGAGCGAGTTGGAGATCTTGCGGAGGATGCGACGCGGATCAAAGTCTTTGGCCATTTCAGGGCCTCCAATTGTCCATGTCCCGTGAACAGTAAACGCACTGCGCACAAGAACACTGGGGGTTCAACCAAACAGGGATCGATCACGAGTGAGGAGCCCAAGCGCCTCCAGGCGGTAGCACATGGCCTCGGCAGACACATGGAAGTGCTCAGCGAATGGCTTCGAGAAGCGTTGCATCGCAGCGTCCTGCTGTGTCTTCAAATTTCCGGATGAGGTTGGTGCGTCGAGGTCAAGCACACACACAACGTCATCGGCGCGCCGCCACTTGATCCACGCACGGCGAACGAGGTCACGCGGCATGAGCAGGTACGCCGCGAACATGTTCGCCTGCACCTCTTCACGTGCTTGGTCGGTCGAGCGGCAAACGAACGCGGGCGCATCCGCTGCGGATGTCAGAGACATCTGTGTCTCGTCGCGGAGAAAGACCTTTCGGTGAAGCTGCCAGTGGCCGATCTCATGGGCGAGCGTGAACCGGTAGCGTCCGAGCATGCGTGGGTGCTCGACGGGATCAAGGCTCCGGTCGACTCGGATGATCTGGTCCTTGAACCAGATCGCACCGAGCACATCGCTGTGACCGAATCGCTTCTGCAGGTCATCTAGTTCATACCGCAGGTTGAGCTGCAGCTCGATCATCTCGTCGACGGGAACCGGGGGTTCAGAGACCTCGCCGTGGTCCTTCTGCCACAGCGCAAAGAGCGTCTCGGCCTCGGCCTCGATGTTCTCATCGCGCAACCACGGCACGCGTTCGGTCTTGGCAGGCGGTCGCCCCATCATTGCTCCTCTTTCTGCATTCTCTTGGCCTGCGCCGACAGCGCCTTCAACTGGTTTGCCGTCAAACCCTTTGCCGCCCGCAACAACTGAGGCATCTCTTCCGGCTCGCTCTGGATGATTCCGCGAAGGTCCTCTGGCATCCGGCCGGCCAATGACATCAGTTCATCTGGGTTCTCTCCGAGCACCTCCGCCATCCGACGCACCCGCTCGGCGGTCGGAGGGCTCTCCACCTTTCCCTGCTCGACGAGCGAGAGATAAGTTGGACTCACGTCGATGAGCTCCGCGAACTTCCGCAGGCTGTGACCCTTCGCGAGCCGCTTCTCGCGGATGAGCTCGCCAAAGGCGGGTTGTTTCTTGCTCATGTCTGTCGTCCGTTCACAAATCACTCCTCAGGCCGCGATCGGCCAATCCGCGTACAACGCCTCCGCCTGTGCCATCAGCACAGGCATCAGCCGATCAAAGTCCTCTGCCTTCACGCCCTGTTTCGTCAGAACGCGCCGCACCGCGGCCCTCACCGCGGCCTTCACGTCCTCCCGATGCGGCTCGGTCCAATCCACCTTCAGATTTCGCTTGATGCTCTGCACAACGTCGTGAATCAGGCCCTTCAGGAAGTCCACGCCGTAGACGTTCTCGTAGTTGATGGCGACGGCGTCATAGAAGGCAAGCTCATCCTCCGCCAAGCCCAACTGCCCGGCCCGCTGATCCGATGCCTCCATGTCCTTCTTGATCTCGATCATGGCGCGGATCACGGCCGCCGCGTCGATAAGCCGGTTGTGGTACTTCTGGAGCGTCGCTTCCAGTAGTTCACGGAACGTCTTCGCCTTGGCCAGGTTCTTCTTGGCCCGCATGTGGATCTCGTCGGCGAGCAGTTTCTCGAGCAACTTGAGCCGAAGGTCCGGCAGCGGCCGATCCTTAAACGTCTGAAGGAAGTTGTCGTCGAGGATCGAGATGTCGGCCCGCGTGATCCCCGCGGCCTTGAAGATGTCAACGACGCCCTCGCTCTCGACCGTGTCATCCACCAGGTCCCGCACCGCCTTCTCGATGTCTCTGGTTGGTCCACGCCCGCGGATCGTCTTGAGGAGTTGCTTACGCACCCGCTGACAGAAGATCACCTCGTCGGCGCTGGCGCGGCAGTCATCCAGGTGTTTGACGAGCAGGAAGGCGCTCGTCAGCCGCAGCTCGGCATCCAAGAAGTGGTCCCGCAGGTCATCGTCGCTGGTCAGATGCCCGTAGACCGCGGCGTAGCGGTCCTCCAGCGCGATCGGCGAGAGCCGCCGCCAGTCGCCGTAGTTCACGCCTTCGGGGAGGAACGACCGCACCTCGGCCAGCGCCGCCACGAACAGCGGCCGGGCGTCTTCATCCAGCCCGCCCGCGGGCTTCCCGTGATCCTCTCCACCCGCTGAGTACTTCGCGGTGGCTGCCCGCAGCTCATCGCCGATGCCGATGTAGTCCACGATCAGCCCGTGCGGCTTGTCGCTGAACACGCGGTTCACACGCGAGATCGCCTGGATCATTGTGTGGCCCTTCATGGGCTTGTCTACATACAGCGTGTGCAGGCATGGGATGTCCGTGCCCGTCAACCACATATCGCAGACGATCACCATCGACAGCGGATCGTCCGCGTCGATCATCCGTTTCTTGATCGCTTCGCGCTGCTGTTTGGTCGTCAGGTGCCCGGCCTTGCTCCACGCCTC
>DDSA01000135.1:8036-8211 GCA_002343715.1 Phycisphaerales bacterium UBA2402 | reverse complement strand
CATCGTGGGCACGAAGACCGCCGGCCCGGTGCGGGCGGCGCGAAGGTCGGCGCGGGTGGTCACGAGTTTCACGCCCGCAAGCGTGGGCGGGGCGCGGCCCCGGGTCAAGCGCCGGCCGTCAGGCCATCCGGGCCAGTTCCCGCGCGATGTCGGCGAGCCAGTGGTCGATGGTGGG
>DDSA01000135.1:4219-7814 GCA_002343715.1 Phycisphaerales bacterium UBA2402 | reverse complement strand
GGCGAGCCAGTGGTCGATGGTGGGGGCGTGGGGCATGGGCACCAGATCGAGCACCACCACGTACAGCCCCTCGCCCGCGTACTCGCAACGAGAAACCGTTCCCAGCAGCGGGATGGGCGACGAATCGATCCGGTGAATCGCCAGCACGATCATCCGGCCCGCGTGGCACATGCGTCGGGACTGGAAGACCAGGTGAGACCGGCTGAGTTTCAGCGTCCGCCCGTTCCAGTGCGGGCCGGGGATGAACTTCTCGTTCACCTCGGCGATGTCGGCCACGGCCCTGAACGGGTGGCCCTCGATGTCCGCGGCGGGGCATCGTTCGGCTGTGAAGGGGCTTGGGACGGGTTCGGGAGTCATGCGCGCGGGACCGCCCGCGTGCGGGGTACATCGGCGCGCCGGGAGGCGCACTTTGCGCTTGAGGCCCGCACAGCGCCGTGGCGAGCGTTATCGGCGCACGCTCATTCCCGCGAGATCGGCAGAAGGTCCGAAGCGCTCCCCTTCGCCCAATCCCTCAGCCGGGGCCAGAAAAGCTCTCGGAGCAGAATCTTGATGCAGGCCGCGACGGGAATCGCGAGCAGCAATCCGTAGAACCCCAGCAGCGTGCCGCCCGCGATCGAGGCGAAGAGGATCGTCGGCACGTCCATGTTCGTCGTCTTTCCCTGGATCCGCGGCGTGAGGACGTAGTCGTCCAGCGGCTGGGCGATCATGAAGACCAGGAACGGGCTGCCCACGATCCACCACCAGTGCGACCGCAGCCCTTCGCCGGGTTGCAGCCACATCAGCAGCATGGCGACCGGGATCACCGCGCCCGCCGCGTAGGGCACCAGCGTCAGCAACCCGGTGACGACGCCCAGCACGAACGGCGCGGGGACGCCGATGAGCCAGTAGCCGACAGTGTAGACAACCATGAGGATGCCGCAGATCGTGAGCCGCCCGCGGACAAAGCCGGAGATGACCACGTCCATCTTCGCCGCGAGTTCGAGGGCGCGGCCCTTCTTGCGCTCGGGCAGGAGGCCCTGCCAGAACTCCAGCACCTTCCCGTACCCGGTGCAGAAGAAGAAGAAAAAGAAGGCCGTCAGGAGGATCGAGAACACAAACGCCCCGATGGAGCCCACCAACGACACCGCCGCCCCCAGCGCACCCCCCCCGGCGCTCACCAGGTTGCGGCTGATCGTTCCGGCGTTCTGCGTCAGCCAGACACGGACGATCTCGAAGGCACGGAAGAGATCGCTCGGCTCATCCGCCGCGGACAGGACATCGTGCATCGGATCCGAGTAGTCGCCCGCGGGGTGCTCCCCAAGGTCGCTGGGTGGTACGGGTTCGTTACCGGGAGTCGGGGCCGACCGGGGCTCGGCCCCCGCCCTGGCCCGCTCGGCCACGATGAAATCACGGATGGTCATCCAGGCCCTGCCACGGTTCTGGAGCCGCTGAGCCAGGACTTCGTCGTTCGGCTTTCGCACCGAGCGCGAGACCAGGTCCACCCCGCTCGCCACGTTCTGGACGACCTTCACTCCCTGCACCAGCGACCACCCCACGCCCAGCACCGCGGGCACGCCGACCAGAAGCCCGGCCAGCAGGATGATGCTCAGAGCCACGCGGGCGCGGCCCACTTTTCCGGAGCGCGTCATCTTCGCCACCAGCGGCTCGAAGAGGTACGCCAGCAGCAGGGCCAGCAGCAGCGGCACCGTCACGATGCTCAGGCGGTACCCGAGCCAGAACAGGCCGACCACCCCCGCCAGCACCAGCAGATCTCGCACCGGCTGAAACTGCCACAGGTGCTTGCTCTGCCAATCGGGCCGGGTCGGCGGGGTGTCGTTCATGCGCGGCTCAGTCCTTCGGGGGGAGTTCTTGGGAAACCGTGCGCGAGAGTATCAGCAGCACCGCCGTCGCGGCCAGCACGCCCAGCGCGTTGGCGCCGAAGTCGTCCCACCCCGCCTGCCGACGGATCCAGGGGATGGCCTGCGTTCCTTCATCAAACCCCGCGTAGGCCAGCGCGATGAGTCCCGACCACACGATGTTGCGGATGCTCAGCGCCGGCCCGAACCACCCGCACGCGGCGAAGAGGATCGTCCACGGCCCGAAAAAGGCCATGTGCAGCAGGATGTCCGTGCGGTGAACCGGCGATGGGATCTGGAGCGCCGGCCAGTGCGTGAGCGTGAACAAGAGAGCCGCGAAGCACGCGAAGACCACGCGCGCCCTGCGTTGTCCGTGCGGGCGGCTGAGCCATGCCGCCGACCGGCCGGCCGCCGCGGAAAGGCTCAAGCCGGCACTCCGTCACCGGGCGCGGGCACCACGATCTCGGGGACGGGCGCCTCGGCCTGACGCTTGGCGAGCAGCGCATCCCACTCTCGCAGCAGCCCGTCGGCCAGTTTCTGATAGTCCTCGGCCCCCGGGGCCTGCGGCGCGTAGTCGAAGATGGTCTTGCCGAAACTCGGGCACTCCGCGAGTTTGATGTTCCGCCGGATCGCGGGCCGCAGCACGCGGGCGAACTTCCACGGAGATTCCTGCCCGCGGGCCTGCTCAAAGAAACCCTCCATGTCCGCCACGACTTCCTTCGTATGCGAACTCGACGTGTCGTGCATGCACAGGACCACGCCGGTGACGCGTAGGCGCGGGTTCACCGCCTTGCTCACCAGCCCCACCGTCTCCAGCAGTTTGCCCACGCCCTGCAGCGCGAGGAAATGGGCCTGCATCGGGATAATGACCTCGCGAGCCGCCGTCAGCGCGTTGATCGTCAGGAGGCCCAGGCTCGGCGGGCAGTCGATCAGGATGAACTCGGCCCGGTCGCCGAAGTCCCGGAACGCGTTCTCCAGCCGCTTCTGACGGTCGGGGATCGAAGCCAGTTCCGACTCCGCCGCCGCCAGGTCGGTGGTGCTGGGAAGAACCATCAGGTTCTCGCCCGCCGCACGCACGCACTCGGTGATGGGGGCCTCGCCCAGGATCACGTCGTAGACCGACCGCTCCACCGCGCCGGGGTCCACGCCCAGGTGCAGCGAGGCGTGCGCCTGCGGATCAAGATCAACCACCAGTGTCGAGCGTCCCGCGCGGGCCATCGCCGCGGCGAGGTTCACCGTGGTCGTCGTCTTGCCCACGCCCCCCTTCTGGTTCATCAGGGCGATGGTTCGCACGAGTTTCGCGGGATCGGGCATGAGAGAGGGTAGAAGGCATGGCCGCGGGCGGGGGTGAGCGCCATCGCGGGCGGCGGGGGCGCTCGCGTCTGCCTCGCGATGCTGCTACATTGATCACCGCATGCAGCCCCCAGCGAGCCGGCCGGGTCTGGCGCTCCGAATCCTGAACTTCATCGAACTGATCGGCAACAAGTTACCGACACCCACGACACTTTTTGTCATCTTCTGTCTGGTGGCGTTGCCCGCCTCGTACATCGCCGAAGCGCGGGGTTGGGCTGTGGCCGCGGTCCAGCCTCGGGCTGTGAAGGGGCCCGACGGCCTTGACGTGATTGATCCTTCCACGGGCCGGCCCGAGATCGAACTGGCCCCGCAGTTTGTGGTTGAGGTTCGGCCGGTGCGCGATCAGGACGGACATCCGGTCCTGGACGAGAAGAACCAACTCAAGACCGAATCGAGATCGGAAGAGC
>DDSA01000135.1:3675-3987 GCA_002343715.1 Phycisphaerales bacterium UBA2402 | reverse complement strand
GCGCATCATCACCGCGCGCAGCCTGCTCACGGCCGACGGCATCTATCACATCCTGTCGCGGATGGTCTTCAACTTCGTCAACTTCGCGCCGTTGGGGATCGTGGTGTCGGTGCTCCTGGGCGTGGCCGTGGCCGAGAAATCCGGGCTGATCGCGGCGCTCCTGCGCAGCGCGGGCCCGCTGATACCCCGGCGGCTGGTCACCCCGGCGCTCGTCTTCCTGGGCACCACGTCGTCGGTGGCGTCGGACGCCGGGTATGTTGTGCTGCCGCCGTTGGCGGCGGCGCTCTTCGCTTCGGCGGGGCGGGCGCCGCT
>DDSA01000135.1:0-3416 GCA_002343715.1 Phycisphaerales bacterium UBA2402 | reverse complement strand
GGGCGGGCGCCGCTGGCGGGAATCGCGGCGGTCTTCGCGGGGATCGCCGGGGGCTTTTCCGCCAATGTCTTTCTGACGGGGATCGACCCGGTCATGTCTTCTTTGAGCACCGCCGCGGCGGGCACGATCGAACCCGGGTACGACGTCCGCCCGACCGCGACGTGGTTCTTCGCGGCCTCGTCGGGTTTCGTGCTGGCGATGGCGGGCTGGGCGGTCACGGCGTGGATCACCGAGCCCCGGCTGGCACGCGACCCCGACACCGCCGGGTCCGGGCTTGTGAAGCCACCGGATCCTCTTTCGCGCGCGGAGAAGCGGGGCGTGGTGCTGGCGGGGGCGGCGATGCTCGTGATTCTCGGGCTGTTTTTCGCGAGCGTGAACATCCCGGGCTGGCCCCTGCACGGGACGGGTCCATCGGCGCCGCGGGCCGACGGCCGCGTGGACACGGTGGATCGGTGGTCCGTGGCCATCGTGCCCACGATGTTCCTTGTCTTCCTGATTCCGGGCATTCTGTACGGCCTGGCGACCGGCACCGTGAAGGGTGAGAAGGACGTGATGCGGATGATGGGCCTGTCGATCGGCGAGGTCGCGCCGATGATCGTGCTCGCCTTCTTCGCGGGCCAGTTCATCGACTTTCTGAAGTATTCCCGGCTCGATCAGATGGCGGCGATCGCCGGGGGGACGGCGCTGGCATCCCTGGACATGCACTGGGCACTGCTCATCGTGCTCTTCATCCTGCTCACGATCGCGCTGGATTTCCTGGTGAGTTCGATGTCGGCCAAGTACACCATCATGGCCCCGATCTTCGTCCCCATGTTCATGCTGATCGGCCTGGCCCCGGAACTCACCCAGGCCGCCTACCGCGTCGCGGATTCCGTGGTGAACATGATCACGCCGCTCAACGCGTACCTCATCATCATCCTGGCGGTCGTGCAGAAATACCGGCCCAAGGCGGGCATCGGCACGATCCTTTCGCTGATGATCCCCTACTCCATCACCTTCACCATCGTGTGGACGGTCTGGCTGCTCATCTGGGTCGGCACTGGGTTGCCGCTGGGCATCGGCTCGCGACTGTGGTACTCGCCCGCGGCGCTGCCGTGAAGCGTTCGGCCGGGGCGCGGCCGCGCCGCGTTCGGCCCGAGCCCGAGCGGCCAACGATACCCGCATGATGCTCGCACTCGCCGCGTTGGTTCTGCCGGTTGTGACGGCGGCCCCCGTTGCGCCGGAACCCGAACCCGTGTACAAAACCGCCGCCGTCGCCGCCGACCATCCCCTCGCCTCGCAGGCCGGCGTTGATATGCTCAAGGCGGGCGGGAACGCCGTCGATGCCGCGGTCGCCGCATCGTTCGCCCTCTCCGTGGTGCGGCCGTATTCCTGCGGCATCGGCGGCGGCGGGTTCATGGTCATCCGGCTGCCCGCCGACCCAATCCGCGGCGAGGTGCTCACGACCATCAACTACCGCGAGACGGGCATCGGCGCGATCGGTTCCGAGTCCTTCGAGAACGATCCCGACCCCGATGCCGCGACACACGGCGGAAAAGCGGTCTGCATCCCCGGCACCGTGGCGGGCCTGCTGCACGCGCTGGAGCACTACGGCACCAAGTCCCGCGCGGAAGTGCTCGCCCCGGCCATCCGCCTGGCCGAGGAGGGGTTCAGCGCGGACCAGCACTACGAAGAGAGCGCCCACAATGATGAACTCGTGATCCCGTGGATGAAGGCGGACGCGGCGAGACAGCGGCGCTTCGCCTTCACATGGGAGCGCCTGCTCGACAGCGGCAACGTACGCAAGGGCTACCACGTCGCCCTGCCCGAGCAGGCCGACGCCCTGCGCCTCATCGCCGAAAAGGGCGCCTCGGGCTTTTACGAAGGCCCCATCGCGGAGGCGATCGTGCGGGCCGTCACACGCGACGGCGGGGCCATGACCCTCGCCGACCTCGCGGGGTACAAGGTTGAAGAACGGCCGCCGCTGCGGGCCTCGTTCCGCGGCATGGACATCATCACGATGGGCCCGCCCAGCAGCGGGGGGATCGTGCTGGCCCAGGTCCTGGCGATGCTGGACATGCGCGGCGACGACCTCTCGCGCATCGCAGCGACGAGCGGGCACAACAGCCCCGCCTACATCCACCTCGTCACCGAAGCCTCGAAGCACGCCTTCGCAGACCGGGCCAGGTGGATGGGAGATCCGAACTTCGTGAAGGTGCCGACACAGGCCCTGCTCGACCCGGCCTACATCAAGAGCCGCGCCGCGTCGATCGATCTCACCGGCACTTTGCCGCACGACGACTACGGCTCGGCGGCGGCCCTGCCCGAGGACGGCGGCACCAGCCACCTGTGCGCGGTAGACCGCTGGGGTGGCGCGGTGAGTTGCACCGAGACGATCAACCTCGTCTTCGGCTCGCTGCTCCCCGTGCCCGAGTACGGGTTCATCCTGAACGACGAGGCCGACGATTTCATCACCCGCGCGGGGAAAGCCAACGCCTTCGGCCTCACCCACGCCGAACTCAACCGCCCCGCGCCCGGCAAGCGTCCCCTGTCGAGCATGACACCGACCATCGTGGTCAAGGACGGGAAGGCGGTGCTGCTCGCGGGCGGCAGCGGCGGGCCGCGGATCATCAGCGGCACGATCCAGGTCGCTCTCAACACGCTGTTCTTCGACCTGCCCCCGGGCGAAGCGCTGGCCCGGCCGCGCTTCCATCACCAGTGGGAGCCGGACCAGTTGCAGCTGGAGACGTCGCTCAAAACCCCGGAGACCATCGACGCGCTCAGAGCGCTCGGCCACACCACCGGCTCACGCTCGGCGGTCGCGGCGGTGCAGATCATCCGCGCCGCCGAAGGGGGCTGGCAGGCCGGGAGCGACCCGCGCAAGGGCGGGGTTCCGGCGGGATACTGAGTGACATCGAGGTTCCCGCATGCGGGGTGGCCCGACCGTCCCGGCCGGTCCGGGGACGCGCCCGCCACGTTCAACCGCATGAAAAAGAACGCGCGCGGCACCGCGCCAAACAGAGGTATCTGAGACCGAAACGCGAAAACCCGTGATTCGTGCCCAATCCGGCCCCGACCCGGAGGGTCGGGCCACCCTCGATCATTCAAAGTCGTACGCGAACTCGCCGTCCTTGACACCCACGTGCACCTTCGTGATCTCGCGCCCTTGCATCATGCGGTTGAGCAGTTCGCCGCCGATGGCGGGGAGCATCTGGCGGGTGATGATGGCGTCGATGGCGCGGGCGCCGCTGTCGAGTTCGGTCACACGGGAGACGATGGTGTCCTCCACGGCGGGGTCGTGCGAGAAGGGGACTTTGTGCCCCTCCTTGATGCGCTGGGCCACGCGCCCCAGTTGCAGTTTGATGATCGCCCGCATCATGCTGTCGGAGATGGGGTAGTAGGGCACGATCTCGAGCCGGCCCAGCAGCGCGGGCGGG
>DDSA01000087.1:481-25255 GCA_002343715.1 Phycisphaerales bacterium UBA2402 | reverse complement strand
CATCAACAGCGGGAAGTTCCACGGGATGATCTGCCCGCAGACGCCATGCGGGCGCATCGTGCGGCCCGCGAAGGCGTATTCGAGCTTGTCGGCCCACCCGGCGTGATAGAAGAAGTGCGCGGCGACCAGCGGCACGTCGGTGTCGCGGCTCTCCTTGATCGGCTTGCCGCTGTCGAGGGTCTCGAGCACGGCCAGTTCTCGGGCACGCTCCTGGATGCGCCGAGCGATGCGGAAGATGTACTTCGCACGTTCTGTGGCGGGCAGGGAGGCCCACTTGGGAGCCGCGGCGGCCGCGGCCTTGACCGCGGCATCAATGTCGGCTTCGGTTCCCTGAGCTACCTCGCTGAGCGTTGATTCGTTCGCCGGATTGATGGTGCTGAAGTACGCCGTCCCCGCGAGCCCCTTGGAAACATTGGGGGCCGCCCACGTCCCGTTGATGAAGTGGTGATGCCGCGGCGCGATGGAAACCTTGACTGTCTCGGGTGCCGGCGCATACTCCCAGCCGCGCGGCGTGGTCGTGGATCCGATCCGGCCTTCCGCGGCAGGGGGGCTTGTCGCGGTTCCGTTCTGCCCGTTGTGAGCGTGGGCGGTCATAGAGGAATACTAGGGTTGTCATCGGTTCGGTTTGGTCTCCACCACCGGTCGTTCGTCCCAGCTTGAACTCGTGCGTGATCGGGTGCAACCTCCGGCGATTCCCGTTGGAAATCCATGGTCGCCCGCATGATCTTTGCGCAAACTTGATTCTTCCTGCGGGGAGTCTTGACGACGCTTCGTTAGCATTGTCGCACTCGGCGGGAGCGTCCCGCCCGTTGGAGAGATTCTTTTTTTTGGAGAGAGACATGAAGTTTGCACACCACGCTATCGCCGCGCTCACGCTGAGCGCGGGCTTTGCCGCCGCGGGGATCCTCGGCCCCGGCTCCATCGCCTTCACCGGCTTCAACGCCGACGGGCTGGACAACCTGGCCTTTGTCGCGTTGCAGGACCTGCCCGCCGGCACGCAGATTTCGTTCACGGACAATGAGTGGAACGGCACCGGCTGGACCGACAACAACGAGAGCGCATGGATGTGGACCGCCCTGGGCGCGATCCCCGCGGGCACGATCATCACGATCGATGATGTCAACTCGACCTCGACCACAAGCAACCTGGGCACCGTGTCCTTCCTCGCCGAGGGTGGCACGAACCGCGGCATCGCCAACAGCAACGAGGCGGTCTTTGCCTTCGTCGGCTCCTACGCATCGCCCACGGCCTTCCTCGCGGCGATCGGGAACGATCCGGTCGCCGTCGCGGGCACCACGCTCTCCGGCACGGGTCTGACCGAGGGTCTGACCGCGCTCTTCATCGAAGGAGATGAAGACATCATGGCCTACGTCGGCCTGAGGAACAACCAGATCGCCTTCGATGCCTATCGCGCCCAGATCAACGATGTCGCCAACTGGATCACCCAGGACGGCAGTGGGGATCAGAGCAACGACGGCATCAACCCCGATATCCCCTTCAGCACCGAAGCCTTCGTGATCCCCGCGCCCGGCGCGATGGCCCTCGCGGGTCTCGGCGTTCTGGTCGCGACGCGTCGTCGGCGTTGATCTCTCCAGTTCGAGTGACTACCCCCTTCGACCTTCACACCCGGCCACGCGCCGGGTGTGTTTTTTTTGGTGCCGATCACCGGGTGTGCGCGCAGACGTGATGGTTCCTGCACGCCCCTCCCATCCGTCGGCTGAGAACATCCGGGCGTGTCGCTCGAATACACTCGGCCATGCCACGCATCACCCGCGCCGCACTGATTCAATGCTCCAACCCGTTGGCGGATGAGCCGGACCTGCGCAAAGTCAAGGCCGCGATGATCGAGAAGCACCTGCCTCTCATCCGCAGCGCCGCCGAGCAAGGCGCGAACATCTGCTGCCTGCAGGAGATTTTCTACGGCCCGTACTTCTGCGCCGAGCAGCACGTGCGCTGGTACGACACCGCCGAGCCGGTCCCCGATGGCCCGACGGTGACATTGATGCGGGACCTGGCCCGGAAACTCGGCATGGCACTGGTCGTGCCGATCTACGAGTTGGCGATGACGGGCGTGTACTACAACACCGCGGCGGTGATCGATGACAAAGGACAGTACCTCGGGCGCTACCGCAAGAAGCACATCCCGCACTGCCACCCGGGTTTCTGGGAGAAGTTCTATTTCAAGCCGGGTGATGAGGGGTACCCCGTCTTCGAGACCCGCTTCGGCAAGATCGGCGTCTACATCTGCTACGACCGCCACTTCCCCGAGGGGGCACGCGAACTGGGGTTGAACGGGGCCGAGATCGTCTTCAATCCTTCGGCGACTGTGGCCGGGCTTTCCGAGTACCTCTGGAAGTTGGAGCAACCGGCCCACGCCGTCGCCAACCAGTACTTCGTGGGCGCGATCAACCGCGTCGGGCGCGAGGGGCCGTGGAACATCGGCGAGTTCTACGGTCAGTCGTATTTCTGCAACCCTCGTGGCCAGATCACCCACATCGCCAGCCGCGACAAGGACGAGATCGTCATCGCCGACCTGGACCTCGACATGATCCGCGAGGTGCGCGATGTCTGGCAGTTCTACCGCGACCGGAGGCCGGAGACGTACACGCAGATCGCCGGGAAGTAGGTACAGCCGCGTCACGGGTTCGGCGAACCGTTACAGCGGTCCCGCGGAACACGAAAAGCACCGGGATGGTCAGCCCGCGACTGTTTCCGCCGCGGCCACCTCTGATTCGTCCACCCGCTGAATGCTCGCGCCGAGCGCACGGAGTTTGTCTTCCATGCGCTCATACCCGCGGTCGAGGTGATACACGCGGCTGACCGTGGTTCGCCCCTCGGCGGCCAGGCCCGCGAGGACCAGACCAGCGCTGGCGCGCAGGTCGCTTGCCATGACCGGGGCGCCGATCAGTTTCCGCACACCTGAAATGACGCACGTCGCCCCGTGGCGGATGATTTTCGCGCCCATGCGGGTCAGTTCAGCGACGTGGAGGAATCGGTCGGGGAAGATCTTCTCGGTGATCACCGAGTTCCCGTCCGCCAGCGAGAGGACGGTCATCAACTGGGCCTGGAGGTCGGTGGGGAACCCGGGGTGGGGCTGGGTCGTGACTTCCACAGGACGCAGGATTCGGTCGCTGGTCACGCGGACGCAGCAGCGCATGGGGTCCTCGCACCCGCGGTGGGCCGAGCGCGTGGGGATGTTGGACGCGACGGCGTTGCACGCCTCGACATGCACGCCGATGGTGTCGAGGCAGTGCATCGCCGAGAGAAGGCTGTCCACCGGGCAGTTCTCGAGGATGATCTCGCCGTTGGTGACCGCCGCGGCCATCATGTAGGTGCCCGCCTCGATCCGGTCGGGGATGACGCGGTGATCGGCACCGCCCAACTCCGAGACGCCCTCGATCACGATCCTCGGCGAGCCGTGCCCGCTGATCTTGGCGCCCATCTTGTTCAGGAGATTGGCCAGGTCCACCACCTCAGGCTCGCACGCGGCGGACTCGATGATGGTCGCCCCTTTGGCCAGCGTGGCCGCCGACATCACGTTCGCCGTGCCCAGCACGGTGCTGCCGAACGGGCCGCCCATGAACACGGTTGTGCCAACCAGCCCGCCGGGGGGCACCTTGGCGATGATGTCCCCCGCGCTCAGTGTGATCTGGGCCCCCAGCGCGGCCAGGCCGCGCAGGTGGAGGTCGACCGGTCGCTCCCCGATGGCGCAGCCACCGGGCAGGGAGATGCGGGCGAAGCCTCGCCGGGCCAGCATCGGCCCCAGGGCGCAGATGCTCGCACGCATGGTGCGGACAATCTCGTAACGGGCGTGCGACAGACTCTCGTCGGTGACTCGGACGGTGATGGTGCCGTCGCCGAACCCTCCATCCGCGGGTTCATCGAGGCGGGGGCAGCCGAGTTCGCCGAGAAGTTTGAGCATGTTGCGGATGTCCGCCAGGTTGGGGACCTCGCGCAGTTTGACGGGTTGGTCGGTGAGGAGGGCCGCGGCCAGCAGCGGCAGGGCTGCGTTTTTGGAGCCGTTGATGCGAACCCGACCGGAAAGGCGGCGACCGCCATCGATGACAAACGTATCCATATGGAGAAGACCCCTCGATCCGTGAGACTGCCCCCTCGCGTCCGTGCCAGGCGGCGATAAATCGTATATCGGCCCACCCGGGGGTGAAGGATCAAGAGTCCGTAAAAGTCACCGCCCACGGTTCAAACGACGCCATCCGCGATTCGGTGGGGCGTTCCAGATGCTTCATTCGTTACAGACCAATCGCCAAGACCTGCTCCGCGTCACAAATCGCTGGCAACCGCCGGTCGTGAATTGCACACTACCCCCGGCATCTTCGCGGTCGGCGTGAACGTTCGGGGTGTGTGACCCCCCATCACCCGATCGGCCCGCGAGGAACACGAGAACGCCCCACGGAAGGCGGCGAATGACGAGGAGCAAGTCATGGCGATGAATCGAACAACGTGGAAGGCGGCCTGCGGCGCAGTGGTGCTGGCGGCTGGGTTGGCGATGACGGGGGCAGAAGCCGTCCCAACCTCCGACCCGTACGCCGGTCTTCCCGAGACGCTTTCCCTCACCGCGGTGATCCGCGATTTCAAGGGGCGTGATGTCACGGGAGGACATCAGGACTTCGAACGTCAGCCGTCCGCGGGCTTTGGTCAGTACTCGGAGATGGTGGCCGACTCGCTCGACAGCGACGGCAAGCCGGTCTTCCGTTCCGCGGGCAAGAAGGTGTCCACTGTCTGGAAGGATTCAAGCAACCGTCCGATCATGGACCCCAGGTCGTACATCGCCACAAAGTCGGGCGACATCAACGGCTCGAAGGCCAGCAGCACAGGCGGGGCCTTGCAGAACGCGGAGCAGTTCGCTCAGTGGTTCCGCGACACCCCGGGCGTCAATGTCAGCAAGCAGATCACCCTGACCCTGCGCCGCAACGCCAACAGCAACGTGTACACCTTCAACGACCGGACCGATCCCTTCTACATGAACCGCTCCGGATTCTTCCCCATCAACGGTGAACTGCTGGGCAACTCCGGCGGCTCCACGCCGAACCAGAACTTCCACTTCACCACCGAGATCGCCACCGAGTTCGTGTGCGAGAAGGGCAAGGGGCAGGTCTTTACCTTCACCGGCGACGATGATGTCTGGGTCTTCATCGACAACAAGTTGGTCGTGGACATCGGCGGCGTTCACGCCGCGGCGAGCCAGACCATCGATCTCGACCGGCTGACTTGGTTGGAAGATGGCCAGGTCTACTCCCTGCGAATCTTTCACGCCGAGCGGCACCGCACCCAGTCCAACTTCCGGATCGACACCACCCTCCGGTTGAGGACCGTGCAGCCGCCCGTGACCACAGCGTTGTACGACTGATCATCGGGGGTCGCGCTCACCCGACCCGGGTTGAATGGTGAGAGGATCCGCCGCCATGGACCGGCGGCGGATCGTCGGATCGTCCGATGGGTGCCGCCGTGCTTGTGTGAGGCCCTGACCGCCGCGGAGGGAGCGGCGGTTGGGGACAGGCCGGGACCGGGTTTGGGAGAGCCACAGTCCCGCGGCATCCATCGGCCATGTGAGTTCCACGCCCGGGTTGGCTGCGTCGCCGCCCGGGCGTTGACTTTTTTTGGAGTACCGTGCGTCGGGTTAGGTCAAACCTGCGGGGCCGGGCCGACTCCGGGTTGCATACCCCCCGCGGCTTGCGGCTTGATCCGACCCTCCTGCACGGCCTTCGCCACTGCCTGCCCGGTCTCGACGAACGCCATGCGCATTTGCGAAAGGGTTTTCTTGATGTTGGCGTCCTCGGTTTCGGTCAGGTTGCCCTTTGTCTTGGCTTCCAGAATGCCGAGCAGGTCGATGTACAACTTGGCGTGCTCGAGCGAGACAACGGCCTTGCCCGAGTAGGGATCGGGGATGTAGCCCAGATACGAAAGGGCCTGCGTGGCGAAGAAGCCTACCACGTCATCGAAACCCAGTTCACGGTCCTCATCGGGTGCCCCACCCGCGGCCGCGCCGGCGGGGGATGCGGGCTTCTTTGATGCGGTCTGCGCGGCGAGACGTTCCTTCTCGGCCTGGGCCTGGGATTTCCAATCTGAATCGATGATGAGTTTGGGTTCGGACAATTGTTGCTCCAGGAGATCGCGAAGTGTAGGGGGGTCGGTGAGTCATCACGCCGGTGTAAGCGGCTTCAGCGCAAGCCGGGTCGGCGTCGCCTCGATACGGCAGCGTCCCACCGTGATGACAACACGTCGGGGTGATCGCGCACGAACCGCGCAAAGAACGGGCGCCAGGGTCATACCTGTGAGCGAGCGTGCTCCCTCGGTACCGACAACCCTGTGGTACAGCATACGGATCATTTGAACGAGCACCGCGGCGGGTTGTCGCGAAAGAAGTTTCCCGGGAAGCTCGAGGCCGCTCTCGCGCTGCCGGGCCGCAGCCATGAGTGTGTTCGCACGTTGACGGATGAGCTGCGCGGCGTCGGCCTGCACCCCGGCGGCCCGGGTCAGGGCGAGCGAGACGTTGGGCGATAACTCCCGAAGCACGGGAAGAACCCGCGCCCGAACCGCGGCACGGAGTCGTGTGGTGTCGGTGTTGGTCGCGTCAGTCGCCCAACGGTGTCCCGCGATGCGGCAGATTCGCTCGGCATCTTCTCGACTCACCCCGAGCATCGGTCGAACGATGCGGAGTCGGAGGGGGCCGGGGCGGGACTCTCTCACCCCGCGAAGGCCGGACGGTCCTGAACCGCGAATCAGACGCATCAGAACAGTCTCGGCCTGATCATCGGCGTGATGGGCCGTGGCGATGGCCACACATCCTTTCGCCCGCGCGACACGCGCGAGGAGTTCGTATCGGATCTCGCGTGCGTTCGCCTCGGCGTTCCCCGGGAGTTCCAGAACCGCGGCGCTGCGACTGGTGAACGGCAACCCCAGTTTCCGCGTCAAACGGCGGGCCGTGTCCCGATCCGCCTTCGCCGCCTTCTCGGGTCGAAGGTTGTGGAGGATGTGGCAGACCGTCAGGTTGTCGGTCGCCGCCGCGAGGATGATCGCAAGGGCGCTCGAGTCCGCACCGCCGGAACAGGCGATCAGTGTCCGGCGGTCCTTGTCCCGCGTCTCCGCGCCTCCGGTCAATCGCCTCCACGCGGCGATAACTTTCCTTGCGGCGGGGTCCTTTCTCACAGCGGTTCGCAGCGTTCGTTCCATCTCGGGGTCGTGATCGTACGGAGCAGGGCCACGACGAACGTCATTGGCATGGTACTCGGTCGTCCATACGCTTGGCCCGATGCCCGATCCGACCATCTCGATCGACCTCGCCGGGGTGCCGTTGCGCACTCCGGTCATCCTTGCGGCGGGCACGGCCGGAACGCTGGACGAACTGTCCGATGTGCTCGACCTTTCGCGCATCGGCGGCATCGTGACCAAGTCCATCACCGCCGAGCCGCGGGAAGGGAACGCCACCTGGCGGATTGTTCCGACCCCGCACGGCATGCTCAACGCGGTCGGGCTGGCGAACATCGGCATCGATGCGTTCATGAAGGAGTATGCCCCGCTCGTCGCGGGCGTGCCCACCACGGTCATCGGTTCCGTTTCGGAGTTCAGCGTCGAGGGCTTTGTCAAAGTCGCCGCGGCGTTGGGCACGCTCGAAGAGATGCCCGCGGTGGAACTGAACGTCTCCTGCCCCAACGTGAAGCACGGTTGCGAGTTCGCGGCGGATCCCAACCTTTTGTCGGAGCTCGTGCGGGAAGTCCGCGCGGTGCTGCCCCGGACCCGCCTGTTCGTGAAACTCAGTCCCATCGCGGTCGGGGGCACCGGCATCGTTGCGATCGCCCGGGCGGCGATCGAGCCGCGGGGAGGAGTGCCATCGGGACCGAACCAGCGTCCGGGGGCCGATGCCCTTTGTATCGCCAACACCATGCCCGCGATGGCGATCGATGTCGAAACGCGCCGTCCACGGCTCTCTCGTGTGACCGGGGGTCTTTCTGGCCCCGGAATTCACCCCATCGCGGTGAAACTCGTGCACGATGCGTACTACGGCGTGTGCCGCGACACCCGCACGCCCATCGTGGGCATCGGCGGTGTGCTGCACTGGCAGGACGCGGCGGAGTTCATCCTGGCGGGCGCGACGGCGGTCGAGATTGGAACAGGCTTGTTCGTTGATCCCCGTTGTCCCATCAGGGTGGCCGATGGTCTGGCGCGATGGACTCGCCGGCAGCGGCGGAAGACTCTCTCCGATCTGGTGGGAGCGATGGAGCCGCCACAAGACCCTTCGTTGGGAGACTCATCGGATCGGGGCTGATCGCTGATCCTGACAAGGGAGTGACGCCGTCGAGGACGCCCGGCGTATTCTCAGGGCATGAACCTGCTTGCCTGCGGTGTGGTGTTCGCTGCGTGCCAGACCGTTCCGAACCAACCGTCCGATGTTTCCGTCTCGCTTGCTCCGCTTGTTGAGCTCCACGACGTTCCTGCCCTCGCGGTGCTTGTGCTGCGCGGCGAAGCGGTCGTGGCCCAGGGTGTCGCCGGCGTGCGAGTCTCGGGCCGCGGAGAAAAAGCCACCCTCGCCGACCTGTGGCACCTGGGCAGTTGCACAAAGTCCATGACCGCGACGATGATCGGCACCTTTGTTGAAGAGGGCAGAGTCTCGTGGGCATCGACCATCGGCGAGGGGTTGGCGGATGTGGAACCGATGGACCCGGGATGGAAGCCGGTCACCATCGAGCAACTGCTCGCCCATCGCGCGGGTGTGCCCGCGGATCTGCGTCAGGGCGGCCTGTGGTCGAAACTGTGGAACCTGACCACGCCGCATCGTGAACAGCGGGGCGTACTGGTCGCCGCGATTCTTGCGAAGCCCCCGCTCTCGGAACCGGGCACCCAAAAACTGTACGCGAACGCCGGTTTCACGCTCGCCGCGGCCTTTGTCGAGCGTGCCGCGGACAAGCCGTGGGAAGACTTGATGCAGGAACGTCTCTTTCGTCCGCTCGGGATCACCTCCGCCGGATTTGGTGCGCCCGGCAAGCCCGGGGAGTGGACCCAGCCGCGCGGGCACGATGCCGCGGGCAAACCTGTAGAGCCCGGGCCGAACCACGCCGGCGACAACCCGGCGTCCATCGGCCCCGGGGGGACGGTGCATATGTCGCTGCCCGACTGGGGGAAGTACGTTTCACTGCACCTGGCGGGTGAACGAGGCACTTCGACGCTTCTGAAACCAGAGACGCTTCGAACGATGCACACGCCATACGACGCACCCGGATCTGATTACGGGTACGGGTGGAGCATCACCCGCCGTGGGTGGGCCGGCGGCCGAGTCCTGACACACGGCGGGAGCAACACGCTCTGGATGGCCGTGGTCTGGGTCGCGCCGGAAAAAAACATGGCGGTGCTCGCCGTGTGCAATCGTGGGGGAACGCCCGGTGATCGTGCGTGCGACGAGGCGGTGGGGGAGATGGTCAGGTCCTTCGTCGAGAAAGAACCCCCGGTCGCTCGGGCAGATTCGCCCGCGAGTCCGGAGTGAATCGCCGATCCGTGCGGTGATCCGATCAGGAACCGCCGATGCTCGGCGTTTCGTTCGTTTGAGCCAGTTCGCGCATCGCCGCGAGGGAATCTCGCAGGCTTGGTTCGGCGGGAGCAACGGATTTCGACGTTGGACGGCGTGTTCGTTTCGATGCCGGCGCCATCGCCGGGTTCGCGCCCGCCGGTGTCATGACAGGTTGTGCCACGACAACCACGGGCACCTCCGGGGGGGGGACCGGCTGGGCGCCGGATCGAATTTCGCCGTTCTTGCCGACATCATCGAACCGCACCGCGACGCGCGTGCTCACGCCGCGTTCCTGCTGCGTGATGCCGTACAGGCGGTCCGCGGACTGCATCGTCCGCTTGTTGTGCGTGATGACGATGAAACTCGAACGATCGGTGTACTCGCGGACGACGCTGTTGAACCGGCCGACGTTCCCCTCGTCGAGCGCGGCATCGACCTCGTCCAGAACGCAGAAACAACTCGGGCGGCTGCGGAAGATGCTCATCAGCAGGGCCACGGCGGTCAGCGTCTTCTCACCTCCCGAGAGTTGGCTGATGCTCCGCGGCTCCTTGCCCGGGGGCTTGGCGATGACCTCGATGCCGCTCTCCAGCAGGTCCGTTTCTCCGGTTTCAACCTTGCGGATCGTGCCGTCGGGTTCCTCGACTTCCTTGACCAGGGACATGAGGCGTACCTCGGCCTTGCCCCCGTTGAAGAGCTTGCGGAACATGCCGTGATCGCCGCCGAAGTTGTCCTGGATCTTTGCGAACGTCTCGCCGAAGAGCCGTCGGCTCGCATCGTTGAGTTTTGCGATGAGTTCGGCGAGTTGCGTGCAGGCCGCGTCGATGTCCGCCACCTGCTTCACCAGGTCCTCGTTCATCTGCTCCAGGTTCGACTCTTCCTCGATGGACTCGAGGTTGACCCCGCCCAGGCGGCGAACGGCTTCGCGAAGGGTGTCAATGCGGAGGGCCGCCTCCGCGGTGTCGATGCGGGCCACATCGCCGCCCGCCATCATCTCGCGGTACTCCGCGTGCTCGGCGCGGATGTCGATGCCCAGGTCGTCGCTCGCCCGCTCTTCCGCGGTTTCGCGCTTGACTTCCAGTTCGCGTTTGGCCACCTCCAGGGAGTGCCACTCCCGTTCGACCGCCGCGAACTCGGCCCGCATGGCGGCCAGGCGTTCGCCCAGCGACCGTGCCGCGGCTTCCGCCGCTTCGACCTCGGCCCGTGCGGCCTCCGACTCCGCCCTCAGGCGGATGCCCTCGGTCTGGGCCGCGGCGATCTGCTCCACGCACTCCGCGATGGCGGAAGCGTGCTCGGCGAGGCGGGCCTCCAATCGCTGCGCCTGGGCCTCCACGTCCCGGGCCTGACGGGAGAGATCATCTCGCATCACTTCCGCGCTGTTGAGTTCTCGGCGAGTCGAGGCCAGCTGTTCGGACAGCGTGCCCACCGTGACTTTCGCTGTCGAGAGTTGCTCCATGGCCGCATCGGCCCGCTGCTGCGACTCGCGTGCGCCGGCTTCGAGTTCGGCCACGGCACTCGATTCCTCTTCCTGAAGCCGACCCAGGCTGTCCGCACGGTCGCGCAGGCAGGCGCTGTCCTCCTCGATCCGGGCCAGGCGGCCGCGCAGTTGGTCGGTTTCCTGCACCAGCCCCCCGCGTTCGCGTTCGATGCGAGCGGCGTCCGCCACGAACCTGTCGAGACGGTTCTGCTCATTGAGCAAGGCCCGCTGCTGCTGCGCAAGATCTGAACGGGTCCGGCTCGCCAGCGAACTGGTCTCGCCGGCGCGGGCATCGACGGCCCGCAAGTTCTCCTGCTCGGCGCTCAACGACGCCGACAGGGCCGTGACTCGGTCCTCCAACTCCTCGAGTTCGCGCCTGCGGCGAAGGATGCCCGCCGCCTCATCGCCCGACCCGCTCCCCGCCGTCACGCGGCCCTGAGGGTCGATCATCTTTCCGTCGCGGGTGATGAATCGTGCGCCCAGCCCGCGCATCGGCCCCGCGGAGAGGAGCAGCGCCGCCTCGACCGAAGCGACCAGATAGGTGCGGCCCACCAGCCGGTCCAGAAGGTCGTGCAGTTCCGCATCGTCGGCGTGGCCTTCGCGCGGCTGAACGAGCGAACGGAGTGAAACCAGCCGGCCGGTCGGATCATCCACCGGGACCCCGAGCAGACCCGCATCATCGATGCTGGGCATGTGACCCGCCGCCGAGGCGTGAACGCCCGCCTTGGGTAGAAACGTCACCCGCCCACGCACGCGGGCCATCTCCGCGGCACCCGGAAGCATCTCCGCCGACGCGATGACCAGCCCCTGAAGGTCCATGCCCAGCGCGGCCTCGACAGCGGCCGCGCTCTCGGCATCGACATCCGCTCGCGTCTCGACAAGGTCCGCCAGGGGCGCGATCACTCCGGTGAAGCCGTTGCCCGCATCGCGAAGCGTCAGCACCTCGCGCACCGCTTCGGCGAACCCAGCGCGAGTCTGGACCATTTCCTGCAGCGTGGCACGCCGGCTCTCGGTTCGGACCAACTCCTGGTCCAACTTCGTGACGCGCTCCGCCAGTTCGCGGCGATCCGCCGACAGTCGGCCAACACTCTGCTCCAACTCGGCGAGGGCGGTCTCGTACTCGGCCAGACGCGCCTGCGCCGCACGAAGGGATGCCTCGCTCCCCGCGGCCTGCTCACGAACGGCCCGTTCATCTTCGGAGAGTTTCGCGGCCTTCACCGAGAGCCGCTCGATCTGCTCA
Organism: Phycisphaerales bacterium UBA2402; assembly: GCA_002343715.1. GTDB lineage: Bacteria > Planctomycetota > Phycisphaerae > Phycisphaerales > UBA1924 > UBA2402. Next base: position 13,021 of record DDSA01000087.1, on the reverse strand, counting down.
CGCACCGATTCCGCCCGCTTCGCATCGCCGCCGATCGATGCCAGCAGGGCTGCCCGCTCCCGGTCCATCCGGGCGACCGCCGATTGCTTCTGCGATGCGGCGTTGCGGCGTTCGTTCAGCTCCTCCAGCGCCGCGGCGCGGCGCTCACCGGCCGATGTCAGCGCCCGCTCCCCTTCGGCAACCCGTTCCGCGAGGTCCGCGGCGGCCTCCCGCGTTCGTTCGATGGTCGCCTCGCAATCGGCCCGTCGCTGCGCGATGCCGGCGAGGCGGTCCTGATCGGCGGAGGACTGTCGCTGCGCATCGGCCACGGCCCGCTCCAGCATGGTGCGGCGCTGCGTGGCCTGCTGCTCGGCGTGAACAGCGCCGAGCCGTTCATGCTCGAGTGCTTGGTGGCGCGATTCCGCCTGGTGGCGGGCCGCCTCGGCCTCCTGTCGATCGGTTTCCAGGTCTGCCAGGGATGCCGCGCCGGCCTCACGCCTGGCGCCCAGGTCCGAGTGGCGAGACACCAGCCCGACGATGCGTTGTTCCAGGTCGTCGTACTGCTCGAAAGCGAGCGCCAGACGCCAGGCTTTGAGTTCGCCGTCGAGTTCCTTGAACTTCCTGGCCTTGGCCGCCTGGCCCCGCACGAGACGCAGGCGACGTTCGGTCGAGTCGAGTTGTTCACGCACGCCGGTGAGATTCGTCTGCGCGCGATCCAGTTTTCGCTGGGCTTCGATCCGGCGCTGCTTGTACTTCGCGATACCGGAGGCTTCCTCGAAAATGGTCCGACGCTCCTGCGGGCTGGCCAGGAGCATGGCGTCGACCTTCCCCTGCTCGATGATCGAGTACGCGTCGGCGCCCACGCCGGTATCGAGGAACAACTCGCGGATGTCCTTGAGCCGCGCCTTGCGGCCGTTGATGAGGTAGGCGCTCTCGCCATCGCGGTACAGGCGTCGCTCAACCTCCACCAGGTCCGCATCGATGGGCAGCACCCGGCGCGAGCGCACAGCGCGATCGACGAGGCTGGGCTCCTCCTCTCCGTTCTCAGCGTGGGAGCCTTCGTGCACCGCCGAGTTTTTTTCCACTCCCGTGAGGGACACCTCGGCGAGCGGCTCGGCACGCTCGGGATTCTCGAACGAGAGCGTGACGCTCGCCATGCCGCCCGGCTTGCGCCCGGCGGAGCCGGCAAAGATGACATCGATCATTTCCGTGCCGCGGAGGCTCTTGCTCGACCGCTCCCCGAGAACCCACTTGATGGCATCGACAATGTTCGATTTGCCGCACCCGTTCGGGCCGACGATGCCGGTCACGGGATGATCAAAGGTGAACTCGGTGGTGTCCGCGAAACTCTTGAACCCACTCACCGTCAGTTTGGCTAGCCGCATGAAAACAGAACCTCCATGTCACCGGCGGGTACGAGAGTCTGTCCTGACTTCCCGCGTAGAACGATCCCGCCCAGATGCCTACAAGATATCGTGGTTCGGGTCTGATTACCAGTGACAATTCCCGAACAAATTGAGCTGAGTTACAATTTTCGTGAGGTGCGGTGATTCGAAGCGAAAAATACGGTTCACAACCTGTCGGTAGCGACGCGTGTGAGCCGCGGACCTTGTAAACAAAGAGGTGCCGAACCTGGCTATTTCTTTTTCTCGGACGGCGACGGTGGAACGATCGGCACAATCTTTGGTTCAGTGGTCGCCGGTTCTGCGGGAGAGGTCTGATCGAGCACATCCGGCTTTTTGAAGACCACGAGTTCCAGGTCGTCGGGATTCTCGGGGCGGTCGGGGAAGTTCACTGATTGTGCCGCAAGCAACTGGGCCTTGAGTTTGTCGGTCTCGGTCGTGAACGCAGCGGCGGTGGCGTTGCACACGAACGCGGCGTGCAGCACACCGACGACCTCCGAGTAGGAAAAATTCAACCCGGGACGCGGGTCATTCGGATCTGATTTGCGAGCAAGAAACTTCACGAGTTCCGTCAGACGGGCCTTGGATTGTCCCTGGAGCACGATGGGTTTTTCGGCGTTCGCGCCCCGGTAGTAGACACGCACGCTGTCGTCGCTCGATTCGGTCGCGATCATCAACCTGTCCGACCACGCGGTAATGACCGCCGGACGCGAGAGGCTCGGGTCCTGTCCGAAGAGCACGATCCGCGGCTTGCCCTGCTGCGCGATGTAAATAAGCGGCTCTCCGTATGGGACGGTGTCGAGCAGAAACTTCCCTTCGACGACCTCGCGATTCACGCCATAAATCGCTCCCCCGGTGAACGAGGACCTCGCCAGCATCTCCAGCACAGTGGGTGAGACCCGACCTCCCGCGCGATCCGGGTTTTCACGCTGCGCACGGGAGAGCCTCGCGAACTGTGCCTTTTCGGCCCGGGCGGCGAGCGCTTCGTACGCCGCCACCCGAACCAGCAGTTGATCCGACGAGAGCAGGTCCCGCAACTGCTGGTCAACCACCGGGCCGGCGTCGATTTTACCGAGCAGGGCGATGGCCCTGGTCTGCACCGCGCCTTCGGACTTAGTTGCCAGTTCACGAAGAGGAGCCGCCGCGCGGGGGTCATTCAGGCCGGCACCCGCGGTCAGGGCCGCCATTCGTACCGCGACCTCGGGATAGTCGTACAACTCCCGCACGAACGGGACGGCTTTCTGCCCCAGCGCCTCCAGGCACCACGCCGCGTTCTTCGCAAGATAAGGTTCGGACTTGAGCGCTTCCACGTACCGGCGTGCGTACTGCTCGGGAGCGCCCTGATCGATCTGGATGTGGCGGACCAGTTCAAGAAAATCCGCGGCCTCGCGCCTGTAACGGTTCGGAACGCGCAGCGCCAACGTACCCCCGGTTGCGGCAGCCTGATCAGGCCCGGAGCGACCGCGGGCCGGAGGGCCGGGGTCGCCGGGCCCCTCGGGGAAGCGGCTGTTAATCGCGGATGCGATCGAGCGCACACGCTGATAACTGGGAGTGGACAGCACCATCTCGATATCCAGAGGACTGGTCACAAACCCGCCGTCGAGCACACGACCGAACGACCGAGTCACTCCCCGATCCTCACGACCCGGCTCGGCGAACGGATTGATGAAGATCGGGCCTTTGGCCTTGGCGATGATCCGTGGAGCCACCTGCCCGAATGTCGTGGGATCTCCCAGCCGAAGGTCTGTGGTCCACAGAGTTCCGCCCTCGAGGCTCGAAGCGTTCACCGCACGCACATACACATCGAAAGTTTCACCCTGCGGAGAGCCGGGAGGAATCGACGCCTGCACCACCACGACCGCAACGTTCCTGTCTCGAAGCAACTGCCGAGGGGTTTTGCCTTCGATCGCCGTGCCCGGCGTGGAGCCTGCTTTCCCGATGCCTTGAAGACCCATCTGCCGCTCCATCGTCGCGGCGATGGATTCGGGAAGTTCTTCACCGCCGGTCCCGTTCAGGCCCACAACCAGCCCATACCCGGAGCAGATGAACGGTTGAATGCCCTGGAACTGCACTTCAGAGCCGATCGTGCCGCGCAACATGCTCGGGACGTCTTTGGCAGGCGTGACCGCGATCTGTTTCGGCTTGGCGGGTTCGGAACACCCCGCGAACAGCCAGATGCCAACAGCCACGATCGCCGCCGCGGCACGAGACGTTCCGTGTACTCCATCGTGATTTCTATTTGTCCGTGCCAAGCTCAACATGCGGAAATTGCTCCAAAGCCCGGTAGCGCCGACTTCTATATGGCCGAGTGGTAAATGTACGATCGAAGCAACGAACAGGTCGCAGAGCGCGCTGAAAAGTCGCCAGCATCGAGCGGGAAGGAGAAATGGGTCTACGACACATCCCCTGCATAGGTTAGGGAATTCTCCGCCGTCTCCGATCTCGGGTTCTTAAGTGTATGCTCAATAACAACTTGCGCGCAAATGACAGAGAATTCACACTCTCACCACATTATTTTGGGTAAATGAAGGTTGAACCTACCATAGATTGTGGTATCCTATCCATACCGAGTGACTAAGTTGTTTCTGGAAACAACCACCAAGGGACTATGTTTGGATGTTGTTTGACGTTCGATTGCTGCCAGTAATCCGCGGCGATTCAGGTTGGGTGCGTCGGGTGTGAGTGTGGATCGTGAGTCAGTCAGCAAGGGTGGGTGTACGTGGGCGTTCTCAGTGACAATCAGATCAAGCGCCTCGTGAAGATCGAGCCGTTCGAGGAAGCCCAGAAGCGACCGGGCCGGATCTCTTTCGGTGTATCGAGTTACGGGTACGACGTCCGGGTCGGCACGCGCTTCAAGGTTTTTTCCTCCGCCACGCGCAGCGGCGATGTGGCGGTGGTCGATCCCAAGAACTTCAGCGACGACATGATGGTCGAAGTGGATGTGGCCGCCCGCCCCGCGGACAGGCAGTACGTGATCATCCCCCCCAACTCCTTCGCGCTGTGCGAGACCGTCGAGTTTCTCGAGATCCCGCGGGACGTCCTGGCCATCTGCGTGGGCAAGAGCACCTACGCCCGCTGCGGGTTGATCGTGAATGTCACGCCGCTGGAGCCGGAATGGCGCGGCAAAGTCACGTTGGAGATCAGCAACACCACCCCACTCCCCGCCCGGGTCTACGCGAACGAGGGTGTCGCGCAGTTGATCTTCCTGAAGGCGGATGAAGTGTGCGGGAAGAGTTACGCCGACAAGGGCGGCAAGTACCAGGATCAGGGCGGGCTGACATTGCCCAAGGTGGATTGAGCGGTCGGATTGGCAACGGGCGCGGCGAGGCCGCGGCCAGAGAGTTTTGTTCACACCGTATTTCAGGACGATGGGCGCATGAAAATCACTCGGAAGTTCACTCAGGCCGGATCCGACCCCTACGCCACGGTGGCGTGGGTCAAGCGTTCATCGCGCATCACCAACCCGGACGGGTCGGTGGTCTTCGAGATGAACGATGCCGAGGTGCCCGAGTCGTGGTCGCAGCTGGCCACCGACATCATGGTGAGCAAGTACTTTCGCAAGGCGGGGGTGCCCCAGGCCGATGGGACCACAGGCCCCGAGAAATCAGCACGCCAGGTGATCCACCGCCTCGCGGGGTGCTGGCGTCATTGGGGCGAGACGCACAAGTACTTTGACACACCGGAGGACGCGCAGGCTTTTTACGATGAACTGGCGTACATGATGGTGCACCAGATGTGCGCCCCCAACAGCCCGCAGTGGTTCAACACGGGGTTGAACTTCGCGTACGGAATCACCGGCCCGGCCCAGGGGCACTGGGTGGTCGATCCCTCCACCGGCGAGGCCGAACTGGCCCAGGACGCGTACACCCACCCGCAACCCCACGCCTGCTTCATCCAGAGCGTGAGCGATGACCTCGTGAACGAGGGCGGCATCATGGACCTCTGGGTCCGCGAGGCGCGTCTCTTCAAGTACGGCAGCGGCACGGGCACCAACTTCAGCAGCCTCCGCGGCGAAGGAGAAAAACTCTCCGGCGGCGGGCGTTCCAGCGGGCTGATGTCGTGGCTGCGCATCGGCGATCGGGCCGCCAGCGCGATCAAGAGCGGCGGCACGACACGCCGCGCCGCCAAGATGGTCTGCCTCGACATGGACCACCCCGACATCGAGGATTTCATCAACTGGAAGGTGCGGGAGGAGATCAAGGTCCAGGCGATGGTTGAAGGACTGAAACTCCTCAAGAAGCACGACCCCGCCCTCGAAGCCCAATGCCGTGAACTCGACCTCAAACTCGATTACGACTTCAACGGCGAGGCGTACCAGACCGTCAGCGGTCAGAACTCGAACAACTCCGTCCGCATCCCCGACGCCTTCTTCGATGCGCTCGATGAGGGCGGCCAGTGGGTTACGCGCAGGCGGATCGGCGGCAAGAGCGGACCGACTTTCCGAGCGGGCGATCTCTGGGAGTCCATCGGGTACGCGGCGTGGCGGTGCGCCGACCCCGGTGTTCAGTATGACACCACGATCAACGCCTGGCACACATGCCCCGCGGGCGGAAGGATCAACGCGAGCAACCCGTGCTCCGAGTACATGTTCCTGGACAACACCGCCTGCAACCTCGCATCGCTGAACGTGCTGAAGTTCTACGACCCCGAGGCCCGCGTCTTCGATGTGGCGGCGTACGAGCACGGCATCGACCTGTGGACCATCGTGCTGGAGATCAGCGTTCTGATGGCGGCCTTCCCGAGCCGCGAGATCGCGGAACTGAGTTACAAGTACCGCACGTTGGGGCTGGGCTACGCGAACCTGGGCGCGATGCTCATGCAGTCCGGAATCGCCTACGACAGCGACGAGGCGCGTGCGGTGTGCGCCTGCCTGACGAGCATCCTCACCGGGCGTTCATACCGCATGTCCGCACTCATGGCCCAGCAACTCGGCGCGTTCCCCGGGTACGCCGCGGACCAGGAGAACATGCTCCGCGTCATCCGCAACCACCGGCGCGCCGCGCACGGCGTCGCGCGAGACGCGGCGGAGTACGAGGCCCTTCGCATCCGCCCCGTGCCGATCGACCACGGTGTCATGAAGAGCGGTCGCGTCCGCATCGCCAACGCCAACGCCCTGCTCGGCCGCGCTGTTCGAGCGTGGGACGAGGCGCTGTCGCTGGGTGAAAAGCACGGCTACCGCAACGCCCAGACCACCGTGATCGCCCCGACCGGCACCATCGGCCTGCTGATGGACTGCGACACCACGGGCGTGGAACCGGACTTCGCGCTCGTCAAGTTCAAGAAACTCGCGGGCGGGGGCTATTTCAAGATCGCCAACGAGTCCGTGCGCCCGGCGCTGCGGGCCTTGGGCTACGGCGAATCGCAGATCGCCGACATCATGGCGTACATCCTGGGCGTTCTCTCGCTCGATGTCCCTGTTCCCGCATCGGCGCCCGGGGCCGCGGTCGGCCAGTCGCTGCGGCAGTGGCTGCGGGGCAAGGGTGTCGCCGATACCGAACTCGCTCGGATCGCGGAGGGGCTTCCCGGCCAGTTTGATCTCTCGTTCGCCTTCTCGGGATGGGCCGTCAGCGCCGACAGCCTGAAGGCATGCGGCATCGACCCGGTCGCGGCCCAGGCCGATGGATCCTTCAACCTTCTCCGCCGTCTGGGTATCAGCGAGGCGGACCTGGCGGCGCTCAACATCACCATCTGCGGCACGTCCACCATCGAGGGGGCGCCGCACCTGAGGCCCGAGCACCTGCCCATCTTCGATTGCGCGAACAAGTGCGGACGGCTGGGCAAACGCTATATCGCGCCCGAGGGTCACATCCGCATGATGGCCGCGGCTCAGCCTTTCATCAGCGGTGCAATCTCCAAGACCATCAATCTTCCCAACGAGGCCTCGGTGCAGGCGATCAAGGACTGCTACCGCCTGAGTTGGGAACTGGGCCTCAAGGCCAACGCGCTGTACCGTGACGGTTGCAAACTCAGCCAACCCCTCTCGGCGACGAGCGATGAGGCCAGGAAGGAGGCCGGGCAGGAGGCCGCGGCGGACCCTACGCCGGGGGTTCCGGCGGCCCAGGCGACGCAGTCCCCTTCGTTGGCCACTTCTGCCCTCGCGTCGGCTGCGGAGACGACCAGCGGTATTGATGAGCATGCACACATCGCGCCGCCGAAAGCGAACCGCCGCCGACTGGCCGATACGCGCCGTTCCGTCACGCACAAGTTCAACGTCGCGGGGCACGAGGGCTATCTCACCGTCGGCCTGTACGACGATGGGCAACCCGGCGAACTCTTCATCACGATGAGCAAGGAAGGATCGACGATCGGTGGGTTGATGGACTCGCTGGGGACGGCCACCAGCGTCTCGCTGCAATACGGCGTGCCGATCAGCAGTCTGGTCGCCAAGTTCAGCCACCAGCGGTTCGAGCCGGCAGGGATCACCGAGAACCCGGATATCCCGATCGCGAAAAGCCTGGTGGACTACATCTTCCGCTGGATGGGCATGCAGTTCGTCGAGGGGTATCGAGAGCAGCACGCGCCGAACCGACGCGGTGCCGAGCGGGATGCACCGGTCGCTCCGTGGCAGGGCGTGGATCGGATCACCCCCGCGACCGTCACGGCACCAAGCATCGCCCCAGCGGTATTGCCGAAGATGGCCCCCGCCTCGGTCCAGGTTGAGTCCAAGCGGCCCGCGGGCAGCACGATCAACATCGTCGTCGCGGAGATGCAATCCGATGCGCCGGCGTGTGATGTCTGCGGCACCATCACCGTCCGCAGCGGCATCTGCTACAAGTGCCTGAACTGCGGGAACAGCATGGGGTGCAGTTGAGTGCGAGGGTCTCGGTCGCCCGGAGAAGAGATCGACGTTCAGTCGGCGGTGGTGCGAGGGGCATCGATTCAGGAGACGCGCGTGGGGAAGACAACAACGTGAACCATGCCGGTCGGGGCCGGTGAAGAGGGTTGGTCATGCCGCGGGAAAGGCGCGGACGCTCGGCGGACAAGGCCGCCGGGAAGTAGGAAGCCCGGCGGGGCGGTTGATCGAGGATTGACACCACCCGTTGCTCGGCAGAGTTCGGAACCAATCGGCGACCGGTGCCGTCCGCACCCCGCGGGCATGCGACGGCGACGGGCAGACAAACGGAGAGCGGACGCGGCCACGCCGCTCTCTCCAGCCACGGAGGTTTCTGATCGAAGCACGAACCCGGGCGGCGTGCGAACCGCAGGCAGACCAACTCTCTTCATCATCCCCAACCCACCACCCGCAGGGTTCAAGTCATGGCGGTCCACCCCCGCCGGCCATTTGTGGCCCTTGACCCTGCACCTCCCCAAGCCCCCGGGTTCCACCGCCCGGGGGCTTCTTTTTGATCTGTTCAGCAGCCGGCTTCCCAGCGTGTGAAGAAAAACTCGACATCCGCTCCGTCCACGCCGCCATCCTCGTTGAGGTCCGCCCCGTCAAGCCCCTCGGTCCAGACGGCGAAGAACGCCTCGACGTCGGTGCCGTCCACTCCGCCGTCCTGATTGAAATCGGCCAGGCACCGCGGCTGAAGCGAGAAGGGCGAGGAGATCGAGAAGAAAATCCCGCCGACCGGGTCCACCCGGATCCGGGCGACGCTCGTCACGGCTTCGGGAAGAACGACGGACGCAGTGCCCGAGTTGGCGAATGTACCAAGCGCGAACGGGAACGTCTGACCATCATCGAGCGACAACCCGATCACGACCTGTGTACACGAGATCGGAGGCAGATGTGTCCCCCCGACGCTCCATGCAATCTCGGCGGGGCCGGGATGCAGCACCGATCCCGCCCCCGGCGAAGTCACGGTGAATGGCGTCGCTTCGGGCGGTATGAAGAGGTCGACAAAGTCCGACACGGCCATCCCGCCGGCCCCGGGCGCGTTGTCGCGGACGTAGACGCGAAAACGTCTTTCCACATCGGTGACGGTCGGCAATCGCTCCCCCGGCGTCGGCACGCCGGAGAGAACATCCGCCATCCGCGGGAACGTGCGGGACGATGCGGCCACGGGAGGAAAGACACGGAAGAGAGAGCCGATGCCGTTGTCCTCGGCACCATCGCCGCTGAGCGGCCGGGCAGCGCCGGAATCGAACTGTTCCCACGAAAACGTGAGCGGGTCGCCGTTCCCGTCGCTGGCGGAGGCGGTCAGCGTGAAGGGCGTGCCCGGCGGGATGGCGGTGTCGGGCGTGATGAAGGTGATTTCGGGGATCGCGTTGGCGGTTGCGGTCGAGGTCGGACAGTTTCCGCCCGTGCCCGCGATGAAGGCCCGCATCTCAAGGTAGCTTCCGTGATGAAAGTACGGATCGGCGAACTGAACAATGTTGTCGCTGGGCGGGGCATCGCCAACCGGGCAGCCTCCCGCGTAGGCCATGGGCGAGGACCCGCTGCCCGCCTCCCACGCGGTATTGAGATTGACGTTGCCCTGGCAGCGGCCCCGGGTGCCGCTGAAGGTGTGGTTGGCGCCGAACTGGTGGCCGATCTCGTGGATGACCACCAGGGCCGAGAGAGGGTCCACATCACCGCCGCGCGGAATGCCGGAGATGCCCCGGGCCTTGCTGCTGGTGCAGATGCAGCGCAGGTTCGCCACGCCGCCGAAGACGCGGGTCATGAGGTGGCCGATGTCGAAGTTGGAGTTGCCGATGACCGAGGAGAGGTTCGAGGCGTTCTGGGCCAGGTAACTCGATGAACAATCGGTGCCGCCGCCGCCGTCGCACGGTGAGGAATACGGGTCGGTGGCCGGGTTGGTGTAGATCAACCGATCGTTGCTGGAGATCAGCACGAAACGGATCGCCATATCGGCCTCGTAGACAACGTTCGTGCGGGCGACCACGGTCACAATCGCGGCGAGCGGGTCGGCGGTGTTGGGCGGGTTGCCCGCGAGCGTGCAGTGGTGCAGCCCGTACTCGCCGGTGCAGGCCACGGCGGTCCGGTAGGTGCGGAGCGTCTGATTGACGCGCGGCACGTACCACGATTGGTTCTCGGGAAGGGGGCCGTTGTGAGGATCATCCACGCGCGTGCCGCACTCCCAGTCGCCCCCGCCCGGAAGGTCGCGCATGAAGTACGCCACGGCATGCCCGGGATCGGCGGACTGCCAGGGATCGATCATCCACGTCCCCTCCGGAGAGCGGATCATGCCCGTCAGGCCGCGCTGTGAGAGTTCAATACGACCCGCGGATGCAAGGTCCGCCGATTGCACGATATAGGACTTGATGCCCGGGTACTTCGCGGCCAGTTCCGGCTCCATGACCGGAGACTCCGCGACAAAGCACGCCGTCAACGCCCCGTCAGGACCGGGCAACCAGAGCGGACGACCGTACTCGGACAACCTTCCATCAGGTCGTTCGGAGGGGGCATCTCGGAGATCATCGGTGAGGGCCTGGAGGTTGATTGCGTACGTCGTGCCTGAAACAGGCCGCGGCCCCGGGGTCGCGCCTGGTTTCGCGGGCACACTCAAGGTTAGGGAGAAGATCTGGCCCGACGCGAGCGACGCACCGAACGCAATGACCATCGCAAGAGGCACCATCATCGAGCACGCTCCTTTTCGTTGAGAGAACCGCGCAGCAGGAATTCGCGATACCGAAAGATACGCGAACGGCGGGGCGTTGTTTCCTAGATCGGCAATTCCGCGAGCGCACCAGACGCTCTATCGAGCGGTCACTCGTGCCGGCCACCACGGCGAGGGGCCTGCGCCGGATTCAACACATGGTCATGCCGCCATCGACACAGATCGTCTGGCCCGTCAGGAAGCCCGCCTCATCGCTGGTGACATAGGCAACGGCCGCTGCGATGTCCTCCGGCGTGCCCAGGCGCTTGAGTGCCATCAGACCCAGAACGTGGTCCTTCACCTGCTGAGGCAGGTTGTGGGTCATGTCCGTCTCGATGAATCCCGGGGCGATGACGTTCGCGGTGATGCCCTTGCCGCCGAGTTCGCGGGCGATGGTTTTGGTCAGACCGAGCAGGCCGGACTTGGCCGCGGCGTAGTTGGCCTGCCCCGAGTTGCCGACGATGCCCGAGGTCGAGGAAATATTCACGATGCGGCCGAAGCGGTTGCGCATCATGGAGCGCGCGGCGGCACGGATGGCGACGAAGGCGCTGGTAAGGTTGGTGGAGATCACCGCGTTCCAGTCTTCATCCGTCATCCGCAGGGACAGATTGTCCTTTGTGATCCCGGCGTTGTTGACGAGGATGTCGAGCCTGCCGTGCTGCTCCGCCGCTGATTCGACCGCAGCGCCCCAGGCTTTCGCATCCGCGATATCCGCGGCCAGGACGCTCGCCTTGCCCCCGGCCTGTTCGATCGAGTGGCGGACGTCGTTGAGGGGGCCTTCGGTCCGGCTGACGAGGACGACATGGCGACCATCGCGGGCCAGGCGCAGGGCGATCGCCTTTCCGATGCCCCGGGAGGCTCCGGTGATGAGGGCGATGCGGGTAGGTTCGGTGGACATGCGCGGAGTTTAGGTCAGCCGCCGCCGGGCTTGTTCCCGCCGCCCCGGGGCGTCACGCCCTGGCCGCCGATCCCGCCGCTGTAGGCGCCCGCCGCGGTCAGTATGTCGCGGATCGGCTTCTCGGGCTGTGAAATGATGTTGGACATGAACTGAATGATCTGTTCGTCGGTTACTTTGCCGGCCCCGAGGGTCTTCATCGTGGTGAACAGCATCACGAGCATCCCGCTTTCGGGCATGATGCTCTTGGCGCGGGAGAGCGCTTTGCCCTGGGCCAGGGCCTCATCGAACTGTGAAGGATCCATGCCCATCGTGGCGGCCTGCTGCTTCGCGGCGTTGATGTCGAACGACATCCCGGCTTTTTCCATGACACGCTTTTGCAACTCGACCGCGAGATACGCGGTGACGAGCGCTTTCTCTATGTCCGTGACACCGCCGGACCCCGGATCGGAGGCCGCGAGCGACGGAGCCACGGATTCCACGCCGCCGTCGTAATCGGTGGCGCGCGTGCGGGTCGAGGCCGCGGCTTCGCTGCCGGAGAAGACCCACTTGTCGCCCGCCCGCACCGCGGTGAAGCCGACGAGGTAGGCGACACCTGGTTCTTGGATGGCGAAGTGAACAGTGCCCGCGGTGCTCTGGCCGCTGCCGCCGGGGCCTCCCCCCGGACCGCCCGGGGTGAGATCGGTGAACTGAACGACACGGATGGCCTCGATCTTCATCGTGCTTT
>DDSA01000087.1:0-223 GCA_002343715.1 Phycisphaerales bacterium UBA2402 | reverse complement strand
AAGCGTGTCGAGATCGCTCTTGCTGTCCGCGGAGAGCATCGGAGCGAGTTTGTCTGCATCCCCTTTGGCGATCGCATCGGCCATGCTGATGATCGCGCGGGCGAGCGTCTCATCGGTGGGCGCGAAAGGCTGCGGATACTGCACGCGGGCATCGGGCCGCATGGATTGAAGCACCGGGGCGACCTCGATCGGGTCGGGAATCGCCGGGGGCGGGGGCGGCGGG
>DDSA01000279.1:5926-6616 GCA_002343715.1 Phycisphaerales bacterium UBA2402 | reverse complement strand
CTTTTTCTTTTGTCAATCCTGGTATGGGTTTGAGTGATTCTGACGTCACTCCAGACAACGGGCCGCGGCAAGCTGCCGCGGCCCGTCCCCTCCTGACCATGATGTTCCCCGCCCCGCGGCCTGTGATTGAGATTATCGGGATCAAGTTGACCGTGTTGCGTCATGAAGGTCATACGGATCAGATTCGTGCAACGAACCGCGGCCACCATCAGAAAAGACAGGTGGTGTCCGCCTTCTCGCCGGTCGCCCTTCTACGCTGTTTATTCTCATGGACCCGATTCGCCGAACAACCCCAGCGGGCCGACCCCAGAACGTTGATGCCGCCGCGCCGGCCACGCCGGCGGCGCCCGGATTTTCCATCGGAGCGGCAGAAAACGCCGCGCCTGTGACCCGCCCCGAGTTCTCCCGTATCGCGGCCCGCATCAGTGATGGACTCGCTCGAAATCTGTCGCGTGATGAGATCATGCGCGACGTGATCGCGGTCGAGACGCGAGAACGGTTCGGGCCGCTGGCGTCATCGCAGATGGCCGATTCTGTAGCCGAGTCCTTTCGTACTGATCCGGCGCTGTGTGCGCTGGTGGCGAAGTTGTTCGCCGCGGCGGCCTGACGCTTACCTGGTTCGGCGGTAGCCTTCGGGGTTGCGCCGGAACCAATCCCATGCAGTCCGCACGATGGTGTCGATGTCATTGA
>DDSA01000279.1:5429-5740 GCA_002343715.1 Phycisphaerales bacterium UBA2402 | reverse complement strand
GCACGATGGTGTCGATGTCATTGATGCTCGCGGACCAGCCGAGTTCGGCACGGATGCGGGCCGGGTTGTTGAAGAGCATGGCGGCGTCGCCGGCACGCCGGGGGGCTTCGCGCACCGGGATGGCCGCGCCCGTGACCCGACGCGCGGATTCGATGATCTCCCGAACGGAGAGACCTTTGCCGATGCCCACGTTGTACGCGAGTTCGTCGCCGGGTTTCATCGTGTTCATCGCCAGGACATGAGCGCCGATCAGGTCCTCGACGTGGACGTAGTCCCGAACGCACGTGCCATCGGGCGTGGGGTAGTCGGTG
>DDSA01000279.1:0-5247 GCA_002343715.1 Phycisphaerales bacterium UBA2402 | reverse complement strand
CATCGGGCGTGGGGTAGTCGGTGCCGAAAATCTCAACCCCGTCACGCCTCCCCAGTGCGGACAGCATCAGGATGGGGATCAGGTGACTCTCGGGCGTGTGGTCCTCGCCCAGGACGCCCGTGTGATCACACCCGCAGACGTTGAAGTACCTGAGAAAAGCGAACGCGAACTCGGCCCCTGCCCGACGCCGAGCCGCCGCGAAATCACGGATGATCCATTCGCCCGCCAGTTTGGTGCGCCCGTACGGACTGACCGGATTCTGGGGGCATTCCTCGGGCACCGGCACCATGCCCGGCGGCGGGTCACCATACGTGGAGCAACTGGACGAGAAGACGAAACGTTCCACCCCGTACTGCGCGCAGTGTCCCAGCAGGTGAACCAGGCCCGAGACGTTTGCCTCGTAGTAGTCGATCGGTTCCGTCACCGACTCGCCCACGTACGCCAGCGCCGCAAAGTGCATCACGGTGTCGAAGCGGGTCGCCCGGAAGACCCGCGTGAGCGCGGTCGGACCTCGCAGGTCGCCCTCGACGAACTTCAGCCGGTCGTTGGTGCCCAAGCCCAGCAGACGCAGCGCCTGGCGGTGGCCTCGGTACAGGTTGTCGAGCACGACTACCCGGTGACCGTCGCGAAGAAGTCGCTGCACGGCGTGGGAGCCGATGTACCCGGCCCCGCCCGTCACGAGTACGGACATGGAGGATGTGTTTTTCAGAGAGGTTCTTGGCATCATCGGAATAGCGTGTGCGGCCCTTGGGGATCTGTGATCGAGTCCCGTGCGTGCGTTCGGTGGCGGGCACACGGGTATTCGGATCAATCATTGAGGCCGGGCCGGGGATGAAAGGCACAAACGTAGGAGGGCGGATCGGAGCACACGGGATTGAAACAGGTTCCCGCCGATGGGCGGATTGACCCGGCCGCGTGCATCACGGTTTCACCCGTTGCCCCTCTTCGATGCGCTGCACGATCCGGGCGGAGCGACGCCCGTAACTGGCAAGTGCCTCATCGCGATTGACAAGCGCCCAGCGCATCAGGTGCACGAACGAGATCATGCCGGAGACCAGGGGCCAGACACTCGCCACAAACAGGCCCGCGACCGCGCCGAATGAGGCCAGGGTAAGGGGTGCGATGCCGAAGTTGATCAATCGAATGCAGAGCGAGGATGCAAGCAGGCCAAGCGGCACGCCGATCAGCAGAGCCAGCACCGGACCGACGCGCAGCCGTTTGCCGGTCACATCGTCGTAGGCCCATTCAGCCAGGCTTCCCATGTAAAAACACGTTGTCACAAAGCCGATGAGGCCGATGATCGCGGCGGCAAGAGCGCCCCATGCAAAGACCCACGAGATGGGGGGTATCGGGGTTCCCATCGGTCTCGGCGCTGCCAGAGCGCGAGAGAAGATCGACCAGGATGTCCAAAGGAGCAACACGCCCAGCAGCCAACAAAACTGTGTGAAGCGGTTGAAAAGGCGCAGCCGCCAACTCTCCGGCTTGGCCTCTGTGCCCGCGGGGGAGCCGGGGGGTATGGGCGCCATCGCCCCGGGCCTCTCTTCGTGCACGAGCCAGACGCCAAACCCCCAAACCCCACCACCGAACGCGGCAATCCCCGATGCCGCAGGGACCCAAGAGCCTTGTGGCCACTGTTGAAAGATCCAGAGAACGCCCACGCCAAGAAGAGGCAGGCCGATCAACATGCAGAATGCACCGCTCGAAATTCTCCTCAGGTAGGGCAGGGGGACTTCGTTGTACGAATCTCCCGAAAAGCCCCTTCGCCCGCCGCGAATCGGTGTGCCGCACTCCGGACAACGATTGCCCGTTTTGAGTCCCTTGAGTTCATACGAACATCGAGGGCACTGGCGACTTTCAAGGATCAAGTCGCTTGCAACCGGAAGGCCGAAGGGGTTTGAACGGTCGAAATTCACGTCGTTACCTTAGACCCCGAGGCCGAGTAACCCCATTGGTGTGCTCCGAGACAAAGTTTTCGTGTCGATCCATCAACTTATCGCCCTTCCCAAGTTGTCATTTGGCCGCAAGGCCCAGATACTCCCGTTCCCGCGGTGGGCCGTAACAACATCTGAATACCGCACATCTACCTACCAAATCCGTCCCTTACCATCGGGCCGGACAACATCACACCGACCCGAACACCAGGTCTACCTCAGGACTACACCGCTGTCTACATCACCCCTCGCCTTGTTTCTGTATCTCTGCATTCTTCATTTGGAGCCACCTGCATGTCATTTGAGGCAGCCGTCCACGCTCAGGCCATCAAAATCTGTCGTATGTCCCTCGATATGTGCGCCGCGGCGGGGAGCGGGCATCCAACATCGGCTCAGAGCATCTCTCACCTGATCACGGTCCTGTTGTTTCACACCATGCGTTGGAGTCCGGACCTGCCCGACTACCCGACCAGCGACCGCTTGGTCTTGAGCGAGGGTCACGCGGTGCCCGCCGTGTACGCGGCGGGTGCCGAACTGGGTTTGATGATCGGCAAGGAAAAGGCCCGCCGTCGCCTGACAGTGGATGAACTGAAGAATCTTCGCACGGGAGAGAGTGAACTGGAAGGTCACCCGAACCCCATGGAGGGATTTCCTTTCTTCGATGCCGCAACGGGATCGCTGGGGCAGGGGCTTTCTGTCGCGGCGGGGCTTGGCGATGCCGCACGCCTCGACGGCACCGACCGGAAAGTCTACTGCATCATCGGCGATGGTGAATCGCGCGAGGGTCAGATCGCCGAGGCCCTGGATTACATCATCGACCGCAAACTCCGCAACGTCCTTCCCATCTTCAACTGCAACGAATACGGGCAGGCGGATCGTGTCTCGTCCCAGCAGTCGGCGGAAACACTCTCCGCGAAACTTTCGGCCGCGGGATTCGAGGTCCGGGCCATCGACGGCCACAACCCCGCCGCGATCAAGGCCGCGTTCGACGCCTTTGTGGAGGGCGGCGGCAACAAGCCGATGGCGCTTGTGGCAACGACGGTGAAGGGGTGGGGCACGCCCAGCCTGCAGGGCGCGAGTTGGCACGGCAAGCCCCCGACGGGCGAGCAGCTCAAGCGCGCTTTGATGGAACTCGAGTCGCGCCGGGTGGAACTCACCACCTCGCTGGCGGCCTCCGACCAGTTCACGATCCAGCCCCCGGCGGAGGCCAAGCCCCGCGATTACGCCACGGCCGACATGCCCGGCCTGTCGGAAGTCATGAAGAAGTGGGACATGGAGAGCGCCCTGCAGGCGGGCACGATGGCGACCCGCCGCGCGTACGGCCTGGCCCTGCGGGCGCTGGGGCAGATCAACGACCGCGTGGTGGTGCTCGACGCCGATGTCTCGAACTCGACCTTCGCCGAGTTCTTCCGAAAGGATTCCGCCCTGGCCCCGCGGTTCATGGAGTGCAAGATCGCGGAGCAGAACATGATCTCCGCCGCGGTGGGCCTCTCCGCCGCGGGGAAGATCCCCTTCGTCAGCACCTTCGCCAAGTTCGTGACGCGGGCGTACGACCAGATCGAGATGGCGATCTACAGCGGGGCGAACCTGAAGGTCATCGGCAGCCACGCGGGCATCACGCTCGCGGCGGACGGCCCCAGCCAGATGAGCCTGCCCGATGTCGCCTGGTTCCGCGCGTTCACGACGATGCGCGACCACAACGGCAACCCCGGGTGCTACGTCCTCCAGCCCGCCGACGCCTACGCGGCGTACGCGCTCACGGGCGTCATGGCCGAGTACGAAGGGTGCTGCTACATGCGGACCCTGCGCCCCGAGACCGAGTTCCTCTACAGCGAGGACACCGTCTTCAACCTCGGCGGGTTCGAGGTGCTCAACGAGGGCCGCGATATCGTTCTCGCCGCGGCGGGGTACATGGTGCACGAAGCGAACAAGGCCATCGAACTGCTGGACAAGGCGGGCGTGTCGGCATCGCTGGTGGACCTCTACTCACTGCCTTTCGATACCGACGCCTTCCTCGACGTGGTGCAGCAGAACGGCGGCAATGTGATGACCATCGAAGATAACTTCGGCGGCGGCCTGGGGAGCGCCGTCGGCGATGCCCTGCTCGAATCCGGCGATGGGTTCAAACTGCGCCAGTTGCACGTCCGCCGCATCCCCAAGAGCGCGCGCACGCCCGATGAACTCCTCAAGATGTGCGGCCTCTCCGCCGAGGACATCAAAAAGGCCGCGATGGAAGTGCTGGGCGTGTAACGCGGGGCGACGAAATCTGTTGTGCTTGCCGCCTTGCCGCGGCTCCGCGGAAGGGGAGCGGGTCCATCGCCGGGAGTCGCCCCAAAGTGACACTCCCGGAATACCGCGACCGAAGTTCGCCGCACCCCGGAGATGTGTGGGTGGCGGTCGATGCCACTCCGCCGACGTGATCGGCGAGGTCGATATCGGCACCATGCAGCACGGCATCATCGCCGCGTGGACGCTCGACCCGACCGATGCCCCGGTCCCCCGCGTCGAACTGGGCGATGTCCGCATCGGCACCATCACCTACGCCAACCCCGATCCCGCCGACTTCTGCTCCGGCCCGGTCACCATCGAGAACGGCACCACCGATATTTCTCTCAGCGCCGCCGCATCTCCCGGCGACATCGACACGCTGCCCCAGTACACGCGAACCTCCGACACCATCGGCGGCGGGGCGGTCGGACTCGCGCCCTTTTACCTGTACGATGTCGATTGCCGCCTCATCAACAACGCCGTCGGTGAGCATGCGCTTCTCCAATCCCAGTTCGAGAACTTCGCCAACGACTCCGTCCCTACGGCGCCGATCGTGCCCGCGTGGTACGGCGGCGTGCGGACCAACCTCACCTCCGGCTCGCCCGTGAACATCGATCTCATCCTCGTTCTCAACAGACAGACCGTCCTGCAACTCATCCCCGAATCCAACTACACCGTCGCCTGCAAGCGCGGCACCGATCCGGGCATGAGCCGGTTCATCAGCATCGTCGGGAGCGGGCAGCACGACTGGGCGGCCGGCCGCTACCGGGTGGAGAGCAAGGCCGTCGGTTCCGGCGGTCTGTTCTGCGATGGAGTGGAAGGAAGCCCCGCGCTCGCGGTCGAGCCGTACTACTTCACCCTTCGCCTCGACTGCGACCACGACGGCGTCGAAGACGAGCAGGAGGATTGCATCATCTGCGGAGTGGGTGACTTCAATCAGGATGGCGGAGTCGATGGAGGCGATGTCGAGGCTTTCTTCACCGTGTGGTAGAACGCCGTACACGCGGCCGATGTGAACCAGGACGGCGGCATCGACGGCGGGGATGTG
>DDSA01000186.1 GCA_002343715.1 Phycisphaerales bacterium UBA2402 | reverse complement strand
GGCCTCGATGGCATCGAGGATGGCAGGGTCCTTGGCCCACGCGATGAACAGGTGTGGAGGGATGCGGGTTTCGAGACGCGTGAGGTCGTACCCGGCGCGGGCGAGTTCGCGGAGGAACTCGGCGGGCGTGGTGATGGCGTAGTCGGGAACAGGCTCGGCGCTGGGCTGGGGTGGGTTGAGGGTGACCATGCGGGAGCGTTCCCGCGTTCGGGGTGCCGGGTCAAGGCGCGAATCAGGGATGACCGCGAGATTGCGCACAGACGCGGCCGGTTGAAACGGCGTGTACGGATTGTGAACCAGGGGAACAGGCGAGTTTGAGTGAACACCGCGCACTTCATCGTGCTGGGTTTGGAGGAATCCCTGATCCGCTTCGGAAGGGCGACTCGTCCGCGGGAAAGACCGCTTACGCTCTCCGCATGTCATGCCCATTTTCACACCCCGAAACGCCCGAGCGTGAAGGGATGATCACAGATCTCTCGCAGAAACTCGATTACGCCGCATACCTTTCGCTGGATCAGTTGCTGAGTGCGCAGAAGCCATTGTCAAGCCCGGTCCACCATGACGAGTTGCTCTTCATTATCCAGCACCAGACGAGCGAACTCTGGTTCAAACTGATGGTGCACGAACTCAAGGAGGCGCAGCGGCTGATCGCGCGAGACGAACTCGAGACGACGTTCAAGATCCTGGCCCGCGTCAAGCACATCCAGGCCCAACTTCTGAACCAGTGGAGCGTGCTGGCGACGCTGACACCCAGCGAGTACGTGCAGTTCCGGCATGTGCTGGGGCCGGCGAGCGGCCTGCAGAGTTACCAACACCGGATGGTTGAGTTCCTGCTGGGGCGAAAAGACGCGAAGATGATGCCGTTGTTCGCGCACCGACCGGATATTCACGCCGCGCTCGATGAGTGCCTTCGTTCGCCCAGCGTGTACGACCAGTTCCTGCGCCTCATGGCGCGTCACGGGCTGCCCGTGCCGCGGGAGGTACTGGAACGGGATGTGATCAAAGCGCACACCTCACATCCCGGCGTCGTTGACGTCTTCCGGATGGTGTACGAGGACCACGAGCGGCACTGGGACAGTTACGAGATGGCGGAGAAACTGGTCGATGTGGACGAGCAGTACGCGCTGTGGAAGTACCGGCATGTCAAGGTGGTCGAGCGGATCATCGGCTACAAGCGAGGAACGGGGGGCACCGCGGGGGTGGCGTACCTGCGCGAACGGGTGGATGATCGGCTCTTCCCGGAACTGTGGGAGGTCCGCACCGAGATCAAGGGATGACGCGGCTGGTGGTGCGCTGGTTGCGGATTCCGGCCGCCGCGGCGGGCGTCGTGATCGGTGTGGCGTGGGTCCTGAGCCTGCCGTTCAACTGCACCATAACCCCGTGGGGGCACACCCTGAACTTGTGCAACGGCGGGTTGGACGTGGTTCTGCGCACTGCCGTGCCCGCGAACGACTGGAGTGTGGAGTTGAACAGCCCGCTCGAACCGATGCGATGGTGGTTTCAAGTACGTGTGTATACGTGGTCGCCGCCTTACATTTTTGTGAGATGTCCGTTGTGGCCGTTCATGCTCGCGGCGTGCGGCATCGGCGCGGCTGGTTTTGTGCTGCGGCAGCGATTGACTTGGGGGATGTGCCCGCGGTGCGGCTATGACCTGCGTGGGGTAGCGGCTGCACGGTGCCCGGAGTGCGGGCGTGAGACATAGTCCGACGGTCAGGGGTGTTCGGGGCGGAACTCTTCGCGGAGACGTTCGAGGAGTTTCTTGGTGGCGCGGATGCCGTCGGGTTCGCTGAGTTTCGAGCCTTCGTACTCGATGCCGATGTATCCGTGATAGTTGGCCTTCATCACGATGGACAGGAGCCGGCGGTAATCCTTGGTGGTTTCATCGCCGGTGACAGGGTCGAAGTCGTGGCTTTTGGCGCTGACGCCTTTGGCGAAGGGCATGAGTTCCTCGACGCCTGTATAGATATCGTACTTCTCGGTCGGGCTGATCTGGAAGTTGCCGAAGTCGGGAAGGGTTCCGACTCGGGGATGGTTGACGGCCTTCATGACGCCCGCCAGCCAGGCGCCGTTGGACGAAAGGCCGCCGTGATTCTCGACAATCACGTTGATGGCGTAAGGATCGGCGAGTTCGCAGAGTCGGCGGAGACCATCAGCGCTGCGGTCGCGCTGCTCCTCCGGCGTACCGCTGCTCTTGGCGTTGACGCGGATGGAATGACAGCCGAGGGTTTTGGCGGCCTCGACCCATTTGCGGTGGTTCTCGACGGCCTTGGCGCGGCGTGCTTCATCGGCATCTCCGAGGTCTCCCTCGCCGTCGCACATGATCAGCACGCTGACGACGCCCTCATCCTCGCACCGCTTCTTGAGCTCGGCGTTGTAGGATGCGCTGCCCTTTTCCTTGAAAAATGAGTTGACGTACTCGACGGCTTCGATGCCGTACTCACGCCTGGCGGCGCGGGGGAAGTCGAGGTGGTCGAGTTTCCCGCCGTAGAGCGTCTTGTGAAGCGACCACTGCGCGATGGAGATCGTGAAGAGCGGATCGGCTCGTCGCGTGGCCAGTGAGGGAAAGGACGCCGCGGCAAGGGCGGCGGCGCCGAGTCGAACGGCATCACGGCGGGAGATGGGGTGGGAAAGGAGTTCGCCTGGCATCGCGTGTCTCGATTGGTTCATGGTTCTTTCAACAGGGTCTTGACATCGGCCTCGATCGCCTCGGCCCAGACCTGGTAGCCCTTGGGCGAGAGATGCAGTTCATCGGGCATGATCTCCTTGGGGAGCGTGCCGTCTTTCTCAAGGAACGCCGGGCTGATGTCCCGGAAGAAGACCGTGTTGTTGTCGGCGAGCAGCGCGATGCGCTCGTTGACCTTTTCGTTTTTTTTCCTTAGTTCGCCCGGCTTGGCCTCGCGGGGGAAGATGGCGAGGACCAGGATCTTCATGCTGGGGAGACGTTCACGGAGTTTGCCGACGATCGCGGCGACGCCTTCGGCCGTCTGTTCGGGCTTGGTGTCGTGGACGTTGTTGGTGCCGATCATGAGCACGGCGAGCGCCGGCGGAGAGCCGGAGGAGGGTTTGTCCAATCCGTCGAGGTTGCCGTGATCGAGCCGCCAGAGGACGTGCTGGGTGCGGTCGCCGCCGATGCCCAGGTTGACGGCGTTGCGAACCGCGTACTGCTTCTGCCAGACTTCCTTGCCGGCTCCCTCCCACCCTTGGGTGATGGAGTCGCCGATGAACAGGATGCCGATGTCGCCCTTCTCGGCGCCTTGCTTGATTCGTTCATTGAGCGCGGCCTGACGCTGCTTCCACCAATCGTCCTTGCGGTCCACCGGTGTGGTCGCGGGGTTGATGTCGGGTGTCTTGGCGGCGGGGGCCGGGGGCTGCGCAGCGGGTTCAGCCGGCTTCGGGGCGGTCGCTGGTTGGGCGTGCGAAGCGCCTGCCAGAAAGAAGGCGGTCACGGCTATCAACGACCAACGCGACGGGAGATTCTGAGGCATGGGAGAGGATAGGGGCATGACTCACCCCACACAGAGGTGGAGATCGAGAAGTGAGGCGTGACCGCGCCGGGGGTGTGCCGCTGCAGAAGTCATGAACACTTTTCGGAAGAGGTGCCGTGATCATCAGGCAGTTCGGGCAGTTCCTTCCAACACCCTCGGCCACCGCCGTCGGATTTTGTCGATGTGAATAGGGATTGCTCGATTCGCAGGCTTACACACTTGCCGCTTCCCTGCTCGGAGTCAGAACTCGGTCCTTCGGTCTGAACGGACTATCATCCGCTCTCGGAACAACTCCGACAGACTTGTTGAGTCCGGTCGGCCTGCATGTGCCGATATCTTGAGCGTTCATTGAACTGAAAGGATTATCAGCATGCCCAGAACAACTCGCGCCGGTCTCACGACCGGGGGTGGCGGCCATCCGACGGGATCGAACGGCAGGAAGCGACGCACGCCGACGAGCAACCCTCGGGTTGGCAGCCGTGTAGAGCCTTCTCGCGTGACGACGAAGAAACGGAGCGTCAGGGCCACGAAGGCCGCACGCGCGGCGAAGCGAAAAGCGTGAACCCACCACTCCGATGATCGACCGGGGAGGCCGTTGTGGCCGACCACGGCTGGGTGTGTCATCGGATCACCCGCTTCCGGCGGGCTGTCGTGGTGTTGCCACGATTGGACGGGCGCGATCACCCGGGCGGGCGAGGTGGCGACCGGGCGGGGTCTTGCCGTGTACACTTGACCCCTCATGCCCAGTTGGATCACCGCACAACTTGTCGTCTCGGTCGCCACGATCGTCATCATGGTTCACGTGATGTTGATCGGGGTGGCGTACTTCGTGCAGTTGGAACGCAAACTCTCGGCGTACATCCAGGACCGCATCGGGCCGAACCGGGTCGGCTTCGACTTCGGGCTGCCCGCGTTGTCGTTCCTGAAGGGGTGCCTGGGCTTCGGGCAGCCGCTGGCGGACGGCGTGAAGTTCATGCTGAAGGAGGACTACACGCCGCGGCGGGTGGACAAAGTTCTGTTCACGCTCGCGCCGATCTTGGTGGTCGCGCCGGCGTTGATGGGGTTCGTGGTGATCCCGTGGGGCGGGCTGTGGGAGTGCCCGGACATTCACATCCCGTTCACGGAATGGGTGATTCCCGGAGGGCTGGTGCACGTTGCCGGGGCGAGTGTGAACATCGGGATCGTGTACCTGCTCGCCGTGGCGGCGCTGGGGGTGTATGGTGTGACGCTGGGCGGTTGGGCGAGCAACAACAAGTTCTCGTTCCTGGGCGGGCTTCGCGCGACCGCGCAGATGATTTCGTACGAGATCCCGCTGGGGCTGTGCCTTCTGGCGGTGCTGCTTGTGTACGGGAACGTTCGCCCTGATGCGATCGTCGAGCATCAGCAGGCCCACGGATGGATGATCCTGAGCCAGCCGTTGACGGCGGCAATTTTCCTGATCGCGGCGCTGGCGGAGGCGAACCGGGCACCCTTCGACAACGCGGAGGCCGAGCAGGAACTGGTGGGCGGCTACCACACCGAGTACAGTTCGATGCGGTTCGCGCTGTTCTTCCTCGCCGAGTATTCTCACCTGTTTACGAGCAGCGCGTTCTTTGTGCTGTTGTTCCTGGGCGGGTATCACCTGCCCTTCATCGGGGCTTTGTCGCCCGAGGCGACCGGGTTCGGGGCCGTGCTGCTCAAGGTCTTCGTGTATTTCTCGAAGGTCGTGCTGATGGTGGCTTTCTCGATGCTGGTGCGCTGGTCGATTCCTCGATTGCGGTACGACCAGGTGATGATGATGGCGTGGCAGGGCGTGATCCCAATTTCACTGGCCATCGTCGTTGTAGTGAGCGTTCTGGTGTACCTGGGCCAGACCGGGCTTGTCCCGATGTTGCTCGGGAATGTGGCCGTTGTGGGCTTGGCGTATGCAGCAGGCCCGTTGCTTCGTCAGAGCACGGTCAACCGCCAGGTACCGATGTTTGGATCACGGTTCGTGCCTGTGCGGGGAGCGCGTGTGAAGCATTCTCCCACTGAACCGATGGCGCTCGAAGACCGGCCTGTACAAAGCTCGATGCCGACATCCTGACGGAATATATGGGTTGGTGGGTGTACCCGCCGGGAAGCGGTCTGCTATTGCATTGGCGTCAGGTCGCCGTGCGGGATCGCCTGCTGAAAGGTCGGGAGCAGGTAGTTTCTTCCCTCGAAGACGGTGATGCGGCCTGAGACGCGGAAGGAGATGTCTTCGCCGCGTGCGGAGGCGAGCGCTTCCATGCGTTCCAGCAAGTGGCAGGGCTGGAGGATGAGGGGTTTGCCCGCGGGGCTGTCCGGGTCGTTGTCGATCACGAAGGCCAGTCGGCCGTTGGCCGAGGGCAGCCGGACCAATCGACCCCTGCGTGACACAAGCAACGTCCCTTCGGGTCTGAGCGTGGGGTCTACTTGCGATGGCGTGCCTTCGGGTGTAGGTCTGGTGCCGGCTTGTGTGGGTCCGGGGACTTCTACGCCGGCGGGTGTCAGTCTGCGTTGGCCGAGTCGGTGTGATTCCAAGTCTCGCATGAGGTCTTCAACGCGAGGATCGCTCGGATCCGTGGCGGGTGTTTGGATCGGTTGGCGCGATGCGGGCGCATCGGGCGGCGTGGCTGGATCCCGATCGACGGCGAAGACACTGGGTAGCAGAAACTCCCGATCGCGATACACGAATACCTGGCCGCTGATCAGAAACCTGGTCTGTGGCCCTGAGGCGGCCCGCGCGGCGGTCATATGTGATACGCGCTGAGATGGAAGGAGCACGAAGAGAGGGGAGCTCGAATCCGAGACGGGCACCAAAATCACGTCACCCTGCTCGGAGATCGCGAGCGTGCCGCGGAGATCGCGGAGTAACGTGCCTTCGGGGTTGAACCGTGCGGCGGGGAGTGCCGCGGCATTTGCGCTCGCGTCGGGCACACGATACGAGGGCACGGAGCGCTGTGGGGCAGGCGTTTGATTCGGCTCGACCGGAGGGACATCCTCCGGACGCCTGCGAAGGCTGGTCGCGGTCAACTCTTCGCTGGGGTCGATCAGCGCCGGGTCTTCTCGCGGAGAGGGCGTCTGAGCCGCCGCGGGGAAGGCTGTAGCCAGGGCGACGAATAGACTCGGGGCCGCCGTGAAATATGCTCGAGGAATGGTCATGCGGGTAATGATCATCGGCACAAGACCGGGCTTCAGCAATGACGATGGAGTCGGCGATGTTTGGAACACGTCCTGCGTCGTACGATGGTCCTATTATTGTGGGTCGGTCGGGTGCCAGAGTGGTCTAATGGAGCGGATTGCAAATCCGCGATTCGTGGGTTCGAATCCCACCCCGACCTTTCGTTCCTGAAACAGGACCACGGTCAGGCGATCCGAGGCCCCTTCCTCCCCTCACCAAGCGGGTGGACATTGAATGCCGCGGCGGCCGACATGCAGCCCACCAGCCCCAACGCATCCCCCGGCATGCTCGCCGTGCGAACGGCGGCGCTGGACTTGTATGAATCTCTCTATCCGAAGGGCGGATCGCGGGTCGCGGCGTATGCGCCGGGCCGCGTGAACATCATCGGCGAGCATATCGACTATACCGGCGGGTTTGTGATGCCGATGGCGATCGGGCGCGGCACGGTCTGTGTGGCCTCTTTGGGAGAGGGCGGAGTGGCGCGGGTTGCTTCGGCACAGACACCCGGCAACGTGGTTGAGTTTTCCCTGGCCGGCCTCTCCCCCGGTGTCGTTACAGGGTGGGGCGCGTACATCGCCGGGGTGGTCAAAGGATGCCTGGATCAGAGGCCGTTGCCGCCGGGCCTAAACCTCTCGTTCGCATCGGACCTGCCGGTGGGTGCGGGGCTTTCAAGTTCGGCTGCGCTTGAGGTATCGGCGGCGCTGGCGGTGGATGCGATTCTGGGTGTGGATCGGCCGCGGGTGGATGTTGCTCGCTTGTGCCGCCGGGCGGAGCGGGATTATGCGGGTGTGCCCTGCGGCATCATGGACCAGTACATCGCGTGCATGGCGGAGGCCGAGCACGCGTTGTTCATCGACTGCGTGTCGGAGCAGCACCGACTGGTGCGCATCCCGCCCGAGGTGACGTTCGTGATCGCCGACAGCGGGAAGCGGCATGAACTCACCGCCGGGGAGTATGCGGATCGGCGTGCTTCGTGCGAGCGTGCGCTTGATGCGATCCGCAAGGCCCGCGACCCGTATCGCCACCTACGGCACTGCACGTTCGCCGACCTTGGCGTACCGGGCATCGACCCCGTGGACCGCAAGCGTGCTCGGCACTCCATCGGCGAGTGCGCGCGTGTTCTGGCGGCGGAGCAGGCCTTCGGGTCGAGGCGGTGGGCGCAGGCCGGCGATCTGATGAGACAATCGCACGCGAGCCTGCGGGATGATTACGAGGTGAGTTGTGACGAACTCAACACGCTTGCGGATCGGCTGAACGCGATGCCCGGCGTGCACGGGGCGAGGCTGACCGGAGCGGGCTTCGGCGGGTGCGTGGTGGCGCTGGTGCACGAGAGCCTCGCGGCGGAGATCGCCGAGGAACTTCGGTCCTCGGGGGCCAGCCCGATGGTGGTGGTGTCACGACCGGCCGGCGCCGCGACTGTACTGCCTGGGTGAGAGGGATGTCACGAGGCCAGCCAGGAACGGGTTGGTTCGCCGGTATAGCGTGAGAGCGGGCGGATCAAGCGGTTGTTGGCGTGCTGCTCGCTGATATGTGCGCACCAGCCGCTGACGCGGGAGGCTACGAAGATCGGCGTGTACTGCGGCACGGGTATGCCCATGACGAAGTAAGTCATGCCGCAGGGGAAGTCCACGTTGGGATGGATCTTTTTCTGTTCGAGCATGATCCGCTGGACCTTATCGCCTATCTCGAACCATTTGAGGGACTCGGGCCCCTGCTTGCGGGCGATCTCCCTGCCGAGTGCGCCGAGGATCGGGGCGCGGTGGTCGCCGTTTTTGTAGACACGGTGGCCGAAGCCCATGAGTTTCTCCTTCGTGTCGAAGGCGTTCTTCATGTAGGACTCGACCGTGCCGCCCTTCTTGACCCAAGCGTCGATGCGCTTAAGCATTTCCATGGCGGCCTCGTTCGCTCCGCCGTGGAGCTGGCCTTTGAGCGCTGCGATACCGCCGGCGACCGCGCCGTGCATGTCGCTGAGGGTTCCGGCGATGACGCGGCAGGTGAACGTGCTGGCGTTGAAATCGTGCTCGGCGTACAGGATGAGGGAGACATCGACGCAGCGGGCGTGCTCGGGATCGGGCTTTCTGCCGGTCATCAGGTACAGAAGGTTCGCGGCGTGCGAGAGGGCGGGATCGCCGCCTCGCTCGGGTTCGACCAGCGGGCGGCCGTCGATGACGCACTGCATGTGACCGATGATGGTCGGGATCTTGGCGAGCAGGCGTTTGCTCTTCCGCAGGTTCGACGCGGGGCTGTTGTCCTGGCAGTCCTCATCAAGGTGGCCGAGGAGTGAAACCGCGGTTCGGCAGACATCCATCGGAACGGCTGAGCCCCGCTTGAGAGCAGGCCCGGCGTCCTTGAGGAACTGGATGATCGAAGCAGGGATGGGGCGTTCAGCGATGATCTCGGCCTTGAAGCGGGCGAGCTCGCCGGGGGAGGGTTTGTGGCCTTCGAGCAGAAGGAAGGCGACTTCCTCGAACGTGGCGTTCGTTGCGAGATCATGGATCTCGTACCCGCGGTAGAACAACCCTCCCTGCTCGACGGAGCAGATCGAGGTTTCGCCGGCGATGATGCCTTCAAGCCCTTTGGAGAAGACGGCTTCGGCCTGTTCCTTGGTGAGTGTGGCGCTGGACATGAGTGAGTTCCTTGTTGGAGGTCGAGTGTAGGTCGATGACTGAAATAGTGAAAGCGGTGAGCATGCCAGGCGTTGACATCACCCGTCGGAGCGGGTTCCCCGCGGTACGATGGGCGGTGCCATTTGCTCCCATCCCCGAGATACTGGATGAACTCCGCGCCGGCCGGATGGTCGTGCTGACCGACGATGAAGGACGCGAGAACGAGGGCGACCTGGTTCTGCCGGCGCAGTTCGTCACGCCCGCTTCCATTACATACCTGCTGAAAGAAGCAAAGGGGTATCTGTGCCTTTCGATGACCGAGGCGGACTGCGACCGACTGGAACTCCCCCCCCAGGCGGCGGTGAACACCTCGAAACGGGGAACGGCATTCACGGTGTCCGTGGACGGGCATCCGCGTCACGGTTTCACCACAGGGGTCTCTGCTGCGGAGCGAGCGAAGTGCGTACGCATGATGATTGACCCGGCCTTCGGCCCTTCGGACTTCGTTCGGCCCGGGCACATCAACCCGCTCCGATCGCGTGATGGGGGCGTGCTGGTACGGACGGGTCAAACGGAGGGTTCGCTGGATCTGTGCCGGCTGGCGGGGCTGTACCCTGCGGCGCTGATCATCGAAATCATGAAGGACGACGGGGAGATGGCCCGTGTGCCCGACCTGGAGATCTTCTGCCGCGAGAGAGGCCTGAAGATGTGCTCGGTGGCTCAGATCATCGAGCACCGGCTCCGGCGAGAGAGCCTGGTGCGGCGGGCCGGCCCGCCAAAAGGTCGGGTTCTGCGTACTCGTCACGGTGAGTTCACGGCGATTCTCTTCGACAGCGTCGTCGATGTGCTGCCGCACCTGGTGCTGACGGTCGGTGATGTGGGCCTTCTCGATCCGCAGGGCGCACCGATTGTTCGTGAAGAGCCGACGCTGGTGCGGATGCACCGCAGGCACCTGCTGGGCGATGTGTTCGGCGATCTCGGTTCCTCCAGCGAGGGGCCGACCTGCGACATCCTGCAGGCGTCGATGCGGATGCTCCAGAGCGAGGGCCACGGTGCACTGGTGTATCTTCGCACCGCGGGCGGGATGGGACATTCCTCCCGGGACGGCGCTTCGGAAGCCGATCTGGAGGGGCGTCTCCAAACTCTCTCCGGTGCCGCCTTTCACACAGCCGAGGATGCACCGGACCTTGCACGGCCCGGAGGAATCGGGGCCGCGGCAATGCCGGGCGGCGAGCGCGAGTTCGGGATCGGTGTGCAGATTCTGCGTGCCCTTGGGCTGCGGCGGCTGCGGCTGCTGACCAACCACACACGGGACATCCCGAACCTGGACGCGTTCGGGCTGGAGATCGTGGAGCGGGTCCACGTGCGGGGGAAGTAACCGCGTGGGGGGAATTCTCTGGAATTTGGCCTCAATTGGGGACGGGCAATTCAACCCAGCTACCGAACGGGCACGATGAACGCTGCGACGCCGCGGAATCGCGGCGGGCCGCGTGTGTCGGCCCGCGGCGCGACTCTCCTCGCGGTCGAGCGCGGATCAGCCGCGCGCACAGCAAAGGAAACCCGATGAAGAACCGCACCGTGATCTCCGCCGCGATTCTGGCCTCTCTCGCGTTCAGCGCCGCCGGCCAGACCAAGACGACCCCGCACGCCCAGCCCGGAGCCAAAGAGCGCAAGCAACAGACGCCGGACATGATCGCTCCGAGCACCACGACCCAGACATCGACCACGGGCCAGACGTCGACCACGAACCAGACGACCGCCACGACGAACAAGCCCGTGGTCTCAACGGATCCCACCGTGATCGCGAATCAGCCGACGCGTGAGCATCTGGATCTGACCCGCTCGCTGCTGGGCGAATGGTCTACGAAGGTAACCGTGTGGACGAACACGAGCCAAGCCGGGACAACGGCGACCACCCCGACAACCTCGAACGGCACGGCCCGCTTCTACACCACCATGGGCGGGCGTTTCGTGGGCACCGAGTTTGAGTGCCCCTTCAACGGCCAGACGATGCGCGGGGCGGGCTTCTACGGGTACAACAACGGGGAGAAGCGGTACGAGTCCACCTGGATCGACAACCAGACCAGCGTGATCTTCTTCTTCACGGGCGTTCGTCAGGACAACACCATCACCTGGAACAGCACCTTCACCGAACCGCAGAACGGCGAAAAGGTGAACCTGCGCGCGGTCGAGGTCTTCGGTGACAACACGATCAACTACACACTTTTCCAGCGCACCAGCGGCGGTGGAGAGTTCAAGAAGATGGAAATCACCTACACCCGCACCGGCCCGGGCAGCCCGGTCGAGATCACGCCCATCGTTCCCGGCAAGAAGACCGGCACGAATACCGGCAACACCACCAACCCGCAGAACACCCGGAAGTAATCCGTCACATCGGTTTACGGGAACACGGGCCGGGAGTCCCCGGATCGCGTGGGTCAATCAAACGCCGCCGCACGGAGTCGTGCGGCGGTTTTTCATTCGGGTCCCAGCCCGGCCGTGTTACGATGCGGCATGAAGCGTTACATGCTCGGGGTTGTCGTCGTGTCGGGACTGGTCTGCGGACCATGTGCGGCGTCTGTCACGTTGCTGGGAAGGGCGGAGTTTCCGCTGACCGCCAGCGACTTCTCGGGGCTTTCCGACAAAGTCGCGGGCGTGCCGCACAACCGGCTGGGCGGCATCGGCTCGGGCATCGCGTACTCCGGGCGGGATGATGTGTATTTCTGCATCGCCGACCGCGGGCCGCAGGACGGGGCTGCCAACTTCTTCTGCAGGTTTCAGACCGTGCGGATCGTGCTGACACCGGGCGTGCGTGTCGACCTTGTCGGCACAACCATGCTGACCTTTTCCGATGGCAGTCCGCTTGTCGGGCTTGCTTCGGATTCATCGGGCGGAACCGTCTCGGGCACCACCACACCGAGACGGTTTGACCCCGAGGGCATCGTGCCTTCACCGGACGGAGGGCTATTGATCTGTGAGGAGTATGGGCCGCGGGTGTGCGAGTTCTCGATGGACGGCGGCCTGATGCGGTTGTGGAGTCCACCGGCAGGTTACGAGATTGCGGTGCCGTCGGGCGACCCATCGGCGGAGCGGAAGGGTCAACGTTCGGGGCGATTTCCGAATCAAGGCTTCGAGGGGCTGACCATCACGCCGGGCGGCATGGTCTATGCCGTGATGCAGGGTGCGTTGATCCAGGACAGCGGCGGGGGCGAGCGCCTCGGCCCGGACGATCGGAACCTCCGTGTGGTTGCGTTCGACAGCGCTTCGGGCCGCGTCAAGGCCGAGTATGTGTACCGGGTGGAACAGCCACCTCCGGGCGCGAAGCGGCCTTACGGCGTGAGCGAGATTCTGGCTCTCAACGAAACGGATTTTTTATTCCTTGAACGCGATGGATCGGAGAAGAAGTTCCGACGCGTCTACAGGGCATCGATCAACGGCGCGACACCCATCGGGACGGGCGCGGCGAAGGACGCCACGCCGATGGTGAAGGAGTCAACACCCTTTATCGATTTTCTTGATCCTTCGTTCGGGCTTGCGGGCGACATGCCTCAGAAGATCGAGGGACTGACCTTCGGCCCCCCACTGCCGGACGGACGGCGCACGCTGATCGTGGCCAGCGACAATGACTTCGCCGAAGGCCCGACACACTTCTGGGTCTTTGCGTTTACGGAAGCCGATCTTCCTGGGCTGCACCCGCGCTGAACTACGGCTCCGCGACGATGTAACAGATGAAACTGGCATCCGGCTCGCCTCGCTTACGGGGCTTGAAGACCCCGTCGCCGCCCCCCTTGCCGTCGTTCCCCTCCCAATAGACCGTGGAACGGCTGAACCCAGCCTCGGTGAGCACTTCCTGTAGTTCGGGGAGCGTCCAGAGACGCCAGTGGTAGGTGAAGGCGCGTTCCATGCGCGATCCATCGGAAAACTCGAAATGGATGTAGCAGACCTTGTCGCCGGTGATGGGGTCGTACTGCGCCTGGTCCCACTCGTAGACATAACCGCGTTGTCGTCGGCGCTCCTTCTGCACCTTCATCGATTCCCAACCGCCGTAATGATCCAGAAAGAAGAGTCCGCCGGGGGCCAGCGACTTACGGACAGAGACGAAGTAATCGCGGAGGACCTCGCGGCGCTTGAAGACGAAATAACTGAAGTTCATCGCCAGGACCGCGTCCATCCCCATCGACTCGGACGACGGCTCGCGGACATCGCGCTGGAGGAGAGTGAGGCGAGAACGGGCATCCTCGGGCAGCGCGGCGAGGTTGTTGAGACGTGCCCAGCGAAGAGTCGGGGCGTGAAGGTCCACACCGATGCCGGTGTTGGCCGCGCGGCGCTTGACCCACTCGCAGGATGAGCAGGCGGTACCGCAGAAATCCTCGCGGAGTCTGGCCGGGTGCCTGCCGCGGGCCTTGCGGTAGACGCGATCGACGAAATCGATCTCGGCCTCGGGGCATTGCACTGCCCACTCATACAGACGGTGACGATCGGCGGTGCGCGCGGTGAGTGGCTTTTTCGGCATGGGGGCCGATTCGTAGGAGGGTCGTGGCGCGATCTCCACCGCGATACTGAAGAGAATGCGCCGCTCTCCACACCGCGGCCGTATCGATGCCCGACGCAAAGCCGCACGGCTGTGCTACTGGCCCGTTCACCTCGCGGGTATTGTGCCTCGCGCTCATGCTTCCATGAAGCCCGCCTTGCTGTGGCTCTCGAAATCGACAGAGGATTTGCTCGCGCCGGACCCAGTGGCGGCATCACCGACGATCAGGTGGTGAACAAAGGGCGGCGCACATGGAAACATCGAACGTTGATGCCGCGCGTGGCTTATCCGCCCGCGGCGGGCCGCTCCGCGGCGACACGCCGAGAGAGCCACTTGTCCGCGGCCTGCACCACCTGCTCGTGGAGTTCGAGCGCGCTCTTGTGCTGATCGTCGGATTTGATGTTGTTGACCATGACGCTGAAGGCGACGGACCGTCCGGTCTCCTCGTTGGTCACGTACCCGGAGAGGGTCCGCACGCCGCTGATATAGCCGCTCTTGGCGCGTAGTTCGTTCTGGAGTTTGACCCCCTGAAAACGCTTGCGCAGGGTTCCCTCGCCGACCCCGGCGAGAGAGCCGCGGAAGGCCGGCGCGATCTTCGGCTCTTTGGCGATCACTTCGAGCCAGCGGGTGAGTGTCAACGGCGTCACCGCGTTCTGGCGGCTCATGCCGCTGCCATCGGCGACGACGGTGGAGGCCGCGGCGGCGGGGCCGAGTTTTTCCGTCAGGTTCATGCGAAGGACAGCCGCGCCGTTGGTCCAGGAGCCCGGCTCGCCGGTGACGGCGTTGCCGGTGCGTTTGAGCAGGCACTCGGCGTAGAGATTCGCGGAATCGGTGTTGCAGCGTTTGAGGATTTCGGCGATGGGGGTGGTGACCACGGCGATCACCGTCCCTTCTGGGCGAGACTCATCTGGGCCGATCAGACGGACCGTGTCCGGTCCGTGAGGCATTGACACGCCCGCCTTGCGGAGTTGATCGGCGAGAAGTTTGCCTGTGAAGAGCGGCGGATCGTGGATGGTGACCTCGATGGGCGACAGGCTTTTATGACGAACCTCGCCTCGGAGCGTGAAACGGTTGGCATCATCATCGCGCGTCAGCCAGGCTGACCCGTTGCCGGTGCTCACGGTCTTGGCCCTCACATCGACGCGGAGCCAGTGGGCCTCGGGCTGGAGGGTGTACGTCACCGGGGATCCCGGCCCCTGCGGGCCCGGCGCGGGAAAGACGTGCAGCACGTTGGCATGGAAGTTCAACCCAGAGACCTGGGCGCAGTATCCACGGCTGAGTTGCTCGACCGGCCAGGAGGGATGAACAAAGACGCGGTCAAAGACGCGGTCATCCACGACCAGTTCGCGTGCCGATGTCATGCCCGCCTTGCCCGGGGCGTTGGCTAGTGCGTCCAGCATGGCTCCCACCGTCAGCCGTGGTTCCATCCTCGACAGGATGTCGGGGTCCGCCAGAGACGGATCTCCACCGCCTCGGAGAATGAGAGATTCACCGGCGATGATCAGTTCCGTTCGGAAGACAAAGTCAGGCCCGAGGGTCAAGAGCGCGGCCCCGCTGGACAGGAGTTTCATATTCGATGCGGGGATGAGGGCGTCCTCGGCCCGCACCGCGGCGAGCGCGGTGCCGGTCTTGAGGTCGAGGATCGAGACGGCGATCTTTGCCTCGCCGAACTTGTGACCGGAGATCAATCGGCGGACATCGTCCGTCAGGTCGTTCGCCTGTGCCGCGCAGACTGATGCCGCGGCGGCGAGCAGGACGAACACGGTGACGCTACGGAAACATCGGACGGGCATCGTGCCTCCTGAATGATCATGAAAAGCGAGCGGGAGGGCGCCCGCGGCCGTGCGGTGCGCATGAACAGACAAGAGTATCGGCGAACCGCACTTGTGATCTGCAGAGGATGCCGGGCTACCTGGCCGCGCCGGCCGCACACCCGGTCTTCGCGTCGAGCAGACCGAGAATGCCGTTGACCAACTGCCTTGTCTGGACGTCCCATACGGGCCAGCGGACACCGTCGACGATGGGAGCAAATGCCAAGGACTCCCGGACGAACTTCGGGGTTTTCGCGACGTTGAGGCCGTCGATGGCGACATCGGACATCGGCACGCACAGCCGCGGCTTCGCCGGATCGGCGATCAGGTACGCCCATGCACGCTCGGGAAAAAAAACATGGCGGTAGGTGAGCGTCCATTTCCAGACACCCTGCCACGCGACCACTTCGGAGACATCGGCATCACGAAGGATGCACTCTCGGGCGTGTGAGAAGGCCGTTCGCCACTGCTTCTCGACCGCGGAGACGAGGTCGCCGGCGGAGGGTGTGTGAAATCGATCATCCCATGCGCGGCGGGCGCGCTGCGTAGCGGCGGACATGCGGCACTCCTTCGATACTGCGAGAGAACAGAAGTATAACCGGGTACCGTGAGCACCGGAACGGCTTCTCGGACTGAACAGGGATCAACGGGGTACGAAGAACGAGAGGTGGAGTTCCGCGTGTCTCAGATGCATGGCGACCCAATCGTCAGGCTCGAGCGGGCCGAAAATGGGGTTCGGCTTTTCCGGGGGGAATTGTTCGAGTCGAACCCATTGATCTCGAAAGCGGTCCAGGCCGATCTCGGTGGGAAGCACCTCGGTGCCGAATGTACCGTCCGTGGTCCCGCGCATCCTGAACCCCACCGGCATGGGCTTGCGGATAAAGCCGCGGATCATCAACCGTGCTATCCAGCGGATGGGCAACGGAGGCAGGCGAAAGCCCGCCGGGTAGCCTTCGTAGGCATACCCGATCCATGCGGCGCAATGCCCGAGTGCCTGACCGAGCGTCCAGTTTCCCAACTGTCGGAGTTGCCCCTCGTGGTCCAATGCCGCGAGCGATTCGGCATCGGCCCGTGCGTCCGCCGGTGTACGGAACCGAAGGATGCGCCGACCCACGACCTTTTTCGAATCGACCCTCATCGGCTGAAGGTATGCGCTGTATTCGCTCTGACTCCTGCACCTACTATCATCGGATCACAGGGTGTAGCTCAGTTTGGTAGAGCGTGTGGTTTGGGTCCACAAGGCCGCAGGTTCAAATCCTGTCACCCTGATTAAGCAGACTTGATGGCCTCGGTAAGTGCTGGCTCCATCGGTTTTGGTGCCGCAGTTCAAACTCATCAACGCAACCCTGGAGAGTCGGCCGGCTTTGAACCGTGAAACAATTGGAGAGCCACTCGCTGCAGTTCGCTTGTGCTACGGCGAGCACCGATTTTCTTTGGTCGCTGCCCGCAAATTTCCGGATCTGGTAGCGCCCCACCGTGCGAGGAGGCTGACCTTGCTCTTCCGTCTGCTTCGACAAGCCCCGCAACTCAAGATCGTGTTCGTTGCCGTCTCTCTCGGAGTGTCATTACCTTGCTGCGCGCGACAGTATTCCGACGCAACCTCTAGGACTGGACACCAGCGTGACCAGCTCAACCAAGAGACCCCGCCTGCAACCGGCGACACCGTTGCAGCGCTCGACAAGTGCATCTTCGTTGTTTTTCAAGCCACGAACAAGACCTACTGGTTTGGCAGCGACGGGCAAGGTCTATATCGGTACGACGACAAAACACTTGTCCGGTACACCACAGAGCACGGCCTCTGCGGCAACCGCATTCGGAGCATTCAGGAGGATCGTTCGGGGAACATCTTCGTCAAGAGCGACGGCGGCGTAAGCCGATTCGACGGCCTCGCGTTTCGCCCGCTCGCCGCGACCGACACCGACACGAGAGGCTGGAAGTTGGGGACAGATGACTTGTGGTTCACGGGCTGGCAGGATGAAGGTGCGGTGTACCGCTACGACGGTACATCCCTGCACCGCCTGACGTTCCCAAAGACCAAGCCGGGCGAAGACCATATTGCGAGGTACCCACGCTCCGAATTTCCGAGAATGACCTTCAATCCGTACGACGTATACGTCATTTTCAGAGACAGCGAAGGACATGTGTGGTTCGGCACGCATGTGCTCGGCGTATGCCGATTCGATGGGACGGCATTCGCATGGGCCGCCAAGACTGAACTCGGCTTTGACGAAGACGACAACTTCGGCCTCCGCTCAATCGCCCAGGACAAAGACGACAAGTTCTGGTTCAGCAACACACTGAACCGTTTCGATATCCAGTCGCCTGTCCATAACACCTCGGCCGGTCAAGCCAACAGCACGCTAAGCGTCCGGAAGGAGCCGGGCATCATTCGTCCAGTGGACCCCAAGAAGGACCACCCCACACTCTTCATGTCATCGGTCAAGGACAAGAACGGCGACCTATGGCTGGTGACGCTTCGCTCGGGTGTCTGGAGATACGACGGGACCATTCTGACCCCTTATCCTGTCATGGATGGCGGAGCGATCGTGACGTTGTGCTCCATCTACCAGGACAACGAAGGCGTGTTGTGGCTCGGCACCCACGAGCACGGCGTCTACAAGTTCAACGGAACGACGTTTGAGAGGTTTAGAGGCTGACGTGACGGGTTGTCGCCGCGGGCTCACCCCAACCGTGAGTGCCGCAGGCTGTCGCCTCTTCGCGGCCGAGCCTGACCCGCGACGCCATTATTACACCCGAGACGGCGTTCGACAATGATTGAATCCTAACCTCGCGTGCCCGGAACGGAGATTTCCCATGAATCTGCGCCTGACATCGGCCTTCGTACTCTTCGTTATCTCCGTATGCATCGGCGCAGTTCCGCCTGCGGCGGCACAGAGCGAGCCCCCCGTTCATGCCCCTGTGCAGGTAAACCCCGATGTTCGGTTGCTGGGGGGCGATTGGATTTATGTTGAGGATCGCACTGAGGGGCAACCCATGGAGCGGCTTGGCCCGCCGATGGCTTCGAAGTTTTCAATGCGCGTTGAAGACGCCCTGGACGCTGTCATTCTGAACGGCCACGGCTCCGGACACCGCGACGTACGCATCATGCTGGACGGCACTCGGACTGAAATCGCCGGGGAGAACTCTCGAGTCGTGCGGTATCGCGGCTCATGGAAAAACGGCGTATTCGAGTACGAGGTTGATTTCGGCCGCGAGCCGGGCAAACCCGGGATCGGGGTACTACGGCGGCGTTTCCAGGTCACGCCCGAAGGCCTGATTGTGCGAGTCGCGGTCGATCCGCCTGCGGAGGGCGGGGAGGTCGAATCGGTCGGGCTTTATCGCCACGCCGAGGACATCCCGCTGGCGACACCGGCAACATGTACGATCGCCGATGTAGCATGGATCGCGGGCGCTTGGGTTGGGACTCGTCCCTCGGGATCGTCGATCGAGGAACGTTGGAGTCCGCCTCTGGGCGGGGCGATGCTCGCGGTTTCGCGCACGGTCAACACCAACGGCAGGATGGTCGCGTTCGAGTATCTACGGATCGTCGAGCGCGAAAGCGGGCTGGTCTACGTCGCACAGCCGGGCGGCGCGGCGAAGACCGAGTTCGTGCTCACGGAGTTTGGACCGACCGAGTCCGGCGGGAAGCGAGCCATCTTCGACAACCCTCGCCACGATTACCCGAAACGCATCGTGTACGAATTATCGCCCGACGGTCAACTCACAGCGACTACTGGCTTCTTGAAAGGCGGCACGCCGCGTCGTTATGAATTTTCGCGCGAAGACCGGTAAGCCACGACTTCGACCTGAAAGTCAAAAGCAGCGTTTTGCGCAACAGCAATCGTGTAAAGATTGCTCGTAAGGTGCTGCTCTTGCACCATGGATCGATAGCGGCCTGTGATCCGGCTTGAAGTCTGACATTCTGTGACCGGCGAGTGGACCCCGGCCGCAAAACACCCACGACTTTCTGGCTTTCACCGGGGTTGTCGGAGGTGACATGGACGGTTCACCGTCCGATGTGGACGTTCTCGCTGGTGTAGACCGGCGAACCACTATGATCATCTTGTCACCACGTGAATCGCCGGCGCTTTGATCCGCGCGATCACCTCGCCGCCTTCTCGAAGACCGAGTTCTGCTCCTGCTTGACGGGTGATGACCGCGACCAGGCGGAAGCCACAGTCCAGGGTGACCCGAACGAGCGGGCCTTCAGGATCCATTGAAAGCACGCGGGCGGGAAGGTGATTGCGCGCGCTGCCGCCGGTCTGGGTGCTTGTGTCGATGGCCACCTCTTCGCCGCGGATGCAGGCGAAGACCCGTCTCCCCTGGGCTGCCTGAGCAACGGCGATGAGTTGTGTCTCGCGGCCATGTTCACCCTCGACCATCAGGGTTGCCAATCCACCTTCCTCTCGCTCAACACGAGCCTGAAGGATCGTCTCTACCCCCACCATCATCGCCACATGTGCGTTGGCGGGGTGCGAGAAAACTTCGTGCAACGGGCCGGCTTGCCGCACGCTTCCTTGCTCCATCACCATGAGGTGATCGCCGAGCGAGAGCGCCTCGTGGCGATCGTGAGTGACGATGAAGCACGGGATGGCAAACTCCGCCAACTGGCGACGGAGTTCTCGTCGGAGGTGCTCGCGTGTTGGAGCGTCGAGCGCGGAGAGGGGTTCATCGAGCAACAGAAGCCGCGGCCTGTGGGCAAGGGCGCGGGCGAGGGCGACCCGTTGCTGCTCTCCGCCGGAGAGCCTGCCGGGCGAGCGGTTTTCAAGCCCGGTCAGGTTCAGCATGTCGAGCAGCTCGCCGGTACGCTGGCACCGCTCGCGGCGCGGCAGCTCCGACAAACCGTACGCGATGTTGGCGGCCACGCTCAGGTGCGGGAAGAGGGCGTACTCCTGGAAGAGGTATCCGATGCCGCGGCGCTGGGGGGGGATGAAGACGCCTTCCGCCGCGTCGGACCAGACTTCACCGTTGAATCGTATTCGGCCCCGATCGGGGCGCTCCAGCCCTGCGAGGCAGCGGAGGATCGTCGTCTTGCCGCACCCCGAGGGGCCGAAGAGAACAGTCACTGAAAACTGGTCGGTCGAGCGGTCGATCGAGGCACGGATGACCGTGCCGCCGGGGTAGCGCTTCTCAATCTCGGCGGTGAGCGTGTTCATAAAGGCAGCACCCGGCGCTGCAGGGCGTAGGTGATGCAGAGCGTGGTGAAGGCGAAGGCCAGCAGGACAATCGAAGTTTGATGCGCGGCTGCGTAGTTGATCGCCTGAACATCGTCGAAGATGGAGATGGAGATCGTCCGAGTGACGCCAGGGATGCTGCCGCCGACCATCAGCACAACCCCGAACTCGCCGACGGTGTGGGCGAATGTCAGGACCAGACCGGTCAGGACTCCGGTCCACGAGAGGGGGAGCACCACACGGAAGAATGTGCGAACGCGCGACACCCCGAGACACCACGAGGCTTCAACAAGTTTGGGGTTGACCGACGCGAAGGCCGAAGCGAAGGGACGCACGGCGAAAGGGATATTGAACAGGACAGAGGCGAGAAGGATCCCCCCGAACGAAAAGGGAAGCATGCCGCCCGTCACCGACTCGTACGCCCGACCGATCGGACTGCGCGGACCTGTCGCCCAGAGGATGTAGAAGCCCACGACGGACGGTGGGAGGATGATCGGGAGCGCGACCGTAGCATCGACGAGGAACTTGCCGCGGAAACGGGTCGTCGCGAGCCAATAGGCCAGGGGCAGGCCGACGATCAGGAGGATCACAGTCGTGCACGCCGCGAGGCGGATCGTGAGCCAGATGGCGGTCCAATCCAGGTGCATCGGCGAAGTCTAGCAGGTAGTTGAAAACCCCCTCCGACCGCTGCACTCGGAGTATTCTTGAGTCGGTGAGCCTTCTTTTCCTCTTGATGTCGGAGGTTGAAACGTCGGTTCAGGAGGATCAACGATGTATCCACCGACTGTCCGCGATGCTTGGGTTGGTAGACAAAACGCTTGTTCAATCTCCCGGCAGCACGAACCCGTACCGCCTGAGGATCGCTCGCCCTTCTCCTTGACCCGAACCGGTGACGAAGGCCTTGAAGCGCTGGGTTGCCTCGATGTCTTTGGCCCAGGAGAGGATCACCCCGGCCTGCTCCAGCGGCGGGTAGGAGTCGAGGGGGACCGCCCAATATCGTCCCTTGTCACTCAGTGCCGGGGCGAGGGCTAGAGAGAGTGCGATGATGCCGATGTCCGCCGCACCGGCTTCGACGAACTGGGCCGTCTGGGCGATATTCTCGCCGAGGACAAGGCGCTCCTTGACGCGGTCATGGATGCCCAGAGATTTCATCGCGGCTTCGGCTGCTCGGCCGTAGGGCGCGTGCTCTGGGTTGGCGATGGCGATTTTCCGCACCGATGGGTGCGTGAGGGACTCGATCCCGAGCGATTGAACATCGATGGGTGAGTCGTTTCGTACCCAGACCACGATCTGGCCGATCGCGTAATCAAACTGAGAATCCTTCACCGTCAGCCCGGCCTGTGCCAACTTGCGCGGATAGTCAACATCGGCGGAGAAATAGATGTCAAAGGGTGCGCGATTGGTGAGTTGGGCGTAGAAGTTGCCCGAAGAGCCGTAGGTGGGCGTCACGATGATGCCGGGGTTCGCCTCGTGGAATCGCGCGATCACCTCATCGAGCGCGAACTTGAGGTCGGCTGCGGCGGCGACGGCCACAGGACGCGGGACGGAACTCTCCGCGGGGATCGCGGGCTGTTGGTCCTGGCTTCTTTTACAGCCGATCACCCCGATCACGCCCAGCAAAGAGCAGAAGGCGAGCCATCGACGCCATGATCCCATTGACGGCGGTTGATTCTCCGGGTCATTCATGAGGATCGCATGATATCGGCTGATGAGTGCGAATATCGGCCACGTTCGATTGAAGCACCCTCTTTGTGTCCTCGGGGCGACGATACGCTTTGCTTCCGCCGAGCCTGATTGCATGGGAATGCTCGCATCAATCCACGTATCACGATGTCACTCGACTCTGAACCCATCCACGCGGACACCCGCATCGATCGGGCCGTTTCGCATGTCAAGGCGCTCTCCTCGGGCGGTTGCATTGATCCGACATTACGGGTTACGCTGCAGTTTCACCCGGATGGGATTTTCGGCGGGGGTCGAGTCCTGGCCAGCCTGTGCAGCGATGGTCAGTACCGATCGCAGTACGAGACCGGGACCAGCAACGGGAGTTTGACCGCGCATCCGGGCGGGGACCGGTGGAAGTGGGAAAGCCGCATCTTCGCGGGGGCGTACGACGACTCCCCGGCGGAAGATCGCCCCAAGTATGGGGCCCTCAATGACCTTCGACGGAGTACAGGTGCCTCGCCCCGGTTCGGTTCGGCGTATCTTCGCCTCGCGGCCCACGTCCTCTCGCGAACAACGTTCTGCTTTCCGGACAGTGTGTACGAGCCGCGGCACTTCGGCGTGGCGGAGAGAATGGCGGTGATCGCCGCGGCCCGTGGGGCCGTGTGGAACGGCGATCCGCTGGACCAGTACATCGAGGCGCACGTACACGGTCGTGTTGAAGTGCAAAAAGATGTCGAAGCCATCGTACTCGACCCCTGCTACCGCGGGACGGACATTGAGCGCCTGGCTCGGACCTTGCCGTGTGAACTGGACTGGCACGGGGGATTCCGGCTTCACACGGAAGTGCTTGTTCGACACGCGGACTATCGAGGTCCGGAGTATGTTCGGCTGGGGCGGCAACTGGCGGTCAACGGTTGGTTGACTCCGAGAGAGATCGGCGAAGCCGCCGGACGGCACGATCCTCAGAGTCTGAAACGTCTCTGGCATTACCTGGCGCGATTCGGGGATTCTGGCGCATCGGGCTCGGGCTGAACGCGGCCGAAACTCCCGATCAACAAGTTATCTCAATGTGATGAGGCGGCTTTCGCCCGTCATCCGCGTGCGAAACACACACCCGTAGTTCCCCAATAACCCGCTGCATGGACACCCTCCTGGGCCTCTGCGTCGGACTTGGACTCGCGGCGGCGTGCGGGTTTCGAGTGTTCGTACCCCTGCTT
The DNA here is from genome assembly GCA_002343715.1 of Phycisphaerales bacterium UBA2402. GTDB lineage: Bacteria > Planctomycetota > Phycisphaerae > Phycisphaerales > UBA1924 > UBA2402. Next base: position 8,415 of record DDSA01000186.1, on the reverse strand, counting down.
GTACTCGGGCTGGGGGCGAGAGCGGGGCTGGTCTCTCTGGGGGAGAGCGTGTCGTTTGTCTCATCGACGCCGGCGTTGATCGCGCTGGGCACCGCCAGCGTGCTCGAAATGGCGGCGTATTGGATCCCATGGGTGGACCATGCATTGGATACGGTCGCCAGCCCGGCGGCGGTGGTCGGCGGGACCTTGGCTGCGGCCTCGCAGTTCGGGGACATGGGACCGTTTCTGACGTGGGGCTCGGCGCTGGTTGCCGGGGGAGGCACGGCGGCGGCCGCGCAGGCGCTCAATGTCACGACGCGCGGGGCGAGCACGGTGACGACCGGGGGCATCCTAAACCCGATCATCTCGGCGTTTCAGAGTGCGATCGCGGCCGTGCTTTCGGTCCTGGCGGTCATTGCGCCGATCATCGCGGGCTGCTTGCTCTTGGCTGTGGTGGCGATGGTGGTCGTGTGGTGGCGTCGGCGCGGCGCGATGGCGAATCGGCGTATCGGGGCGCGTGCCGCGGCGGCGTAACACTCCGGGTCAGGTTCGGGTTTTCTCTTGGCGCGCGGGATGAAATCGCCTACCCTTGAGTGAACGCCGCCGCGTGGCGGATCGGCGTGGCACCGCCCCCACCGCTCGAAAGGGACCGCCTTGAAGACTTCTCAATCCGTCTCTCCCAGTGTGAGCTCGTCCGCGCCGATCGCGGGCCCGGGTCGCGTGCCGGCGCGCCTTGCGGCCATGTGGCCCAGCCCCGAGGAGATCGGGGAGAAGCCCCTGGTGTGGGTCAACGGCAAACTGCTGCCCAAGAACCAAGCGATGGTGAGTGTCTATGACCATGGCCTGCTGTACGGGGATGGGGTCTTTGAGGGGATCCGGGTCTATCAGGGCAAGATCTTCAAGTGCCAGCAGCACATCGACCGTCTCTTCCATTGTGCCGAGCAGATCGCGCTCAAGATCCCGATCACCAAGGAGGAGATGGAAGCGATCCAGCGCGAGTGCATCGAGGTCAACGGGATCAAGGAGGGGTACATCCGTCTGGTGGTGACACGGGGCTTCGGCACGCTTGGGCTTGACCCCCGCCGGTGCCCGGTCCCCGGCATCATCTGCATCGCGGATCAGATCAGCCTCTACAAGCCCGAGTTCTACGAAACAGGCATGCGGGTGGTGCTGGCCAAGAGGCCCAAGACGCCGATCGCCTGCCTTGATCCGCGCGTCAAGAGCCTGAACTACCTGAACAACATCCTCGCCAAGGTCGAGGCCATCGAGCAGGGGTGCGATGAGGCGATCATGCTCAACACCGAGGGGTATGTCACCGAGTGCACCGGTGACAATATCTTCATCATCAAGAAGGGCAAGGTGTATACGCCGCCGATCGATGACGGAATGCTCAACGGCATCACGCGCCGTTTCGTGCTCGACACCCTCTGCCCGCAGCTGGGCATCGAGGCCGTCGAGTCCTCGTTGCGGATCGAAGAAGTGCTGAAAGCCGACGAGGTGTTCCTGACCGGTACCGCCGCGGAAGTCATCGCCGTCAATCACATCGACGATACCCGGATCGGCAAGGGCGGCGAAGGACCTACGACGAAGAAGATTCGGAAGTTATTCCGAGAGATCGTGAGCGGGCCGAACGTGCCGGAAGATTAAGTAATCTGAAAAGTATTGCTACAATAACCGATCATATTCCGAACATGCGGACCATCACTTCGTCACCTGATTGAAGTGAGGCGAATCGCGGCATTCCATTCGCATTCAAGGCGGGAACGCCGATATCCTTAGTACCGAACGTGTCGTCCTCAGCCACCAATCGCTCCGTTCCTTCGCGAGCCACCCTCCGCGGGTTATCCCTGCTCCTGGTGGTGGCGCTGGCGATGCAGATTCCGGCCGTGCGGCTCGAGGTTGCACAAGTTTCGGTGCGTGCGGCCCTCGATGACGCCCGCACGCCCGCCGTGCCGCTGACCGTTCGTCAAGAGAGGCAGCACAAACGGCAGCGAGTGGTTCCGGTCGCGGCGAGCCTTATCTCGGCGAAACAGCGAACAGAGGGATCGGCCGCCGCGCAGAAGGCGCCGCGGTGGTCCGCAACGCAACGCCCTCGTCGTCCGTTGGTGCAGTTGACAAGTCTTCCCCCGCCTGCCTTCGGAGCCTGATCGTTTCCCGCGCATCGCGCTTCCGATCGTGATGCCCGTTCGGGCCGCAGGGATTGCCGTTCTCATTCCATTCAGACCATCCGCGCGCGTTCTGCAGGCCCATGCCGCGATCGCGTGCACCCTTCGCGCAGCCCGGACACCGGGTGCGCACTTCCGAGATCCGACATGCCACAGATTCCCCTCATCGGGCCGATCCTGAACAAAATTATCGGCACGCGCAACGACCGCTTTGTCAAGAAATACACCCAGCGCGTCAACGCCATCAACGCCCTGGAGCCGGAGATTCGGCGCCTGACAGATGCGGAGATCCGAGGCAAGGTGCACGAGTTTCGGTCCAAACTTGACGCGGGAGCGCAACCTGACGACCTGCTCGTAGGCACATTCGCGGTGGCGCGAGAGGCGATGGATCGCGCGGTGGGCATCCGCGCTATCTTCAATCCGAAGTTCAGCTTCGACCCGTCGGTGCTTCCCTCCGCGGCCCGGTCGCTGTACGACCGCGTCAAGGCGGAGATCGACGCGAAGGAACCAGCGCCGCCGTTCGGCGAGTTCCAAGGGTGCAACGGTCCCGTTCCGGGCTTCATGCAGGTGGACATCCCGCCGGAGCTGTACGAGGCTGTGCGCGAGATCTACCCCGAGAGCCGCCCCCCCTTTCGTGCCCGACCGTTCGACGTACAACTCATCGGCGGCATGGTGCTGACGCAGGGAAAGATCGCGGAGATGCGCACGGGTGAGGGCAAGACGATCGTGGCCCCGCTGGCGTGTTACCTCGCGGCGGTGCAGCGGATGAGGATCCACGTCGTGACGGTGAACGATTACCTTGTTCAGCGCGACCGCGACTGGACGTTCCCGTTCTTCTGGGCGCTGGGGCTTACGGTGGGCGCCATCCATCCCCAGCACATGCAGAACGAGGACGAGAAGCGGATCATGTACCGCTGCGATGTGGTGTACGGCACCACGGCTGAGTTCGGGTTTGATTACCTTCGCGACAATATGAAGCGGAGCGTGGAGCAGCAGGTCCAGAAGAAGCGGCACTTCGCCATCGTGGACGAGGTGGACAGCATCCTGATCGACGAGGCCCGCACGCCGCTGATCATCTCCGGCCAGGCGCACGAGGACACACCCCGATACGAACTGGCCGACCGGTTGGCCCGCCACCTGGTGGAGAAGCAGCGTCCCTGGACGGAGGCGAACAAGGTGGTGGAGCGCTGCAAGATGCGCATCAAGGGTTTCGAGGGGGACATCCGGCAGACGCGGGACAAGTCCCAGATCCCCGCCATCCAGAAGCAGTTGGAGACGGCCAAAACCGAACTGCCCTCGCTGGAGCGCGGGCGCGACCAGCACACGCAGTACTTCGAGGTGAAGGACGAACGAAAGCAGACACACCTGACTCACGAGGGCGTGAGCGAGGCCCAGCGCACGGCTCAGGTGGGGTCGTTCTACGTGGATGAGAATATCGATCTGCCCCACCTTCTGGAGCAGGCGCTGCGCGCCCACACGGTCTACGAGCGCGACAAGGACTACATCATCATGCCCGCGCAGAACCCGCAGACGGGCCGCACCGAGCCGTCTGTCGTGATCGTGGACGTCAACACGGGCCGGCCGATGGTCGGGAGGCAATGGTCCGACGGCCTGCACCAGGCGATCGAGTGCAAGGAAAAGGTGCCGATCAAGCAGGAGACGCAGACCGTCGCCACCGTCACCATCCAGAACTTCTTCAAGATGTACAAGCGCCTGGCGGGCATGACGGGCACGGCGGATACCGAGGCGCAGGAGTTTCACGACATCTACAAACTCGACGTGGTGGCCATCCCCACGAACCGCCCGGTGATCCGCACCGATTTCGATGACATTGTCTTCCTCACGGGCAAGGACAAGTGGTCGCGGATCGTGGACGAGATCAAGGCTTTCCACGATTGCGGGCGGCCCGTGCTGGTGGGCACGACGAGCGTGGAGAAAAGCGAGAAACTCAGCCAGATGCTCGCCCAGCGTCATCAGATCAAGCACGAGGTGCTCAACGCCAAGCAGCATGAACGCGAGGGAAACATCGTCGAGAACGCGGGCCAGTTGGGGAGCGTGATGATCGCCACCAACATGGCCGGACGCGGCACCGACATCAAACTCGGGTCCATCAGCCGGGCCACCCTGCTGGATCACTGGCTGAGGCGTTCGATCTGCCCCGCCTCGGTCACGGTGGACTCCACCGATGAGCAGCTGCGCGAAGGGGTCTTCCGCAAGATCGCCACGAAGGAACTCGGCATCGACAAGAAATCGGCCGAGAGCATGCCGTTCGCGGAACTTGAACACTCGCTGCTGAGGCATTGGGCGGTCACGCACACCTGGATGACCGAGAAGCAGATCGCCGGCGCCGATGCCGAGGAACTGCGCCGCTCGCTCGACGAGAACGGGCGGTTCCTGCTCCACCGCATCCGCTGGTTCAGCACCATCGAGGACATGGGTGGGCTGCACGTGATCGGCACCGAGCGGCACGAGGCCCGGCGGATCGACAACCAGCTGCGCGGCCGCGGCGGACGGCAGGGGGACAAGGGATCGAGCCGTTTCTTCGTGGCGCTCGACGACGACCTGATGAAGTACTTCGCGGGCGAGACGACGATGAAGTTCCTGGCCCGCATGGGCATGAAGGAAGGGGACTCGATCGAGCACCCGATGCTGAGCAAGTCGGTCGAGCGTGCGCAGCGGAAGGTCGAGGAGCGCAACTTCCAGATCCGCAAGAACGTGCTGGAGTACGACGAGGTCATGGAGCATCAGCGTCAGGCCTTCTATGGCCTGAGGCAGCGGGCCCTCGAGGGGCGCGACGTGAAGGGGCTGATCTTCGAGTTCATCAAGGAGACGGTCGATCAGGCGGTGGACACGTACCTCGACCCGGACTATCCCGCCCAGTGCGCGGCCGAGTTCGCCAAGAGCAAACTCGAGTGCTCGATCCCTCACGAGCGGCTGCGGGGCAAGGAACTCGCGGACATCGAGCGCACCATCCTCGCCGAGGCCGAGTACGAAGCCAGGCAGTCCATCCACCTGACGCTGGGCGAGTACATGCCCAGCGAGGGATCGGAGGTCGCGGTCGATTTCGACGCGGCGGGCCTGTGCCGCTGGGCCAAGTCCCGCTTCGGGATCGAGATCGCTCCCGACAGTCTTCGGTCGGGAGGGGCCGCGGAGCGGCAGGAGGTGCAGCGTCTGCTGGAAGAGGCGGCCCTTCGCTCCATCCGCGGCGCGGACCTGTCGGGCCTGGCGGCGTACGTGGTGCCCAACTACGGCGCGGCGGAACTCTCGGGTTGGGTCCGGAACACGCTGGAGTTCGACGTACCGACCGAGGAGATTGTGAAGGCACGCAAAGGAGAGGCCGACGGCGGGGACGGAGTCACCGCGATGCTCATGCGTCGCGTGGAAGGCATCTACACCCGCCGAGAGGTCGAGTATCCCGTCGATTTCGCCATGCAACTCACTCAACTGATGATGCGCCAGAACCCGGCCGAGGCTGGGCAGCATCTTCTCGCGTGGGCCAACAACCGATTCGGCATGGGCTGGACGCCGGATATTTTCAAGACATCGACGCCCACGAAGGTGCGGCAGGACCTTCTGTCCGCGAGCGAGAAGTTCGTCGCGGACAAGCGGCTCGAACAGGAGATCGCCGACGCCGAGGCGTGCAAGACCGATGCCGATCTCGAATCGCATTTCCAGTCACGCTTCCAGATGCCGCTGCCCGAGTCGATGAAGTACCTGGAGGGCCAGGAACGGATCGACGCCATCCGGGCGCGTGTGGAGAACATCCTGCGGGCCGAGCTTCTCTACTTCGAGCGGACGCTGATCCTGGACACCCTCGACAGCGCGTGGAAGGATCACCTCTACGCGATGGACCAGTTGAGGGACTCCATCAACTTCCGTGCGTTCAGTCAGAACGACCCCCGCATCGAGTACAAGCGCGAGGGCAGCCACATGTTCAGCACCATGATGGAGACCGTCAAGAGCCGTGTCACCGAGTATGTCTTCAAGGCGAAGATCAGCCCGATCCCGCCACCCGCGGCCAGACCGCAGGTTCGCCCGGCGGGCGGGCGTCCCGGCGGCGGGATCATGACCTCGGGCATCTCCGGCCCCGGGCTGGACGGCGGCGGGATGTACTGAGCGGCATCGCACCGCGCGGGGTGATCAACGCCGGGTTTCACGGTCTGAAGTGCGATGGTGCGCGCCGGGGTGACCGTTTCCTGAAGAGTCGCCTGCGGGGTACATCAGTGACCCGAATAGGTCGCCAGTTCGCGGCGGCGGAAGATATAGACCGCGCCGGCAAAGAGGACCAGTGTCGCGCCAGAAAGCACGATGATACCTCCGGCCATTTCCATCCAGGAGAGGGCCAGCCCATCGACGATGCGCGCGGTGGGCCGCAGGTCCGAATAGACTCGGAACGCCCCCGACACCACCTCGGCGATCTTTGCCACGACTGTCTGAAGGATCAGGGTCTTGCCATCGTGGTCCTCGGTCGAATAGTTTTCGAGCGCGTTGGAGATAAACGTCGCCCCTTCCGCGGCGAGGAAGACGGCAAACGCCACGAGGCACGCGACGGGGAATGAAAGGAAGGTACTCGCGAAGATCGCCAGCATCGCCAGGAAGGCGAGTTTGAGCCAGAGCACGGCGATGCACTTGAAGAAGTTGGTGCGGAACCCGCCGGAGGAATAACTGATCTCCATCGCGTTGGGCGAGAAGACGATGTCCGACGGGTTGGCCACCATGCGGACCCGGTCGCCGTTGATGACGCCGACCGTCACACCCCCTTCGGAATCCACGACGATCGGCGAGACGGGGATCGATTGGAACTGGCCCAGGGTGACGGGCTGGACGCGCAGGTCCGTGCCCGTGAAACTGAAGGTGACCCGGAACTGCTCATCGGGACGGTTGCTCCCCGAGTCGAACTTGAAGCGGAAGATGAGAGGGCGGTTTGAGTCTCGCGCTGCGCCAAGACCCAAAAACCGGTAGGTACGCTGCCCGCCGGGGGGGATCGCGCGGTACTCGATCTGCACCTCCTTGCGGAGGCTCTCCTCCACTTTTTCGGATACTTCCTGCCGCATCGCGCGGAGCACCTCCGGGCTGGTGATGGTGGCCTCGGCGGCGGCCATCTCTGCTCGGATGCGGGCCTCGATGTTCTTCTGAAACTGCTCCTCGTTCAGACGCAGCGGTTCGGGGCGGACCACGGTGCGGGCGGTCAGCACCTGGGTTTCGAGGATCAGCCGGTCCTCGGTGATGCCCTCGCCGGCGCTGGCGACGAACGCCTCCTTCTCGTTCACGGCGGGCTGCGCCCTGAGATACTCCGTGAAGGCGAAGATGCCTGTGGCCGACACGACCAGCAACGCCGCGGCCAGAGAACTCACGCCCAACCACTTGCCGAGAATGTACTCCCATGGCTTGACGGGCTTGGTCATGGTCTGCCAGATGATCTTGTCGCGTTGCTCGAGTGTGACCGTGGAGACGCAGAAAGAAAGCACGAGAATGGCGATCAGCCAGAAGGACCCCGCCGTCGAGAACTGAAGGAAGGACTGCACCCTGTAGCGGAGGGGCTGCGTCTGGTCCATGGTGATTGGCAGGATGCACAGGCCCAGCACCACCAGGATGATGAAGATGATCGACACCTTCATTCGCATCGCCTCTGCCAGGACCAGCCTCGCCACCGCCATGACCGGTCCCGAGCCGGCGAACGCCAATCGGAGCGCCTGCATCAAGGCCGCGAATGCCGCGAAAAGCCCGACCAGACCCGCCGCCGCGATCCCCAGGTCGGCACCTCTCCCCGCTGCGATGCAGACAACCGCCAGCGCCACCCCCAACAGCGCCAACGCCAGATAGGAAAGTCCTAGCCCGAGCCAAACGACCATGATCGCGAGCAGACCGAAGATCGTCACCCCAACCGTCACCGCCCCGATGGATTGCTTGGTGCCGAGGATGTCGTTCACGATGCGCTCGGTGGCGTCCAACTCGGGTCTGGGGACCGGCGGAGAACCATCTGCATCCGCCCGCGGATCGGTCAATGGGAGACTGTCCGGGGTGATGATGCTCTCGGAGGCGCGGCTCGCGAAGGTCACGCTGTAGGCCAGGACGGCGGCGATGCACAGGGCAACAACCACGCACGACGCGACGATCTTGAAGCCTCGCGACTGCTGAAGACGGTTGAGTGATGCGAGTCGATCGCTGAACTTCATGGGGTGCGTTGGGGCGGGCCGTCCGAGAGAAGCGAACCGATGACGGACTGGTCGACGTCCTGCCTGGGCGCGGGGGCGGGCGGGGGCACGGCGGG
>DDSA01000116.1:22455-23083 GCA_002343715.1 Phycisphaerales bacterium UBA2402 | reverse complement strand
GTGTCATCGCGTACCTCGGGTGGCTGGCCGCCGCGGCGGCGATCGCCTTCGCCTTCATTGTCAACTACCGGGCCCAACCGCCGGCGCTCACACCATCGGCGCAGCGTGCGGCCCTCATGACCCAACCGGGCACGGTGGTCCTCGCGTGGCAGCCGCAAAAGCCCTTTGACGCCCAGAACGTTTCGGGCGATGTGGTCTGGAACAACGAGAAGCAGGAGGGCTTCGTCCGCTTCAAGAACCTCGCCGCGCTCGACCCGAGCAAAGAGCAGTTCCAGTTGTGGATTTTCGACAAGGCGCGGGAGACCTACCCGGTCGATGCCGGTGTCTTTGACCTCGACAATGCCACCCTCGACCCGGTTACCGGCGAGTACATCGTGAAGATGGATCCGAAGCTGCGCATCACCTCGCCCGCGGCGGTCGCCGTCACGATCGAGAAAGCCGGCGGCGTGGTCGTCACCGACAAGAGCAGGCTGGTCACAGTCGCGCCCGTGCCGGAGTGATCCCGGCCGCGGCGCGGCACGGTCTGAAGCGTCTGCATTCACGCGACAGGTTGGGCGGAGTCTGCCCGATGCGCGGGTCAGTACGTGTTCATCGGCGGGCAGGCGCACACGAGGTTGCGGTCGCCGTA
>DDSA01000116.1:21979-22216 GCA_002343715.1 Phycisphaerales bacterium UBA2402 | reverse complement strand
GTCGCCGTACGGGTTGTCGATGCGTGCCACGTGGGGCCAGAACTTGCGGTCGCGCACCCAGGGGAGCGGGTAGGCGGCCTGCTCGCGCGTGTAGGGGTGCTTCCACTGCGTGGACGTCACCATCGGGGCCGTGTGGGGGGCGTTCTTGAGAGGGTTGTCGGCCCGGTCCATCGCGCCGTCCTCGATGGCGCGGATCTCCGCACGGATGGAGATCATCGCGTCGACGAAGCGGTCGAG
>DDSA01000116.1:21450-21678 GCA_002343715.1 Phycisphaerales bacterium UBA2402 | reverse complement strand
GTCCATGAGCCGCTTGGCGATGTCGTCCACCTTGATCCCCGCGCTCTTGTCGAACGCGCGGCAATCGACGATGAACTCGTGCGCGTTGCGGCCGTTGCGGCCGGTGAAGAGCATGGGGTAGTGCCCCGCCAGGCGCTTGGCCATGTAGTTCGCCGACAGGATCGCCACCTGCGTCGCCTTCTTCAGGCCCGCGGCCCCCATGAGCGCGATGTACATCCACGAGATGGG
>DDSA01000116.1:21031-21227 GCA_002343715.1 Phycisphaerales bacterium UBA2402 | reverse complement strand
GTACATCCACGAGATGGGCAGGATGCTCGGGCTGCCGTAGGGCGCGGCGGAGACAGGCCCGATCGCGCGGCTCCCCGGCAACTCGTGCGCGCCGTGGGCGGAACGCCTGCCGCTCTCGGCGAAAGGCGATACCACCGGATGTCCGGGAAGGAACGGCGCGAGGTGGGCCGCTACGCCGATCGGCCCCATGCCCGGC
>DDSA01000116.1:1285-20798 GCA_002343715.1 Phycisphaerales bacterium UBA2402 | reverse complement strand
GTCTTGTGCAGGTTGAGGTGGCAGACATCCGCGCCGATCGCCGCGGGGCTGGTGAGGCCCACCTGGGCGTTCATGTTCGCGCCGTCCATGTACACCTGCCCGCCGTGCATGTGGATGATCTCGCAGATCTCACGGATCGACTCCTCGAAGACACCGTAGGTGCTCGGGTACGTGACCATGAGGCAGGCGAGTGCTGCCTTGTGCTCCTGGGCCTTGGCCCGCAGGTCGGCGAGGTCGATGTTCCCCTTCTCATCGCAGGCTACGGGCACGACCCTCAGGCCCGCGATGATCGCGCTGGCGGGGTTGGTCCCGTGGGCCGATTCCGGGATCAGGCAGATATCACGCCCCGTATCGCCGCGGCTCTGGTGATAGGCATGGATCACGCACAGCCCGGCGTACTCGCCCTGGCTGCCCGCGTTGGGCTGGAGGCTGACGGCGGCGAACCCGGTGATCTCGCTGAGCCACGATTCGAGATCGCGATAGAGTCGGGCGTAGCCGCGCTGCTGGTCCGCGGGGGCGAAGGGGTGAATCTGTCCGAACTCGCGCCACGTCACGGGGATCATCTCGCTTGTGGCGTTGAGTTTCATCGTGCACGAGCCCAGCGAGATCATCGAGTGCGCCAGCGACAGGTCCCGCCCCTGCAGACGGAACATGTACCGCAGCATCTCGTGCTCGCTGTGGTGGCTCTCGAAGACCGGGTGCGTGAGGTAGGTGCTGGTCCGGGCCGCCCACGCGGGCAGCGGCCCCGGCTCGGGGAGCGCTCCCTCGCGCGAAGTATCGCCGGTGACGGCCGCGACCACCGCCGACAGGTCCGCCCGGGTCGTCGTCTCGTCGAAGCTCACGCCGATGGAGCCGTCGCCGAAGTCTCGCAGGTTGATGCCCGCGGCGCGGGCCGCGTCGAGCACGTCCCGCGTGCTTCGCTTCAGGGGACGCAGCCGCAGCGTATCGAAAAAGACGCCGGGCTCGACCTCGCACGAACCGGCCACGCCCCCCGCCAGCGCCCCCGTGAAGCCGCGGATGCGCTCGGCGATCCGGCGAAGCCCCCCAGGCCCGTGGTACGCCGCGTACATGCCGGCGATGATCGCCAGCAGCGCCTGCGCGGTGCAGATGTTGCTCGTGGCCTTCTCACGCTTGATGTGCTGCTCGCGGGTCTGGATCGCCATTCGGAAGGCGGTGTTCCCCAGCGCATCGCGCGAGACGCCGATGATGCGCCCCGGCATCTTGCGGACGAACTCGGGGCGCGTGGAGATGAACGCAGCGTGCGGCCCGCCCGCGCCCATCGGCACGCCGAACCGCTGGGCGCTGCCCACGGCGATGTCAGCCCCCAGTTCGCCCGGAGGGGTGAGCAGCGTGAGGGCCAGCAGGTCGGTGGCCATCACCACCAGCGCCCCCGCCTCGTGAACCGCCTTCACCAGCGGACGGTAATCGTGGGCCGTTCCAGAGGTATTGGGATACTGCACCAGCACCCCGCAGATTTGATCGGGATTCGGGAGCAGCATGTCGGGCTGGGTCGGGGCCGCGGCCTCGCCGCGCAGCGCGGGGGGCACGGGCACGATGCGAAGGTCCAGCCCCATCGACTCCGCCCGGGTCTTCATCACCGCCAGCGTCTGCGGGTGGCAGTCGTCCGCCGCCAGGAACGTTGTCCGCCCCTCGCGCACCGCAGCGCACATCGCCATCGCTTCCGCCGCGGCGGTCGCCTCATCGAGCAGGCTCGCGCCGGCCAGGGGCAGGCCCGTCAGGTCCGCCACCATGGTCTGGAAGTTGAGCAGGGCCTCGAGCCTTCCCTGGGCGATCTCGGCCTGGTACGGCGTGTACTGGGTGTACCACCCCGGATTTTCGAGGATGTTGCGTAGGATGACCGGCGGTGTGATCGTGCCGTAATACCCCATGCCGATGAAGGAGCGAAAGACCTTGTTCTCGCTCGCCATCACGTGCAGGTCGGCGAGCACCTCGTGCTCGCCGCGGGAACGGCCCGAGAGGCCCGCGAGGTTCAGCCCCCGCCGCAGGCGGATGGCCTCGGGCACCGTCGCGTCCGTCAGTTCTTCGAGCGTTCGATAGCCCAACGCGCTCAGCATTTCACCGATCTCGTGCTCGGAGGGGCCGATGTGACGCGGCGCGAAGACATCGGATGGATCGAACAGACCGGCCGGATCGGCCCCTTCGGGTGCGTCTGTGGACATGAGGTCAATCTTGGTAGTGGCGAACGCGGCGGCCGGGGCGTGGCCGGCGGGAGGGGTGGTGGTGGGCATGGATGGGTGCCTTCGGGTGGGCGTTGATTATAGGTGAAAGACGGCGAACTGTCCCTTTTCATCGCGGGCCGCGTATGAAGCCTTCGAACACTTCGGTTCACGTATGATGTTCAAACACGGAGGTCAACATCATGTCCGAACACATCATTAAAATCACCGCCCGCTTTGTTCACGCCGAATCGGGCGACCCGCTCACCGGTGATGGCCTGAAGGTACGGTTTCTCGATCGTGATGCGCTCAAGGATGACCTCCTGGGAGAAAGCCCACTATCCGCCGATGGGCGGGCCGAGGTGCTGACCACGACCAGTTCGTTCCGTTCCGGGCTGATGGGATCCCTGGGTTCGGCGCTCGGTGAGTCCAAGCCCGATGTCTACTGCGAAGTTCTCGAAGGTGAGAGCGCGATCTACCGCACTTGCGTTGCCTGGAATATCGATCCCGAGGCGGTGGATCCCGTGACAAAGCGGATCAACCGGGTGATCGATCTGGGCACCTTCAAGTTCAGGCGGGGCGATGGATTGAACGACGGCCAGACCCCGGGGGAACAGGCGATGCGGGCCCAGTTCTGAGTTCCGCCCCGGTCCGCACCCTCCGAGCGCATCACAACCGCTCGAACCCCGGCAGGTCGCCCACCAGCGGCAGGCAGTACTCGATGAACTTCTTGCTCACGTTGTTGTGTCCGCTGAGGAACTCCCGGGGCATGTGACGTGTCTTGGCGGCCACGGCGGAGAGGTCCACCCGCTTGAACTCGCTGTGGTACGCCTCGCCCTCGCGCTCGCCCATGAACGCCGCGGACCCGCTGCCGGTGCGGACGATCGCCACGCTGCCGTCGGCGTGCCCCTGCAGGGCGAGCATCGCGGCGAATCGGCCCGAGCGCCGGGCCTCGATGCGGTCGATGATGCTGGCATCGGGCCAGCAGCGCTGGACGTAGCCGAAGGTGTCCGCCCGAACGCGAGGGGGCTTGCCGCCCACGGGAGTGAGTTTTTCCTTGAGCAGGTCGCCGAGCTGGTCGCCCAGCGCCCCGCTGCCCGAGAGTTGCACGTTGCCGTGCGCATCGACCTGCGCGTTCTTGATCAGCGTCGCGCCGATGGCCCGTCCCTCCTTGTCCGAGATGCCCTCGCTCACCACGACGTGGCAACGCCCCTTGACCGAGTAGATCGACTCGACATCAGCGACGAACCGGTCGAGGTCGAAGGCGACCTCGGGGCAGTAGATGAGTTGCGGGCCATCGGTCGTGTGCGAGGGCACCTCGTCGAACTCGCGGTCGCGCCGGCGTGCCAGCGCGCTCGCCGCGGTGAGAAACCCCGCGTGCCGGCCCATCACCACGTTGATCTTGATCCCCGGCAGCGAGATGTTGTCCATGAAGTCGGCCATGCAGGCCATGGCCACGAACCGGGCCGCAGAAGGGAAGCCCGGGGTGTGGTCATTCTCGAGCAGGTCGTTGTCCACCGTCTTGGGAACGTGGAAACAGCGCAGGTCGTAGTTGCTGCGCACCGCCATCTCGCGCACAATCCGGCACGTGTCGGAACTGTCGTTCCCGCCGATATAGAAGAAGTACCGCGCATCCTGAGCGCGGCAGGCGTCGAGCACCCGCTCGCAGTAGGCCGTGTCGGGCTTGTCGCGCGTGCTCCCCAACGCCGCCGAAGGGGTGAGCGCCAGGCGGTCCAGGCGATCCTGGTCCGTGTCGGTCAGGTCGATCAGGTCACCCTTCGTCAGACCCTTGACCCCGTGCCGCATCCCCAGGATGCGCGAGATATACCCGGCGGCGTGCAATCCGAGACGGATCCCCTCGACCACGCCCACCAACGACTGATTGATCACGGCCGTGGGGCCGCCCGACTGACCGATCACCGCGTTGCCGCGGATCAACTCTGGCATAACAAACTCCGAAAAAGGCCGTCGCCGAACCTCGGCGCAAGGCCTAGAGCCTACGCAGTCCGGAACTGCTTAGCGTCTCAGGTCAGATTGTCTGTGAGCATCAGCCCCATAACCGGGTGATCTTTTTTGATGAGAAGTCGATGTACAGATTCTTGGAACTGATTGAAAGATAGCCCGAACTCGCTAGAAGTGTTTGTTGACAGATGCCGAATGTTTCGGTAGGCTTTAAATTAAGTGGTTGATACAGGCTATATCAATATGGGAGATTACCCAACACAAACACCGAGAAAAAGCGGACACAGTTATACCGGACTCCAAACGGTTCTCTCTTGTTTTTTCGCGGTTGCGGGGTCGGCCTCCGCGCAGTGCAACCTGCCGCGCCCGAACACGCTCCCGCCGCACACGTTCTTCGAATGCTCCAGCACCACTTTTCCCAACGACTTCCCCGCCTGCGCGACGATCCCGAACCAACTCCTCGTCGGCGACTCCATCGCCGGGTTCGCCGGTTTGCAGAACCCGCTGATGAACTCCTGCACGCCCTATGTCGCCGGCAACGAGCCGGCCACGATTGACTACTGGCGGCCCAAGACCAAGCCCGGTCCCACCAGCGAGTGGATCTGTTGCACGATTAAACTCACCAACCCGCTCCCCAAGGCCGATGCCACGATGTACGGCCTTCGGCAACTCAACGGCAACATCCTCTACGGCAACTACACCGAGATCGGCAAAAGCGAGGAGAGCGAGGACGGCCTGACCATCCGCTTCTGCATCAACAACAAGCAGTACCAACCCCTCTTCAGCGTGGCGGGATCGACCACCCCCGGCGCGCCCTACCAGGGCACGCTCGAGTGCGGGCCGGCGGAGCGGCAACTGCCCCCCGGCGGGCTCACCTCCGGCCCCATCACCCTGCGCGCCGCGCCGGGGAACCACAACGACCTCGACATGGTCGTCTTCGACGCCGAACTCAACCCCATCCCCGGATACCTGCACGACGACCCCGACGACTCGGGCTTCACGCGCTTCTACCCCCCCGGCGAGTACACCGTGGTCGTCAGCGATTTCGACCTCGTCACCAACCTCGCCAGCGATGTGCCCGATGAAGAGTTCCGCGACGGCGCGGTGCTCGAACACCCCAACGGAGTGGTCTGCTCCAGCCCGGCGCTGGTGCCCAACATGAGCATTGTCGTGACCGATTCGGTCGGGTCCTACACCATCCCGGCGAGCAAGGACATCCCCTTCGGGATGGTCTTCTTCACCATGATCGTCCGTCCGCCGGGCCTCTCGCACGAGCCGGGCGGTATCGGCATCATCACCCCGCAGGAGGTTCAGGCATGCCCCGGCACCTCCGTGCTCATCCGTGTGCAGCCCACGCAGGGCGGCTTCCCGCCCGCGCCTGTCTCGGGCGTCGAGATGGATCTGTCGGCCCTCGGCCTGCCCGCGCCCAGCAGTCTCTTCGACGATGGCACCAACGGCGATGAAGTTCCCAACGACGGCGTCTACAGCCTGTCTGTCCCGCTGCTTGCCGGTGTCCCTCCCTTCGAGGGCTTCCTTCCCTTCTCCGTCCACGATGCCATCGGGCGACGAAGCACGGGCGGTCTGTTCATCTCCGTGGGTGCCTGCAACCCTTGCCCGGTCTGCGCCGCGGATTTCAACAACGATGGGGGCATCGACGGCGACGATGTGAGCGCCTTCTTCCAGGCCTGGGACAACGGGCTTGAGTGCGGCGATGTCAACCTTGACGGGGGTATCGACGGGTCCGACATCGAACACTTCTACGCCCTCTGGGAACGCGGCGGCTGCTGAAGCCGTTCGCTCCATGATCTATCTTCAAGATCGATAACGCACCGCCCCGGGAGGGTGCGACTGCGCCGACGCTCGCCGGTATCATGGTGCATGAGCAGCGCCCACGCGCTCTGTCCACGGTGCCACTACGACCAGCGGGGGACCATCGAGACCTGGAACGACTCGTGCCCGCTGCGAGGTCGGTGCTGCGAGTGCGGATTGGAGTACGAATGGGGCGATGTGCTCAACCCCTTCCGAGGCCGATTGCCGGGCCTGGTCGAGCACGCCCGCGGCGTGCCTCAACTGGTGCGCTGGACCTTCACCACCTTCGGTTGGATCATCCTGCCCCACCGATTCTGGAAACGCGTCGAACTTCACCACACGATCAGCCTGCGCACCATCCTGCTCGGGCCGCTCCTGGTGATGGCCGTCTTTCACTTCGCGGCGTGGGTGCTCGCCGTGATCGCATTTCTCTTGACACCCCCCAACACGGGCGGACCTCCCGCAAGTCTCGACACGATCGATGACTGGTGGCTCGACGCCGCGTTGCTCATGGCCGAGCCGTTCGCGCGGGGCGCGACCTGGTACTCGCCTTCGGGCCGATCGATCTACGTCGACTGGACCGTCCTGTTGTTTCTCGATCGGCTTCTGGCGCTGGTGACCTGCGTCCTGGCGTGGCCGCTGCTCTTCATGGTCCTTCCGATCACTCGCCGCGCCGGCAAACTCCGCTGGTCGCACATCTGGCGTGCAGGGCTGTACCCCTTCTGGTGGCTCGTGGTTCTACACATCAGCGACCGGCTCATCGCCGTCGGGAACAGCCTGATCATGATCGTGTACTCCTTGACGGGCGACACGCGAGCATACCAAGTCGCCGAAGCGGTGAACCCGACCGTCGTGTTCCTGGCCAACACGCTCTGGTTCATCGGCCCCGCATGGATCCTCGCCTGGTGGTACGTTGCGCTCCGGCGTGGTTTCCGCCTCGAACGTGCGGGACTTCTGTGGGCCGTCCTCGGCGTGGCCGTGCTCGCCGCCTCGGCGATCATCTTCCTCGGAGGGTGGTATCTCCGGGTCGTGCTCGACCCCTACTGGACGCCGGTCTGATCCGGACCGTGCACAGGCGTGCGTAGCATCACCCATGCGTTGCATGTTTCTCATCGCGCCCCTGGTACTACTTCTTTCCGCGGCCGCCACGACCGCCCAACTCACACCCCAACGTGCCTACTACGGCGTGAATCGACCCATGCCCATGAGTGTGGCGATCCCCAAGGACGTCGAGGGCGAAGCCGCGATCCGCTTGCACGTATGGGGCGAGACCGAGCCGCTCGCCGAGGCCAGCGTCACCAAGGGGGGGGTGGACATGGCGGCGCTCTTCCCCCAGCTCTGGACCGATCCACCGCGCGTTCTCTACGCCCAACTGACCATCGGCGGCAAGCCCATCGGCCCGGCCGTCGTGATGCAGCCGATGACCGTGCCGGCCCAGGCTGTCATTTACAGCCCCGAAATTCGCCAGGTCTGGGGCGTGGACCCCACGACCGGCAAACCGACCTTCGAGGCCCGCACAGGCGATGTCATGTACACCTCACCCCCCAAAGCCTTTGCGGGGTTCCGCGCGTGGGTGGATCAGAACGTGGTCTTCGTCACCGACATGGGTGAGATTGAGTTCCGCATGAGGCCCGACCAGGCGCCCAACACCGTCTGGAATCTCATGGAACTCGTGAAAGGCGGCTTCTACACCGACATCCAGGTTCACCGTGTCGTACCCCGCACGCCCTCGGGGGCGCCTTTTGTGGTGCAGTTCGGCGACCCCACCGGCACCGGCGACGGCGCGCCCGGATATTCCATCGACCTCGAACCCAGCAAACTTCCCCATGATTTCGGCGTCCTGAGCATGGCCCGCGATGACGACCCGGATACCAACGGCTCGCAGATCTTCATCTGTCTCTCACGCGAGGGAACCCAACGCCTCGACGGCAAGTACACCTCCTTCGCGGAGGCCGTGCGCGGAGCCGAGGTCATCCTCGGCCTTGCCAAGGTCGAGACCGACCCCAAGACGCAGAAACCCCTTCGCCCCCCGGTGGTCGAATCCGCCCGCTTGATCGCCGCCGCGCCCTTCGGCACGAGCGCCCCGCCCGTCAAGCCCGGCGACGCGACGAAGGAGCGATGACCCGGCATGTACTACGCGGCGGCACAGGTTTCAGTTCTCAGCATCCACCCGAGATCCCGTGATCGAATCCGCCGCGGACCCCCACACGAGGTCCGCGGCGGTGAAAGCGCCCCGTGTGTGCGGGCGCAGAGAGAGGCCACCCTCTGTTCGAGCCGCAGAGGCGGAATCTAACGCTTCACCCGAAAAAATCATTCTCTATTTCTTGAAGGCGGGATGCCGCTGGTGCGCGATCATGTACCGGCTCCAGGGTGAATCCGGTCTCGGCGGCGGCTCACCGGGGGCCGAAGTTTCCGCGGGGGGAGCGGGATCGGTCACGAGCCGAGTGTCGGCTTTTCTCAGGTCGCGCGCGGTGAGGGCCGCGAACGCGAGCGCCAGCAGGAGCGGCCCGCTGGGAGCAAGTCGCCATGCAATCGAACGGCGTTCGGTCTCCGAAGCCGCTGCGCCTTCGGTGCCGCACCGCATCGCCGACAGGACCACGAAGATCAGCGAGAACGGTTCCGCGTACCGCTGCCACAACTCTCCACCCGCCGAAAACGCGGCGCTGTACCCCGTCAGCGCCGCCAGCCAGATCAGCCTCTGCCGCGCAGTCCACGCGCCCAGCCACGCCGCGACCGCCACCGCGCCCAGCACGCACAGCCCGGCGATCACAGGCGAGATGTGCCCCACCTGAGGCACGTGCAGCCTCTGATGCACCGCCGCGACGACATCCCACAACCCAGTACGCCGCCCCGCGGCGTAATCCGCCGCCGCGCCGACCGTGGTTCGGGGCAGCACGCCCAGCATCAGGCCGATGATCCCTGCCCCGGCGAGCCACGCCGGGCAGCCCGACGCCACCGCCCGGATCCGTGGCCACAGAAACCCCGCGTAGAACAGACTGACCGCCCCGATCACAGCCAACAGGAACGCCGGTCCCGCCGGGTTCGCGGCGCGGTACTGAAACTGGAACGACGGCGGCACCAGCCCGCCCCACAGTCCGTAGAACCCGATCACGATGAGCAGCGCGGGCACGCACGCCAACGCCGCGACCAGCGCCCTGACCAACGCACCCGGCCAGTCGCTGATCAAGACGTGTCTCCACCCGCCGGGCCGTTCGTCGCCGCGTTCATCGCCCAGGTAGGCCGCGGCGATGACGACCCCCGCCGCCCAGAGGTGCACCTGCCTCACGAGCACCAGCGCCGCCAGAACCATCCCCATGAGCAGCACGCTTGTCACACTGACCCGCTCCCGCAAGGCGAGCAGCACTACACCCGCCACGCCCAGCCACGCGGCGTTGTCGGGCAGGATCCATGCCCCGCTTGCGAAGATGTACATCGAGGCTCCCACCGGCAGTACCATCGCCAACAGACGCCAGACCCCTCTTCCCCGAGATTGCGCCGCCAGCACACCGACGAGCGCCGCACCGATCAACGCGCACAGCACCTGCAACCCGCGTGTCTCAAGCCCCAGGTACCGAACCCCCGCCGCGAGTACCAGATGAAAACCGGGTGTGGTCGCCGACAGGTAGTCCGTGACATCAACGCTCGGCCACTGGGCCGCGAAGATGCGCACTGCCTCCTCGTGGTAGAGTTTCTGGTCGTAGGCGACGCGGTGCGGGATGCGCCCCGACGCGATCACCGCCAGAACCGCCGAAGCGAAGATCCCGGCGGCGAGCAGGGGGCGGATGATCCGTGCGTGATTCATCGGGCGATGATTGGCCGCAGACCGAGGCGACGCCGGGGCGGTTCGCGATGCGTGGTGTCCGCGGCCCGGTCAGTCTCTACCCTTGCTCCATGCTCTCCTTTATCGTCCCCGCGCGCAGCCAGCCCGCCGAAACCCGCGATTGTCTCGCCAGTCTTCTCAACGCGGTGCGCGTCCTTGGCATCGAGCACACCGGCGAGTTCATCCTTCTGGATGATGAATCCGAGGCCCAGCACGGCCTGCTCAACCTCTTCAAGGAGTTCCGCAAGGCCACGCCGCAGCCCGTCACCATCGGCAGGTTCAAGCAGCGGCAGCACTACACCGGCGTCTACGCCTACGGCCAATCCAAGGCCAGGGGCGACAACGTCATCATGATCTCCAACGACATGGTCCTGACGCCCCAGTGGCTGCGCACCATCCTCGCCGTCGCCGCGCTCGACCCCACCTACGGCATTGTCCGCGGCACGGCGGACCTGGTCGACAGCCACCCCGAGCACACCTATCCCGTTGCTTTCGAACTCCGCGGCCCCGCGGATATCGAGGCCTACGCCCACTGCATGGAAACGCGGTTCGGCCTCGCCCATACCGTGGACGACATCCTCAGCGGCGATGCTGTCCTCATCAAGCGCGCCCTGCTCGACCGTATCGGCGTCTTCGACCGACGCTTCTACGGCTACTTCAGCGATATCGACTTCGGCATCCGCGCTCAGCGCACCGGCTTCAAACTCGTCTGCGCCAAGGGCGCCTGGCTCCGCCACTACGGCGCGGGCCACATCCGCGCCGATGTGCAGGCGGGAAAATACGCCGAAGAGGACGCCGCCCGCAAGCGCATGGAACTCGTCCAGGCCGCCTTCGTTCACTTCCGCCAGAAGTGGGATATGTCGCTCCCCGAGAAATACACGGTGGACCTGCCGCTCAACATGGAACGCTGCCGCAAGGCACAGAAGGGCAAGGGGTTCGAGTACGTCGCGCCGGTGAAGGATGATCCGGCGTTGATTGAACTCGCCTGATCGGAATACGACCCTCAACGCCGGATGGGATCAACGCGGATCACGACCAGTGTGTGCAGCACAGGGAACTTCACGCGGCACCGGTACACGTCGAAACAGGTGCCCGTCAGCCCATACTTCGCGAGCACAAACCTCACCGCCTCCTGATGCCGCGGCGAACATTCGACGCCGGGTGCCCGATCGTTGGGACCGAACGTCGAGACGCTCTCATGCTGTGCCAGCAGGTCAACCCGGCGTTCCTCGAAGACCCGTTCGGGGTGATGACGACGGCCGTAGACCGCGACCCGAGCCGTGGCGGGTTCGGTCAGCCCCGCGGGCACGAGCAGCTCGATCATAATCTCTTCCACAGGCACGCTTACGAACATGCCGCCCCCCGCGCCGCGCTCCCGCGCATCACCCTCGGTCGCGGATCGCTGAGACAGGTACAGCGTCAGCGCTCCCACGCGACCCGCCGACGGGATCACCATCTCCGTCTCCATCACGCCCGAACGCGCCGGCACGTGCGTCATCTCCGGGAGCGCCTCGCTGCAAAAGGGCGTGAGCAACTCGAAGCCGGGTGTGGGGCCCGGCCCCGCCCCATCCACACCCCCGGTGAGTGGTGCGTTCTCCGCGCCCGGCTTGTGCAGCGGGCTAAGCCACGACGAAATCGTGACAGGTTCGCCCCGCCGCATGCCCTGAAGCCCCACGTTCCCGGAGACCAGGATCGCTTCCAGCGTCTCCCCTTTCGGCCCGGTGGGGCAGTAGATCAGCGTTCTGATCTGCGATCGCGCCTGCACACCCCACAGGTGCGCGCTGCTGCGGAAATGGGCGCGCCGGACCCGAACCTCCGTGCGCTCTCGCCGCTCGTACCCCAGGCCGCTCACCATCGACAACAAGCACGCGCGGTCCCCGCAGTGCTCGACAACCAACGACTCAAAACGCTCGAACGCGGCGCTCACGCGCTCGGCCACCGTCGCGGGAACGCCGCGAGCCAGCGCGGCCTCGGAAAGCCGCGCTGCCGAAGCCAGGGAGGGGATGTTCGCCATCTCACCGATTCCCGAACCGCGGCTCAGTCGGAAGGCCTGCCACGCGAGTTTCTTCTCCACTCCCAGCGCCCGCTCCAAATCCACCGCGCGACGGATCGTGCCCGGCAAGGCGGAGATCAGATCGTTCATCGACGAATGAAGGTCGATCATCACGTCCTTCGCCGCTTCCTCGAAGTGCTCAAAAGGTATTTGTACGGTATTCGGTGTAACGAGTTGACTCATTGCGTTGGTCGCCTTGCCTTCGCGTCAGCGCGAACCGATGATCCTAGTCGTGAGGTTCTTCTGCTTAGACATTATACAGTATGCCGAGAAAGTTTCCAGAAATATCTGAGAAATTTCTTGACATACTTCGGCTTTTCGGTACCATGAGATCGCCGGTCACTCCGGTTTCACTTTCGAACGAAGTCTCGGATTCCACCACATCAAGGGACCACCATGGCACTCCAGCGAACGCGCACTTCTCGTCCGAACGGGTCAACCCAGTCGGGGGGTCTGACACCGAAGCGATCCAGCAGCCTCAAGCGGTTCGTGGGGAACGCAGCCGCCGCCGCCCTCTTCGCGGCCACCGCGACGAGCGCTCCGGCCCAGTACCTCATGATCGGCGACTCGGCCAGCGGGACCTCCAACCCCTCGGGCGCGGCCCGCATCATGCTCTTCAGCGAGGCCGACGGCTCGCTCGTGGATGCGAACTTCATCAGCAACGCGACCTCGCCCTACACCTTTGTCACGCCGAAGGAAGTGGTGCAGGTCGGCAACGAGATCTGGATCAGCGACCAGGTCGCCAACGCGGTCTTCTGCTTCACCGCCACCTACGACCCGCCCAACAGCATCTACCCCGTGTACATCCGCACCATCACCGGCGGCATGTCGAACATGCGCGGCCTGGCGCAGGTCGGCAACCGGATGTACATCACCAACACCGGCACCGCGGGCGGCGCACCCGGCAACGCGATCCTCGTGTACGAAACGAGCGGTGCGTACGTGACTTCGTTCACGGTCGCCGGCAGCAACCCGATCGATGCCGCGGTGCTCGGCGGGCGTCTGCTCATTTCCGACCTGCTCAACAACAACATGCGGCTCTACGAGACCGACGGCACGTTCTTCGGGCTTTTCCGCGACAACTCCGCCTCGGGGAACATCCGTTCCGCTCAGCAGGTCGCGGTCTTCCCCACCGGTCCTTCCGGTGCCGATGAGGTCTGGGCAGCGGGCGGGGGTGGGGCCACCGCCTCGGGCGTCTACCGCTACGACGCCGCGGGTGCGCAAGTCGCGTTCTACAACGTCAGCCTGGGCCTCAAGGGGGTTCATGTACTCGGGAACGGGGATGTCCTCTTCACCGATCAGACCGCCTCAGCCGCCACGACGGGGAATGTCCGCAAGTTCACGCCCGGCGTGTCGGGGGTGACCACCATGCTGGCCAGCGGCACCGCCGCGGGCACCGGCATCGTTCCGCAGTTCATCAGCCGCTTCACACCCGGCCCACCCAGCCCCACCAACCCGTACGGCGCGGGCACCTTCGAGCCGGGCTTCAACCAGGTCGGGGTTCTCGCGGGCACCAGCACCCTGCTGACCGTCACCGCCACGCCGGGCACCACGCCCGCGAGCACCGGGCTGGGCGTCAACGCCGATCTCTCCGCATTCGGCGGCTCAGCGAGCCAGGCCTTCGATCCCCAGGGCAACAACGTCTTCACGTACACTCTTGATGTCCCGGTCACGCAGACCGGCGGCAACTACAACATCCTTCTGTCCATCTCTGATGCCCAATCCCGAGTCGGGGCGGGAAATCTCCGGATGACCGTCGTGGGCGCTCCCCCCGCCGGATACGCCTTGGAAGTGGAGCCGAACGACACGAAGGGCACATCGCAGGTAATCGCGCTCAGCCCCGGCACCGGTATCTGGGGCGTCACCACAGGCACCAGCACCACCACCCCGGGCATCGCCAGTTCCGACAACTTCCTCGTCACCGTCCCGGCCGCGCCGCCGGGCATCTACCTCAACTCGCTCGTCCTCACCACGCCCGGCTCCACCGGGCACACCGGCACCATCCGAGGCCTCACCCAGACCGCGGGCGTGATCAACGCCGGCACCGATGCGGCCGTGCAGACGTCCGGGTTGATCACCGTTCCGGCCCGCATGAGTCAGTGGTACGGATTCGGCAAGCAGGAGCAACTGCACTACCGTGTTACCGGAACCGGCGCACCCGCCACCGGGGCCGAGTATCTGGCCACCTTCCAGTCTCAGCCGGTCACGCCGACGGTGATCCCGGTCAACTTCGGCACCAACACCGACACCACCATCTCCATCTCGCGGACGGGCGCCAACACCCAGACGCTCGACTTCTGGGTGTACGATGCCGACTACGAGCCCGTGCCCTCCGGCGGGTACGAAGGCACCACCACGTTCACCCGCACGTTGGCGCCCGGCGCGTACTACCTCGCCCTGTCCAACACGAACGTCGCCAACAACCAGCCTACGCCTGCTGATTCACCCAATCGCGCGAGCGCGGTTCTGGATTACCCGAATGCGATCCTGAACAGCACCCCGGGGACCGTCACCGGAACACCCCTCAACATGAACGTCTTCATCAGCCACGCCGGTGGGACACACACACTGGAGGTCGGCAAGACCAACTCCTTCGAGATCATGTGGTTCAAGTTCTACGTCGGATCTCCCCAGGACCCGCAGGTGGATGCCTCCGCCGATCCCAATCCCGTGATCGCGTCCGACACCCCGATCCCGGGCGGGGGCTCCACCGTGCTCAGCGCCGCGATCACCCCCGGCAACAACCCGCCGAGCACCGGCATCCGGGTGTTCGCCGATCTGCAGACGTTGGGCGGGGCCTCCAACTTTGAACTGCCCCGCGCCTTTGGAGAGACGTACGCCACCACGCTGACCATCGGTGCCGGCTTCACGCCGGGCACGTACTCCATCCCGCTGACCGCCACCGATGCGCAAGGACGATCGAACTCCGAGAGCGCTTCACTCACTGTCCTCGCCGCGCCGCCCGCCGGCTCCGTGCTCGAAGTCGAACCCAACGACTTCAAGTCGTACGCCACCCCGGCGATGCTCGCCTCGGGCCAAGGGGTGTACGGCTACTCCACCGGCAACATCCCGGCCTCTCTGAACTCGGACAACCCCGACTACTTTCACATCCAGACCGCCGCGGCCGTGCCCGCGATCTATCGCCACCGCATGATTCTGAGTACCAGCGGCATCGCGGGACACACGGGTGTGCTGCGTGGTCTGCGCCAGACCGACGGCGTCATCTCGCCCACTATCGATTCCGCCTTCCAGACCTCGATGGACGCGTCGTCCCCGCCCCGGTTCAACCAGTGGTACGGTTTCGGCCGACAAGAGATGATGTACTACCGCGTGTACGGAAACGGGAGCACCACCCAGGAGTACCTCTCCACCCTCGAGTCCGAACGCGTCGCGCCTGTTGTGGTCCCCGGCACCATTCCCACCGGTACCATCACGATCTCTCGGGGCGTGCTCAACGTCAGTTCGCTGGACATGTGGCTTTACGACGCCGCCCTTGAGCCCATCGCCGAGGGGGGAAACCAGGGCAACGGGCAACTCACCCGAACGCTCCCGGCGGGAACCTACTTCCTCGCCGTGTCCGACGTCAACACCGCCAACGACCAGCCCAGCCCGCCCGATTCGGCTTCCCGCGGCAGTGACGTGCTGGAGTTCCCCGGCGCGATCGCCAATAGCAGCACCGTCGGCGGCATCGACATGAGCATGACGATCGAGTTTGCAGGGGGCACGGCTCACGCCGGCGGCTCCAAGGCCGGCCCCTTCGACATCGTCTGGTACCAGTTCACGCTCGCCGACGGCGCGTTCTGCCCCGCCGACTTCAACGGCGACGGCGGGGTCGATGGCTCGGATGTCGAGGCGTTCTTCCGCGCGTGGGAGAACGGCTATCCAACCGCGGACGTCAATCTCGACGGCGGCATCGACGGCTCCGATGTTGAGGCGTTCTTCCTCGCATGGGAAGCCGGCGGCTGCTGATTGACTTTGAGGTGAACGTATCCGAGGCCGGGCTGTGCGTGAGCGCGGCCCGGCCTCGGTCACGTAGTCGCATGATCCATCGCGTGCTGCGCCGCTGCCTTGATGTCCGCCAGGTCCTGCTTGACCATTTTCTCGCACACGCCCCGCACCATCCAGCCCATCAGGAATCCCATGAACTTGGCGGGGAGTGTCAGCGGACGACCGCTGAACTCCATCTCGATCTCGCTGCCCGCGCCGGCCGGTCGCACGCTCATCACAGCACGGTATTCGCTTCCGCCGCTTGTGGAGACGAGCGTGTACGAACGCCCGGGCTGAAAGTCGATGACCTCCATCGTCTCGGTCGCTTCCACGCCGAACACGATGCGAGTCTCCCGGAACCGTGTCCCTTTGCCCACGGGTCCGTCGGTGAGCATCTCTATCTTCCTGATCCCGCGGATCCGCCCGGCCGCTCCGGCAAAGTCGCTCATCACGGAAAATACTACCGACGTCGGGGCACTGATCCGCTCGCTCGCCACGATCCGCATCGCCATCGCCGATCCTCCCGTTGAACGAACCTCGCTTCCAATCAGCCACGTGCGCCGCGGGGCCGTGAAACGCGCCGCGCGTCCGTTCTATTCCCGCTGATTGCCCGCCGAGTTCACCATCACCGCATTCGTCGGGTAGCGCTTGAGGGCCGCCAGCAACTGCTCCACCTGCTGGGGTGGGGGCATCTGCATCAGCCGCCGCCGCAGCGCCGTGACTGTTTGCAGTTCCTTCTCGCCCATCAACTTGTCTTCTTTCCGAGTCCCGCTCTCGGCCAGGTTGATCGCGGGGAAGAGCCGCCGCTCCGCGATTCTTCGATCGAGGATCAACTCCATGTTGCCGCTGCCCTTGAACTCCTCGAAGATGACCTGGTCCGCCGCCGAGCCGGTGTCCACCAGGCAACTGGCGATGATCGTCAGGCTGCCCGCCTCTTCCGTGTTCCGCGCGGAGCCGAACAACTGCCGCGGCACTTCGAGCGCCTTGCTGTCCAGCCCGCCCGTCATGGTGCGCCCGCTGCCCGCGAAGCGCCGGCTGTTGTTGAAGGCCCGGCCCACCCGCGTCAGCGAATCGAGCAGCACCACCACGTGCTTGCCGGCTTCCACCATCCTGCGGCAGCGCTCGATCGTCGTCGTCGCCACTTCGATGTGCTTGTCCACCTGGTGGTCATTGCTGCTGGCCATGACTCGGCAACGCAGCGCCGCCGGCGAAGGCGCGGGAGTCTCTTCGGGCGCCACGTCGAGCGGCGGTGAACCTTCTTCACCGCTCATCTCCGCCACGGCCGCTTCCCCGCGCGCGATCAGATCGGGCGGCGCCAGACTTTCGATCACCGCCGCGAAGTGCCGCTTGAAATCCGTCACTTCCTCCGGACGCTCGTCCACCAGCAGCAGCACCAACTGCACCTCCGGGTGGTTCCGCAGGAGCGCCGTGCCGATGTCTTTGAGTAGCGTGGTCTTGCCCGCCTTCGGCGGAGACACGATCAGCGCCCGCTGCCCGCGCCCGATCGGGCAGAACAGGTCGATCAAGCGGCAACTCGCCGGACAGCCCGGGTATTCGAGTGTCAGCCGCGGCTGCGGATCGATCGAAGTCAGGTCTTCAAACCGTCTCGCGTCCGGCGGCAGGATCAACGGGTTCCCATCCAGGTCCACCGGCATCGTCGAGGGCCGCGCCCCACCCGCCTGCCCGTTCTGATGTTGACCCTGGTGCCCACCCGCGTGCCCGGGCCGGTGCCCGTGCTGCTGGCCGGGTCGGTGCTGCGGGTGAGAGTGACCGAACCGCTGGCCGTCTCCACCGCCACCGCCTCCGGGACCACCACCGCCGCCACGACGGCCTCGCCGCCGTCTTCTGCGTCCTTGCCCCTGTCCGAAAGAGTCCATAGTGATTCACTGCTCCCGCACCGATTCTGAAGTGAGAATCAGTGCCGATACACATCCGCTTCAGGCTGGCAAGCCCTCTCTGCGGCCAGTTTGTTCCGCCGACTGAACCGTGCCGGGATGCTCACAAGCACAGACGCGCACTCGAAGTTTCCCTCCGGTGCGCCGAAATCCCTCCGAGGCCGATTGTCCACTCCACTTCCGGGATGTCACTATCACCAGAGCGGAGCGACCGCCGCGGTAGACCGCAGCACATGGCACGCGGGGCCAGCGCCCCGCCCATTCCCGGAATCGCTCCCGGTAGGGTAATGAGAGGGGGGTCGGCGGTCAAAGTCAAGAAAGAACACCCCTGTCATTCAAAACGCGGCATCCCAACAAGTGATGGTTCTGCGCCGCACAAGTGCGAAGGCACCTTCCCTGAATGATCCGACCACGCCGGCCGGCGCGGCCCGGTTTCACCGACATTGCCATAACGAAATACGCTCGGCGGTCAATGCCTTCGCTTGCCGTTGCCTCAGGTCGCTTTCTTGCCAAGCACTTTCGCGATGTCGAAGTCGATGAAGTCCGCGTGATGGAAAATCCAACTCTCGATCGTGCGTTCCACCTTATCGCCCTCGTGGCTGTGTGTCGCCACGATATGCATCACCTCCGGCGGGATGCCGTGCTTGTAACAAAGGGCCACGCCGCTGAAGGGGTGGCGCAGCATCTCGCCGTAATAGCCCTTGATGACCCTGCCGGCCGCGTCCTTATCAAACTCCAGCATCTTGCCCACGTCCGCCAGGAGGCTGCCGGCGATGAGCGCATCGAGGTTCACGGGGACGCGATGGCCGAAGACCTCGCCGAGGACCTTTGTGATGGCGATGCACTGCTTGCAGCACGAGTTGAGGTGCTCCACGAAGCGCAGGTCGATTTTCCCCGCCAGGAGCGTGAACGGAATCGCCCTGATCTCATCGAAGGTCCACCCCTTGCCGCCGCAGCCCGAGGTCAGCGCTTCATCCCAGACCGCCGCGACCTTATCGCGCAGCGCCGCGTCCTTGATGTGCATGAGGTCGGGGAAGAGCGTGGCGATGTCGGCAACGGAGTATCGGTTGGCCATGATCTCATGATATCGCCACGGCGGGTCGTCACTGCGGCGTTTTTCGCCAGGAGGCTCTGATCGCGGCCCGCGCCGCGGCGAGGGCCTCATAGTCCAGCACACGGCCCCCCGTCTCCGTCGCGCGCATGGCCGCCGCGGCGGGGTCCGCGAAGGCCACCATGCCCGAGGCCATCGGTGTGGGCTGTCGGTCCGGCTCTGAGAGAACATACGCCGCGGTCTGTGCTCCGATCCAGCCGCCCGCGCCGTAGTCACGGGCGAAGGCAGCGATGACGGTCTCATTGGCGTGCTTGGCACGGTAATCAAAGAGACAGCACAGATCATCGAAGATGCGGTGCTCACGCCGGCGGTCAATCTCCGCCAACAGCGCCGCGGCGCACCGATCCTCGGCGATCAGCATCCCGCACTCGGCGCATTCATCACGGCCCAGGCGCAGTTCGGGCGGGCCGTTCAGCTCGGGGCCGCCGCACCCCGCGGCGAGCATCGCACCCGCCACGCAGAGTCTCCAACCCACCGTTGCGGCTGCGCGCTTCATACCGGGTTCCTCCTCGAAAACACGACCCCCGCGAGCGCCAGCGGCAGGACGATCCACGCCGCGAGGTCCAGCCCGAAGTACAGGTGCAGCCGTGCACCGTGCTCCTCCGCCGCGTACAGGCCCACCGGCCCCAGCACGTCGAGGGTCGCCTCGCCGGCGTGCAGCGACCACATCTTGAAGACCTGCAGCGGGTTGAGCAGCGC
>DDSA01000116.1:884-1046 GCA_002343715.1 Phycisphaerales bacterium UBA2402 | reverse complement strand
GGAACTTCATCGAGAGCGTCCCCGCCATCAGCCCCAGGTCGGAGACAAAGACGAGCAGGAGCCAGATGAAGACGCCGGCGCCGATGGCCGCGGATTGTCGCCTCACCACCACCGACAGCAGCGTGCCCACAGACAGCATGCCCAGCGCCAGCGCGATCGACA
>DDSA01000116.1:0-646 GCA_002343715.1 Phycisphaerales bacterium UBA2402 | reverse complement strand
CCCCCCGAGCCACAGGATCACACCCGGCTGCGCGCCCCGGCCCGAGAGCGCGACCACGGTGGCGCACAGCCCCAGCCCGAGACAGATGCACGCGACCAGCGCCCCCGCAGCGCCCAGATACTTGCCCAGCAGCGCCTCCCACCGGCCCAGCGGCTGTGCCAGGAGATACGCGAGCGTGCCCCGCTCACGGTCGCCGGCGACCAGGCCCGCCCCGGCCGTCAACGCCATGAGCGGCACAATCAGCAGAACGATGTTCACCAACCCCGCCGCGGTCCGGCCGTACCCGGCCAATCCGCCACCCGCCGAGACGTACGACACGCTCAGCCCCAGCGCGGCGAAGGCCAGGGTGTAGAGAATAAACCAACGGCTCAGGACCGCGTCGCGCAGTTCCCGCCTCGCGATAAGCCATCCGGCGCGAAGCGGGCCGGGTGAATACTCACGGAGTGAGTGTGTGGCGGCCAGCGTCGTCACGGGTGCCTCCCTTCTCGACCGTCCGAGAGATCGAAATCCGTCACCGGCACGCCCGCTCGCGTCAGCGCCTCGAAGGGCGCCGCCTTGCGACCCTCCCTCACCGGCACGATCACGCCCACCCCGTTCAGGCGCGGATCGAACCCGCCGATGCGCAGCGACTCCATCGCCTGCGCCC
>DDSA01000020.1 GCA_002343715.1 Phycisphaerales bacterium UBA2402 | reverse complement strand
AGGTCTTGCCGGTGCCGGTGCCGGCCTCGGCCACCAGCACGCGGTTCTCGCGCAGCGCCTCGGCGATCTTCCGCGCCATCTCGATCTGCTGCGGGCGGGCGCAAAAGCCGGGAATCGCGGCAGCGAGCGGGCCTTCGGCGGCGAAGATCGGGGCGGGGTCGGACATCGGGAGCGCCATTTTATTGCGATTGCGACTGTGGATTATCCCAGCTCGGAAAGCGAAAGCCTACGGCTGCCGCAGGGCAGGTACGACGTAACGTCTTGTGGGGACCGCCGCATTTCCTTTAACGAATCCAAAACACCCCTGCAACATGCCCCGGCAAGAATCGGCCCGCCTTTCATTCCCGACGAGGACTCCATGTCGCACATTTCCCGCCATCCCCTGGCCCTGAGCACGCTCGCCGCCGCGATCGCGCTCTCGCTCTCCGCCTGCAACGATGACGACGACGACGACGTTGCCGCTCCCGCCTTCAAGTCGATCGCCTTCTCGGCCACCCCGGTAGCGAAGACCGAAACCGAGATGCTGGACACCTACAGCACCTCGGTGGCGACGATCACCTACTCGGACGGCAGCACGAAGCAGTTCCCGCTGCACTACAGCACGCTGTTCAAGAACACCGACCAGACCAACGAGGTCGATGGCAAGCAGTACGCGGCCGCCCAGCTCTTCGATGCGGAGATGAAGCCGATCAAGGACCCCAACGGGGATGCGGTGATCGCCGAGACCGCCGACGCCAACAGCCTGCTCCAGGTGGGCGGCAAGCTGATGCTGGTGAACCACTGGGAGTACGACGACGTGCTCGCCGACGGGGTCGATGCGTACAAGGCCGAGAACTGGTACAGCCGCATGCCGATGAGCATGAACCTGTCCGAGCTCACGCAGGCAGCCGATGGCAAACTGAGCCTCGTCAGCCAGAAACCGATCGATTTCTCCAGCGTCCATGGCGGCTGGATCTTCTGTTTCGGATCGCAGACGCCCTGGAACACCCATCTCGGTGGCGAGGAGGACTACGACCTCTACTTCATCCCGGGAGAGGACGCCTACAAGACCACCGAAGCGGGGCTGAAGGCGATGAGCGAGGTCTACTTCGGCGGGAAAAAGACCACCAACCCCTACCACTACGGCTACGCCACCGAGGTCGCGCCCAAGGGGGACGGCAGCTATACGGTCGACAAGCTCTACAACATGGGTCGGGGCACCTGGGAGGCGGCGATCTTCGCCAAGGACGGCCGCACCGCCTTCTTCGGCGACGACGGCGCCTATTCGGGCATGTTCATGTTCGTCGGCGACAAGGCCAACGATCCCAAGGCCGGCGGCACCATCTACGCCGCGAAGTGGAACCAGACCTCAGTCGACGGCAGCGACGGCGGCACCGCCGACATCGTCTGGGTGAAGCTGGGCAGCGCCACCCACGCCCAGGCCAAGGCCCTGATCGATCGCGGTATCACCCTGGGCGACATCTTCGAGACCTCGTTGACCGAGCAGAAGGGCGACGGCTGGAAGGCCACCCGCGCCGGCTCCTCGCAGACGGTGTGGATCAAGCTCAAGCCTGGCATGGAGCAGGCCGCCGCGGTGCTCGAGACGCGCCGCTACGCCGCCTACCTCGGCGCCACCACCGAGTTCACCAAGGGCGAAGGCGTCGCGATCAACCACGCCGACAAGAAGATGTACTACGCGATGAGCCGCATCGAGGGTTCGATGAAGGCGAACGACGGTGGACCGGTCGATCACATCCGGCTGATGGAGAACAAGGCTGGCGCGACCTACACCTTGCCGATGGCCGGCGGGCAGAAGGACAGCACGGGCGCTGCGATCGACTCCGAGTACGTACCGACCAGGGCGTTGGTGGAAGCCAACCTGCTCGGCCGCCCGATCGCCGCCGACGCGAATGGCAACATCGCCGATGTCGAGTTCATCGCCAACACCGACAACCTGTTCTTCTCGGAGAAGATGCGCACGCTCTTCATCGGCGAAGACTCTGGGATGCACGTGAACAACTACCTGTGGGCCTACAACGTCGATACAGAGAAGCTCACCCGCATCCTCAACGTCGCCGCCGGCGGCGAGTCCACCGGCCTGCAGGTCGTCGAAGACGCCAACGGCCATGCCTACATCATGAGCAACAACCAGCACCAGGGCGACTGGATCTCGAGCCAGAGCGCCGACCTCACCACCCGCCTGGAGAAGAAGGCGGACGAGCTGTTCGGCAAGAATAAGTACGGCACGCTCCACTACCGCCTCACCGCCCACGTCGGCTACATCGGCGGTCTGCCCGCGATCAAGTAATTCCGCTCGTGCATCACTCCCGGGTCGGGCGCGCAGCCCGACCCGCATTTACTTCTACCCTGCTGGAAGCATCCGAGATGAAACTCCCGCTCATCGGCGTCAGCGCGATCAGCGCACTGAGCATCCTCCTCGTCTCCGCCTGTGTCGGCGGAGGCGGTGATGGCGACGGCACGCCAGCGGCGAACGGCGCGCCCCCCGCCCCGGGCGCGACGCCTGCCCCCATCGTCACGACGCCCCTGCGCGGGACTTTCATCAGCCGCACGACCTTCGAGAACCCGCACGCCCATATCCCGGCGCAGTGCTACATCGAGACCAGCCACGGCACCCAGAACGCCTGCCTCTTCTGCCATACGGACGGCGTCGCCGAGCTCGGCCTCGGCAACAACAACCCGCAGGCGGGCGCCAACCCGAACGTGGGCAACCTGCAGGCGGAGTACGCCTTCGGCGTGGTGAACTACCCCTACACGATCGACTCCAGCGTCACCCCCTGGATCAACACCCTGCGCCCCGAGGCGCTGCGCGCCGCAGTCGCGGCCACCGGCGACGACCCCGAAAGCTGGGACATGAAGGTCTGGGTCGAGGAGGACAACTGGTCGCCCGCCTACGCGCGCAGGAAGGGATCGCCGACCGCGTGGGACAGCGGCGAAGACGGCCCCTTCCGCCTCCTTCCAGCGCTCGCGCCCGCCGACCTGCCCGCGCAGGACGACGGCTTCGTGCGCAGCGCCACCGCTGCACGCGGCCTGTTCACCGATGCGCGCGGCCACAACACCGGCTGGCGTGCGGTAAATTTCATGCCCTACGGCATCTTTACCCCGCTCTCGGGGAGCGTATCGGGGATCTACCTGCGCCTGGCCGAGGCCTTCATGAAGAACGCACAGGGCGTCTTCGACCTCGAGACCTACATCGCCAACCTCGACCTCGTCGAACGCAACGTCCAGGACCGCCTCAACGGCGAGACCCGCTACCTCGGTGCCGCCGCCAACGTGCCGATCGTTCGCGGCCAGTACCCGCTCGGCACCGAGTTCGCCCATCCGCTGCACTATGTGGACGTCGCGGCCGACGGCACGAACGCCGCACCCAGCCCCTTCCCCGGCCTGCGCGCTCGCCGGGTCAAGGAGGTGCGCTGGATGTACAAGGCGCGCGAATGGCATCCGGAAGAGTTCGGCCTTGCGCTCAAGGACGAGTCCGCACCAGTGTATGCCAGCCGCGACCAGGGCTGGATCGAGAACGGCACGGGCTGGCTGCTCGCGGGCTGGATCGAGGACGCCGACGGCCGCCTGCGCCCCCAGACGCCCGCGGAGCTGACCCAGTGCGTGGGCTGCCACTCGGGCAACGTGCGCCAGTCCGACATCGGCCAGAACGCGGTCTTCACCTCCGGCACCGGCAACACGATCGATTCCACCTGGAGCCTGCCGCGCAAGTTCGCCGGGGATGCCGGCTGGCGCGAGATGGACTACCTCGGATACCGCGCCGACGCGACGGCCGCGGCGAGTTCGACGCCGGGCGCACTCGCGACGCCCGAGCCGGTGAACCGCAGGCTCGGCAAGGGCGAGTACCGCGTCTTCCTCGACTACGTGGTCGGCGCCTCGCTGTACGGCGACATGCCGGAGACGATCGAGCGCTTCCTCGCCGAACGCATCACGCTCGCCGAAGGCTACGCCGCCAACTGGCCGGCGCTCGAGGCCGCGGTGGCAGCAAAGGACGCCGCAGCGATCCGCGACCTCCAGCGCCAGCGCCAGGCGCTGATGCGCACCTTCACCGCACGTGGCGGGCACCTCGCCGCCAACGGCAGCCTGCGCCCGGAGCTCTTCCTCCCCAGCGCGGAAGATGCCCTCGCCGCGGCGGCACGCTACCGGCAGGTCGTCCGCACACAGCGCTACGAGTTCGGCAAGGACGTGTTCGCACAGACACCGTTCACCCTGCGCTATTTCCGCACCACGGAGACCGCCTACCCGCACCAGGACGGCCGGCCCTACGCGCCCGGCGAGCTCCTCACCGATCGTCCGATCAACGAGAACGTGGCCGACTTCACCTACGGCATCGGCATCACCCCGACGCTGATCGACGAAGAACGCAACTTCGAGGCCGGGGGCAGCTTCCTCGCCGATTACGTGCCGCTGTTGCGCCCCTGAGACGAGCACCGCGGCGCGCCGGACCGCCACCGCATTCCCGGCCGGGAATGCGGCCGGTCGGGCTGCTGGCATATACTTGCGGCCCGTCCTTCGGGGCGTGACGAATGCCCGGACGCCTCAGGTCGCCGATCATCCCGATGTCCAGACCCTTCTCGTCATTCACGATTCCGCTCGCAGCGCCCTCACGCGTGCTGGCCTCGCTCGCCTGGCTGCTGGCGCTGGCCTTCTGCGCCTGGGTTGCGGCGGAGCTGTTCTGGCAGCTTGCGGCGCCCGCACCGGTGGCGGCCGTGGCTCGCCACGAGCCCGACGCGCGCAA
>DDSA01000158.1 GCA_002343715.1 Phycisphaerales bacterium UBA2402 | reverse complement strand
AGTGAAGCCCGGCGAGCGGCTCGCACTCGACGGCGTCGTGGTGGCGGGCGAGTCGAGCGTCAATCAAGCGCCCGTCACGGGAGAATCCGTGCCCGTGGACAAGAAGATCGGCGACAAGGTCTTCGCGGGGACGATCAACGAGTCGGGCGTGCTGGAGTTCAAGACCAGCGGTGGCAAGGACCAGACGACCCTCGCCAAGATCATCAGGACCGTGCAGGAGGCGCAGGGGAGCCGCGCGCCCACGCAGCGGTTCGTGGACAACTTCGCCAAGGTCTACACCCCCATCGTGTGCGTCGTCGCGGTGCTGATCGCGGTCGTGCCGTGGCTGGCGTTTGGTCAGCCCTTTTACCCGTGGCTCTACAAGGCGCTGGTTTTGCTCGTCATCGCGTGCCCATGCGCATTGGTCATCTCAACGCCGGTGACGGTGGTGAGCGGCCTGACGTCGGCGGCAAGGCGGGGCATCCTCATCAAAGGCGGCGTACACATGGAGAACGGCCGCAAGTTGAAAGTCGTCGCGCTCGACAAGACCGGCACCATCACCGAGGGCAAGCCCCGCGTGACAGACGTGCAGCCCGTCGGCGGCGCGAACAAGGACGAGGTGCTCCGCATCGCGGCGAGCCTGGATGCCCTCTCGCAGCATCCGGTGGCGCTCGCAGTCGTGGCGGCGTGGAGCGGCGAGCGGGCGAGCGTCGAGGGGTTCAAGTCGCTCACGGGCCGCGGCGTTGAGGGGCGCATCGACGGCGGGGCGTACATCGTCGGCAACCACCGCCTCGCGGAGGAACGCAAGGTCTGCTCGCTGGAAGTCGAGGCCGTGCTGAGCCACTTCGAGGTGCAAGGGAAGACAACCGTGGTTGTCGCGTCGGAGGAGAAGGTGCTGGGCGTCATCGCGGTCGCCGATACGCCCCGCGAGAGCAGCGTCGAGGCGATCAAGTTGCTGCACGACCTCAATATCAAGACGCTGATGCTCTCGGGTGACAATCAGACGACGGCCTCGGCCATCGCCAAGGCCGTCGGCATTGACGAGGCGCGGGGCGGGATGCTCCCCGAGGACAAGCTCACCGAGATCGAGCGCCTGATCAAGGAGCACGGCGACGCGATCGGCATGGTCGGCGACGGGGTGAACGACGCTCCGGCCCTGGCCAAGAGCACCATCGGCTTTGCGATGGGCGCGGCGGGGACGGACACAGCCCTCGAAACCGCCGACGTAGCCCTCATGCAGGACGATCTGCGGGGAGTGCCGGAGTTCGTGCTCCTCTCCCGCCGCACAGGAGCCATCCTGACTCAGAACATCACCCTCGCCATCGGCATCAAGGTGGCCTTCTTCGCGCTGACGGTGGTGGGGCTGGGGACGATGTGGATGGCGGTCATCGCCGACGTTGGGGCGAGCCTCCTCGTTGTGGGGAATGGGCTGCGGTTGTTGGGGCTATGGAAGGGTCCGATGGTCGGGAGGGTACCGAACACTCCGTAAGGTCGTCCGTACACTGAATCTGACCCGCTTTCGACCGATACACTTTTACAGCCCATGCGTAACCCCTTGCTCCGCATCCTGGTCGCCCTGCTCCTCGGCGTGGTCACGCCGCTGTGCTGCTGCGTGATCCAGACATCGCTGGGGAATGCTTGCGGCAATCGGCACGCCGCGGCGGTCACGATTGATACGTGCTGCACCGGGTGCTCGAATGACCCGGCGTCGGATTTCGAACAAGACACCCCCGCCGACGACCAACAGCCATCACAGGAAGATTGCCCTTCCTGCCCGTCGTGCCAAGGAACATCTGGCGGCACAGGCGCGAAGGCCGAAGTCACGCTGACTGCGCTGGAGCATCAGTGGAACGCGCTGGCGACGATGGCTCTCGCGGTGCTCTGGAACCTTCCAACAACGGACATCAAGGCCGTGGCGTCCGCACCCGGGTGGGCCGACGATCCGCCGCATTTGAAGGCCAACCGCGAAGCGCTGCGGTGGCACTGCGCGCTGTTGGTGTAGTTTCAACCTGCAACGGACGGCTTCCGTCCGCACCGTCCTTGCCCGAGCGGTCCCGCATCGCTCGCGCGGGGTTCGTGTCCGTTTGCCGCGCTTGCCGCGAGCTCCTTGCAGGAACCACCCATGTCCACTCCGCAGACCGACCTGCGGGCGCTCCGTCGAGGCCCGCGGGCGACCGAACAACCCTCTTCACCCTCGCACGCACCGCTTGGAACAAGCGCGGCCGTTCCACGCCCCAAGGCGCGCTGGGCGACGCGGCTCCTCGTGCCCACCGCGGTGCTGCTCGCCACCGGCGGCCTGCTCGCGTATGCCGCCCGCGATGCGCTGCAGCCCCGGCTGGAGGTCTATGTCGCGGCGGCGATACCGAAGGAGATCCATGCTGCTCCAGTGCCCGCGTCGAACAAAGCCGCGTCGGGACCAACTGAAGAAAGCCCGGCTGACGCACCGCTCGGGCCCGTGGCCGTGCAGGCGCCGGGATGGATCGAGCCCGCGCCATACGCCGTAAGCGTTCCCGCGCTCGCGGAAGGTGTCGTCAAGGAGGTTCTGGTTCTGGAGGGCGAAAATGTCCAGGCCGGGCAGGTCATTGCCCGGCTCATCGACGACGATGCACGGCTTGCGCTGCGGGCCGTTGACGCGATGGTTGCGGAACGTAACACGGACGTGGCGCGAGCCCGTGCGGCGTTAGCGACTGCCGAGTCGCAGGTCGAGGTCGAGCGCACAACCGCCGCCGAACTGCGTGACGAGGTGACCCGCAAACGCGAGTTGGTGGCCGCAGGAGGACTGAGTGAGGGCACGTTCCGCCGCATGGAGATTCGCCTTTCCGGGCTCGAGGCAAAGATCGCCACGGCAGAAAAGATGGTGAACGAGGCCCGGGCGGCCCTCGCCCAGGCGGAGTCGGCCCACGTCGCGGCCCATGTGCAGCGGGACGAGGCGGTGCTGCGTCTGACCCGCATGGAGGTGCGGTCGCCGGTCCCGGGTGTTGTGCTGGCTCGGCTGGTCGAGCCTGGGTCGCGGATTAGCATGAGCGGAAAGGGTGGAGACGGCGGACCCGCCGCAGCCACGATGGGAGCGATCGTCCGTGTCTACGACCCGGCGAGGTTGCAGGTGCGCGTAGATGTGCCGCTCGCCGAAGCCGCGAAGGTGAGCGTGGGAACGCAAGCCACAGTCAGCACCGAGGTGCTGGCCGATCAGACATTCAGCGGCGTGGTGTCGCGAGTCGTGCACGAGGCCAACATTCAGCGGAACACCGTGCAGTTCAAGGTCGCGCTCGCTGCACCTTCTCCAATCCTCAAGCCCGAAATGCTGACCCGCGTCAGACTCCATGCGCCCGCTACCGCTTCGCTGCGTCGCCCCGGCACAACGGCGGGCGTTCCGGCCTCTGGTGGCTTCGATGCGGGCGACATGACGTTGCTGGTGCCGATGGCCGCGGTAACAGCCCTTGCTCAAGACAAGGGCCAGGTCTGGGTCGTGGACACGAGCGAGGGCAGCGCCGTTGCTCGCCGCCGTGACATCACGACCATGCCATCGACCGACGAGGGCTTCACGGCCGTAACGAGCGGCCTGCGTCTCACCGACCGCGTCATACTCGACCCGCCCGCTCCGCCCGCGATCACGGACGGCACTCGCCTCAAAGTACTGGGCGAGCGCACCGGCATCGCCAGCACCGCAGCCCCCGCCACCCCATAACGAGCCACTCCCAAAGCCACCGGCGACATGCCCGCCGCACGAAAGAGCCCGACCATGACCACCAACCACACGCACTCGCGAAGTCCTTCCTCCGGCCCGCCCCTCATCCAATGCCGCCGCCTTACCAAGACATACAAAAAGGGCGACAACACCATCACCCCCTTGCAGGAACTGGACCTCGACGTGCCCGCAGGCGACTTTCTCGCGCTCATGGGCCCCTCGGGCAGCGGCAAGACCACGCTGCTGAATCTCATCGCCGGCATCGACCGGCCCAGCGGCGGGCAACTCATCATCGGCGGTACCGACATCGCCACGCTCTCGCGGTCCAAGCTCGCCGACTGGCGGAGCACGCACGTCGGCTACGTGTTTCAGTTGTACAACCTCGTGCCCGTGCTCACGGCGTACGAAAACGTAGAGCTCCCGCTCCTGCTCCACCGCATGTCCGCCCGCGAGCGGCACGAGAAGGTCCAGACCGCGCTGCAGCTCGTCGGCATCGCCGACCGCCACGACCATTACCCGCGGCAACTCTCCGGCGGCCAGGAGCAGCGCGTGGCCATCGCCCGCGCGATCGTCACTGACCCCACCATCATCGTCGGCGACGAACCCACCGGCGACCTCGATCAGGAATCCGCCGCGGCCATCATGGACCTCATGGTCCGGCTCTGCGAGGACCTGGGCAAGACCCTCATCATCGTGACCCACGACGCCAAGAGCGCGGCCTATGCCAAGCGCACGCTACACCTGGAGAAGGGCCGCCTCATCGAAGCCGCCGACCTCGCCGCCCGCCGCTCCAACTTTGTCCCGCAGGAGGCCTGAACCATGATCGCGCCCAAGTTCATGCCCGTCGTCGTCAAGCAACTCTGGCGGCATCGCGTCCGCAGCGTGCTCACGCTCTCGGGCGTCGCCATCGCCATGTTCCTCTTCATCGCGGTGCAGACGCTCCAGGAGGGCGTCCGTCAATCCACGCAGGCCGCCGCCGGGGATACGACGCTTGTGGTCTACCGCGAGAATCGCTTCTGCCCCGCCGCCAGCCGCCTGCCGCAGTTCTACGTGGGCCGCATCGAGAAGATTCCTGGCGTGGTCAGCGCGGTGCCCGTCAAGATCGTGGTGAACAACTGCCGGGCTTCGCTTGATGTCGTCACCTTCCGAGGCGTGCCGCGCGAAGACCTTGCAGGCCCCAACGGCTGGGCCAGCAAGTGGCAGATCATCGCCGGCTCGGTTGCCGAGTGGGAGAAGCGTTCCGACTCGGCCCTCGTTGGTGAGACGCTCGCCGCCAAGCGCGGCTTCAAGGTCGGCCAGTCCTTCGACGCTTCCGGCATCACCGTCACAGTCGCCGGGATCATCCGCTCATCCGAGCCGCAGGACCAGAACGTCGCCTATGTCCACCTCGACTTCCTCCAGCAGGCCGCTGGCAAGGGCGGCGGCCTGGGCAGCGTCACGCAGTTCACCGTGCGCGTCGATGACCCGGCGAAGATGGAGCAGGTGGCCGAAGCCATCGACGCCGAGTTCCGCGCCGAGGCCGACCCAACGATGACCAGCCCCGAGAAGGCCTTCGTCGCGCAGGCCGGGGCGGACATCGTGGAGATCGTCAAGTTCACGCAGTGGCTGGGCTGGGGCTGCCTCGCCGCCGTGCTCGCGCTGGTCGCCAACGCCATTGTGCTCAGCGTGCAGGACCGCATCAAGGAGCACGCGGTCTTGCAGACGCTTGGCTTCCGCTCTGGCCTCATCGCTCGCCTGATTGTCAGCGAAGGGATGCTCATCGGCCTGCTCGGTGGCGCGCTCGGCACAGGCATCGCCCTGGCCGTCGTCCACTTCGGAAACTTCAGTCTCTCGCAGGAGGGGCTGTCGATCGGCGTGAGCGCGTCATGGTCGGTCCTGGCTTGGGGCCTTGTCATCTCGGCGGGCGTGGGGATCGTGGCGGGCCTGGTGCCCGCGTGGCGGGCCGGGCGGCGTGAGATCGCGTCGTGCTTTCGGGCTGTGTGAAAGAGGAACCCATGAAACTTCTTCCGTTTGCATACGCCGTCCGCAATCTGGGCCGCTCGCCCGCGCGGCTCTTTCTCTCCGTCGCGGGAGCGGCGATGGTGGTGCTGCTCATCCTGGTCGCGGGCGGGTTTGTGCGCGGCATGAGCGCGGCACTCCGCGCCACCGGCGGGGAGCACAACGTCATCCTCATGGGCGCGGGGAGCGAGGAGAGCGTCGAGCGCTCCGAGATCGAGGCGGGCGTGCCGGGGGTGCTGGCGGCGAGCGTGGCGGGCGTGCGGACGCGAGCGGGCGTGGCGTATGTGTCGCCGGAGGTGCATGTCATGTTGCCGGTGGGCGTACGTTCCGCTGCGCGGGGGAGAAGCGACGCGGGCGCGAGCGATGTGATGCGCGATTCGCTCAACGACGACTCTTCCTCGCCGCAGGCTAATCTCCGGCAGGTCATGCTGCGTGGCATCACGCCCGCGGCGGCCCTCGTCCACGAATCGGTGTCGCTCAGCGAAGGACGTTGGCCCGCGAGTGGAGCGGATGAAGTGATGATTGGACGGATGGCCGCGACGGTGCTGGGCGTCTCCGAGAGCGAGATTGCAGTCGGGCAAGCGCTCATCATCGACGGGCGGCCCTGGGCCATCGTCGGGCGCTTCAGCGCCCCCGGAACGGTCGTCGAGGCCGAGGTGTGGCTGCCGCCGGCGGACCTCATGAAAGCGACCAAGCGCGAAACGATTTCTTGCGTGGTCCTCACGCTCGATCCGTACAACGAAGAGACCGGCGGAAGGGCCGGAGCTAGCGGCATTTGGGGCTTTACCAA
>DDSA01000192.1 GCA_002343715.1 Phycisphaerales bacterium UBA2402 | reverse complement strand
CTTCCGATCTGGGACCGCGGTGGCGCTCAGGGCACCCCCTTGCGCTGCGCGAACGTCTTTCTCGGTCACGCGACCGCCGATGCCCGTGCCCTTGACGCTATCAATGTCGATGCCCAGATCACGGGCGAGGCGGCGAACAGCCGGTGTGGCCAGCGCCTTCCCGTCCGAATCACCGATCGGGTTCGCGCCCGGCATGCCGACGACCGAGCCTTGATCCTCTCGCTCGGCACTTGGTTCGGGGATCTCTTCCGCGGTGACGGCCCGCGGGGGGGGCGAGGCGGGCTTTGATGGGGCGGCGCTCTCTCCCTCGAAGGTCACGAAGGGGTTGCCGGTGTTGAGGATGTCCCCTTCGTTGCCGTGCAGGGTCTTGATCTTACCGGCACGAGGGGAGGGAACCTCAACGACGGCCTTGTCGGTCTCCATGTCCGCCAGCACATCGAGTTCGTTGACCGTCTGGCCGACGCTGACGCGCCATTTGAGCAGTTCGGCTTCGTGGACGCCTTCGCCGAGATCGGGAAGGATAAAGACGTTGGGATCGGTTGATGCGTGCGCCATAGGGAAAGCCGAATGAGAGAATCGTGCAAGCCGGCGCGGAAGTGCGCCGAGGGGCGGGATTATTGCACGAGTCGGGCCGGTGAGGCAGGAACAGGCACGAGCAAATCCGATCTTTCGACACTCGCGTGGAGTCTGGTTCTTCTGTGCGATCGCCGAGCGTTTGAACCGGGACCGCCCGAGGTTCCCTCACCAACGTTCGCACGCTGCCTCCCGCACCCGCATCAGAACATGCTCATCTGACATGCTGCCGTCGGATTCAATCGCTCAGAAATCACTCACCGCCACCCGTGCCAACTGGGCCGCCGCGGCCACGACCGGGACGCTGGCGATGGTCATCATGGCCGCCCCGAGGCGGCGGGCGGTGGGAAGGCGGCGGTGGGCGATGTAGTCGCAGATCAGGGCCGAAGCCCCGACGCAGAGGAACTTGAAGACGATCATGCCGGGCAGGCCGAAGCGCTCGATGACGGCGAGGGCGACGAGGTTCACCTCGCGTCCGCCCATGTGAGCGAAGTGCCAGAGGATGAAGTAGGTGAGCGTGATGTCGAGCACCGAGAGGAACGCGAGCCAGAAGTAGAACTCGCCGGAGAGGCCGCGGGAACAGGCCTCGCCACGAACGACTTCTCGCAGGTTGGTGAGGGTGATGCGTGCCATGGTCCGTGCTCCGATTCTCTCTGAGGCTCGTGTACTCTCGTTCAAGGTTCATTGGATGGGCCGCGACGGGCGGCCCCCCGTGGGTTGGAGCGGGCCGGTTGTCTACCGACTCGCTCTCTCTATACACAGCGAGAAAGACACACCTTCTCTTACACGGCGCAGCACAATTTTTTCATGAAAGCGCAACGCACGGGGGGTGCCTGCCCCCGACGACGGGCCGAGAACACCGTTTCAGCCCCAAACTTCCGTGGAGTTACTGCCCTGCATGCCCGAGCCGCTCCCGAACAAGGCGGTCAAAGAGACCCGCCGCCGGGGTCTTGCCGGTCCACGCGGCGAACTGGGCCGCGGCCTGAGCCACGAACATGCTCGCGCCGTCGATCGTGCGAAGGCCCATCGCGCGGGCGGCCTTGAGAAGCGGGGTTTCCACAGGGTTGTAGACTGTGTCCATCACGATCAACCCCGGCGAAGCCGCCCGCATCGGCTCCAGCGGAGCAATGACGCCGCGTGGGTCCGGGCCACCCTTCATCCCCACGGGGGTGCAGTTGACGACCGCATCGCAGGCGCAGCGGTCCAGCGAGGACCACGGTTCCGCCACGACACGGCCCCACAAAGAACGCAGCGCCGAATCCGCCTGCGGCGCTCCGGACACAGCCTCCACCAGTTGATCCGCACGCCGGGCATCGCGGTTGAAAATCATGACATGGCAGCCCGCGCCGACCAGCGCTGCCGCCGCGGAACGGGCCACTCCGCCCGCGCCGATGAGGGCGATGCGCTTGCCCGCGAGTACACCCGCGACGGCGGCGATGCAGTCACGCAGAGCGGGGCCATCGGTGTCGA
The DNA here is from genome assembly GCA_002343715.1 of Phycisphaerales bacterium UBA2402. Taxonomy (GTDB): domain Bacteria; phylum Planctomycetota; class Phycisphaerae; order Phycisphaerales; family UBA1924; genus UBA2402. Next base: position 13,600 of record DDSA01000192.1, on the reverse strand, counting down.
TGATCGAGGCGTCCTTGAGTTCATCGCCGCCATCGCGCGTCAGGAGGAGCGTGTTCGCCGCCCCGACCGCGAGCACGGCCTGCGGCACACGCCACCCTGCCTCACGCGCGAGACGAACGAGGTGCTCCTTGTGCGGCAGTGTGACGCTGCACCCGTGGAAGGTCAGGCGGGGATGGTGGACCAGTTCGAGCATCGTGGCCTTGAAACTCAGGTACGAGGCTTCGGCATCGGCATCCGCCGCGATGGGCAGGGGCAGGTAAACGGCATCGACCCCCTCGGCCTCGAATCCGGCGTTATGGACCAGCGGCGACATCGAGTGCCCCACGGGCCACCCCGCCACCCCGTACACAGCGGTCTTTGCTCCGATGGACCGGAATCGGTACTGACCGAAGAGTTCGGCGATGGTGGGCTGTCCGGGGGCGGTTGAAGCGCCCGATCGCAACGCCGCGAAGGTGAGAAACCCGCCGAACTTGGGGGCCAGGATGCGCGAGACAAGGCCGAACTCCCCCATTCCCAGCGCGATGGTCGGACGGGCTGTCAGCGCGGGCAGGTCGAGCAGTTCCAGACTGTCTCGCAAGGACCGCGCCCGGTACGCCACCTTCAGGACCGCCGCGGCGTGCTCGTCCGTCATCTTCGACACCCGGCGTGCAAGGTCAACGGGGCGCCCGGCAAAGTCGTGCATCGACAGGATGAGATCGGTCGAGAGGTCGCGGAGCTGCTCGGGGTGACGCACCGCGAGGTTTACTTTCTGGCGGATGTTGGCGGATCTGAAATAGGCAGACGCCTCGATGTCGATGTACCGCGGCACCCCGTGGGCCCCATCCTGCCCGACGCACAACCCCTCATACAGAGACACGCGGGCATCTTCGCCCCCGGTGTACCCCCCCCCCTCGGCGGCGGCCCGGCAGGTGACGATGCAGGGAAGGGGGCTTTCGCGGACGATGCAGCGAACAAGGGCTTCGCCGGCCTCATCGCCCTCGCCGGCGAAGCACTCATCGATGCGGTACTCAACCAGGTCCGCCCCGGCGAGTCTGGCCTGATCCGCATCGGCGAGAGCCTCGGCCGCGTCGTGGACCATGATCGGGATGCAGACGAGTGTGGGCATGAGCGTGCGAGCGTATCACTTCACGATCGACATCCACAGGTCGCGCAGCCGCTTGCCCGAGACGGGCACGGGGGTACGCAGCTCCTGCGCGAAGAGCGAGACGCGGAACTCCTCGCAGAGCCACCGGTACTCGGCGACCTTCGCCGGGTCGAGGCCCAGTGCCTCCTGCTTCTCTATCAACTCCAGTGCGGCCCGCCAGAAAGGCGCGAGTTCCGCCGCGTGCCTGGTGTCCCGGTGCAGACCTTCACCGGGCAGTTTCCGCAGCCGAGTCTGGATGCCCAGCAGGTAGCGAGGGAAGTGCTGCAGCGCCTCGAACGGCGTTGTGAGAAGGAACCCCTGCGGCATGAGAAGGGAGAGTTGAGACCGCACATCCGAGATTGCGCCTTCCCAGGCCGCGGGCAGTTTCTGAGCCAGCTGCAAACTGACGGCGTGATACCCGTTCAGGATCATCTCGGTCAGGTCGCGCACCTCGCGCACCGCGCCCCCCAGCCGATCAAGACCCTTTCCACGTCGGGTGAAGTAGTCCCGCTGCGTCCGCACCGGCGGCAAGTCGGCCATGAAGGCCCGATCGGCGATGGCCTCCGCGAGAGCCGCCTTGAACGTCCGGGCATCGCCCATCGGCGCGAACTGTGCCGCCATGCGCTCCTGCCCCGGCAGGTGGTTCGTCATCCGCCGAAGGTCTTCGGCCACATCGAGCATGAACAGCCTGCGAACACCCGCCCGTGATGCGGCCGCCGCGGTGCCGGGCGTGTCGAACAGCCGCAGGGCGACGCACGTCCGCTGGTCGATGACGCCGGGGTACGCGGCGACTTTGACACCGAGCCGTTCCACCTCGATCTTCTCCGGCAGGTCACCGAAGTCCCAGACCTTGAGACCTTCGCGCCGGAATCGGCCGTCGGTCTGGGTGATCGCGGCGGAACGCTGCTGAGGTGTCAGCGTGGCCCGCAGCGCGGCGATGTCCCGCCCGCCGTAGAGCACATCGCCCTTTCGGTCAACAATTTCGAGGCGGATGGTGAGGTAGTCCGGGAGCGGCACGGCCCGCAGCGCCTCGATAGGGATGTCCGTCCCCGCGTGTCGCAGGGCCACTTCGCGGAGACCTTCGCGGAGGTCGCCGCGCCCATACTCCAGCAATGCCACGGCTTTTTCGGCGAGCGCCGCGATGGACGGCAACGGCCTCCGAAGGTCCTTGGGCAGATACCGCAAGATGGTCTCGACCTTGTCTCGCAGCATGCCGGGCACAAGCCAGTCGAGGCGCTTGGCGTCGAGCTGGCCCAGGGCCTCCATCGGCAGACGCAGTGTGAGGCCGTCACGGATGTCGCCGATCTTGAAGAGATATTGGATCGGAACCGAGAGCGTGCCCATACGCAGTTCATCCGGGAACTGCTCACGCGTGGGAATGTCAGCGCCGTCGACCGTCAACTCCGGCAGGGACATGAAGAGAAACTTCGCATCGCCGCGGCAGGCATCGCGCCGCCACCTCTCGAACGCGCCGACGGTAAAGACATCCGCGGGAATGCGCCTGTCGTAATACGCGAAGCGTGCCGCGACATCGGCCAGCACATCCTCCCGCCGGGCACGGGCCTCCATCTCGCGCAGGTGAGCCGCGAGTCGGAGGTTGTGGGCGAGGAAGGGTGCCTCGATCCGCGCATCGCCCTCGACCAGGGCGTGATGGATGAAGAGGCGTCGGGCCTCGGCACGGTCGATTGTCCCGAGATGGATGCGCCGTTTGGCGGCCAGTTCCAGCCCGAAGAGGGTGATGCGCTCGAAGACCATGGCCCGCCCGGCCTGGCCGTCCCAGTGCGGATCGAAGTGGGACCGTTTCACCAGGTGCTGGGCCAGACGCTCGACATCCCCCGGGGCAATCGGCGCGACCGTGCGGGCGTACATCCGGCTGGTGTAGACGATCTCCGCCGCCATGACCCACGAGGCCCCGGACTTGTGCGCCACCGAGCCGGGGAAGATATGAAACTTCACACCCCTCGCACCCAGGTACTCGCCGCGTTCACCCCGCTCCGCACCTTTGCTCTTCTCCGCCGCGTCGCCTTTCATCCCGATATTGGCGAGCAGGCCCGCGAGCAGGGCACGGTGCACGGCCTCGGGCTGAGCGTGCTTTGTGTTGGCGTGATAACCCAGGCTCCCCGCGATCTCCGCGAGTTGGCGGTGCATCTCTTCCCACTCGCGCAGACGCACGAAAGAGAGAAACTTCTCGCGGCACCACTTGCGGAGTTTGCTCGACGAGAGACGCCGTTTCTCATTCCGGAAGGCGTTCCACAGGATGAGCCACGACAGAAAGTCGGAACGCTCATCGCGGAAGGGCTTGTGGGCTTCATCGGCCTCGCCCTGCTTGTCCATCGGGCGGTCGCGGGGATCCTGGATCGACAGGGCCGAGGCGATGATCAGCACCTCGGTCAGGCAGTTCTCGGCGTGGCCCGCCAGGATCATCCGCCCGATCCGCGGGTCGATGGGGAGTTTCGCCAGGTCGCGCCCCAGCGGGGTCAACTCCCCCGCTTCCGTGACCGCTCCCAGTTCCACCAGCGTGTCGTAGCCGTCCTTGACCAGCCGGGTATCGGGAGGGTCGATAAAGGGAAAATCCTCGACCCTGCCCAGCCTGAGCGAGGCCATCTGGAGGATCACGCTGGCAAGGTTGGTGCGGACGATCTCGGGGTCGGTGAAGGACGCGCGGGCGCGAAGGTCTTCCTCGGCATAGAGACGTATGCACACGCCCGGCCCGATGCGCCCGCAACGCCCCGCCCGCTGGTTCGCGGAGGCCTGGGAGATCGCCTCAACCTCGAGTCGCTGCACCTTGGTCCTTGCCGAATAGCGGTTGAGACGCGCGACCCCGGTATCGATGACGTAGCGGATGCCCGGCACCGTGAGCGATGTCTCCGCGACGTTGGTCGAAAGAACGATCCGCCGCCCTTCGTGCGGTTCAAAGACCTTGTGCTGCTCCTCGTTGCTCAGTTTCGCGTACAAGGGCAGCACCGCGGTGCGGGGAGCGCCGGGGACATGGTGCTTGTGCAGCAGTTCGGCCGCCTGGCGGATCTCTCGCTCCCCGCTGAAGAAAATCAGCATGTCGCCTTCGCCGTAACTCGCCGCCTCGTCCACGGCGTTGAGCAGGGCGCGGTCCAGATCGCTGTCGCGTTCGTCCTCATCCTCGCCCAGCGGCGGTCGGTAGAGCACCTCGACCGGGTAGGTGCGTCCGCTCACGCTGATAACCGGAGCGCCGTCGAAGTGCCTGCTGAAGCGGTGCGGATCGATGGTCGCCGAGGTAATGATGACCTTGAGGTCCGGGCGGCGCGGGAGCAGGGTCTTGATGTACCCGAGCAGGAAGTCGATGTTCAGGCTGCGTTCGTGCGCCTCGTCGATGATCAGCGTGTCGTACCGGCGCAGGTCGCGGTCGCTCTGCGTCTCGGCAAGGAGGACGCCGTCGGTCATGAGTTTGACGATGGTGCCCGGGCTGGTCTTGTCGCCGAATCGGACTTTGTACCCCACGGTCTCACCCAGGCGCGTCCCGAGTTCTTCGGCGATGCGCTGGGCCACGCTTCGGGCAGCGATACGGCGGGGCTGGGTGTGACCGATCATGCCAAAGACGCCCCGCCCCAGGTCGAGGCAGATCTTGGGCAACTGCGTGGTCTTGCCCGAACCCGTCTCGCCGCAAACCACCACCACCCGATGCTCCGCGATGGCCCGGGCGATCTCATCGCGCCGCTGAGAAATCGGAAGATCCTCGGGGAAGCGGGGGCGCGGGATGCGGGCCTTTCGGGCTTCCACACGCTCTTCCGCGGCGGTGAGCGCCGCGTGGAATCGGACGACCGCATCGCCGGGCACGTTACCGCTGGGCACAGCGGCCTTGGCGAGTGCGCGCAACATGCTCCGCAGCCTTTCCCGATCGGCGGGGAAACAGCCGTCGATGCGGCGGGCGGTCTCGAACTGGTCCGTGCTCACGAACAGGAGAAGAGTAGGAAACGAGACTCGTACAACCGCCCCGCCTCTTTTCAAGGACGAGTGCTTCCGTATCTCCCAGGGTCGGCTTCAGATTGCACTCTCGCATGATCGGGGCGTACTTCAGAGGATAATCTTGCCACCTCCGTCCTGCACGGATCCGATCCACTCGCTGCCATTCGCCTTCTCCGATGACGCACGGATCCCCATATCCCAGAACGACTCGCCCTGCCGAACCTCAAGACCTTGGCGCATCGGCTTGAGTTCCATCGTCGTTCCTACCCCGGGAACGTTGTTCCGCCCGGTCTGGGGAGTCTTGGTGCCGGAAGTGGAACAAGCCTTTCCAAGTCCGCGAACCGAAACCGCCCGACATCCGATAGAGTCAATACAGTCATCCTCGCGGTTGAGGGTGTCTGCATGGGTTCTCGGAGCATGTGTTGCGTGAATACGTCACTGAATCATCACACGAACGGCTCCGAAGCGGGCGGAGGCTCGGCCGAACTCGCGACGTCCGATCGTGGTGCCCCCGCCGCGCGATCGACCGCCCGCAGCAATATCGAGGTCATCATCCCCGCCTTCAACGAGGAACTGAACCTCCCCACCGCCATTCGGAGCGTCATCGACTGGGCCGATGCTGTGTGGGTCGTGGACAGCGAATCCACCGACAGAACCCGCCAGATCGCCGAGGAACTCGGGGCCAACGTGGTTGTCCGCCCCTGGCTGGGGTACTCCAAGCAAAAGAACTGGGCTCTGGACAACCTGCCGCTCAAGAGCGACTGGGTTTTCATCCTCGACGCGGACGAGGCCATCACCCGCGAACTTCGCGATGAACTGATCGCCATCTCTTCGCGTCCTGTCGGTACGATCACCGAAGCAGGGTACTACGTCAATCGCCTGACATACTTCCTGGGCAAGCCCATTCGCCACTGCGGCTATTTCCCGAGTTACAACCTCCGGATGTTCAAGCGGGGAAAAGCGCACTACGAGGAACGCGAAGTTCACGAGCACATGATCGTGGACGGCCCCACCTCTCGCCTCCGCCACCTCATGAGCCACGAGGATCGGCGCGGCCTTGAACACCTCATCGCCAAGCACAACCGCTATTCCACGCTCGAAGCCCGCGAACTCACGCGCGAACGGATGGCCCAGCAGGGCGAGCGCGCCGGCCCGCTCGAACGCGGCATCGCCGTGCGGCGATGGCTCAAGCGCAACGTGTTGCCGAGGCTGCCCCTGTCGGGCTTGTGGCGTTTTCTCTACATGTACTTCATCCGCCTGGGGTTCCTCGACGGGGCCGCGGGCTTGCGTTTCTGCCTGTTGCTGGCGACCTACGACCTGCTGATTACGCTGAAACTCGCGGAAATTCGCTCGCTCAACATGAAGCCCGGCGAAACCCGCCCCGTCCCTCCGGCCACCAAGGGCCTGGCGATCCCCGAAGGGCGAATGGCCAACACCATCGAAACCGTGGGCCGCACACGCAGCCCCGAAGTTCCCGACCCCGAGGGACAGCCCCGGGTCCGCACCGACGGCCCAGTGATCCCCAACCCGGTTGCGGCGCCCGAACCGAAGAAACTCACACCCCCGTACGTTCATCACGACCCGGGCACCGCGCCGCTGAAAAACCCCGCCCAGGACCTTCCGGATCTGACCACGATTTCGCAGGGCCACTCCGGCGCGGTGGCGATCCCTCCCGCTCCGGAACTCTCAACCGATCTTGTGTCCGCGTCGGACACTTCAGGTCAACCCGTTCCCGAACTGTGCCGTCCCGGTGTGGCTGCGCTTCGAGCGGAGTTGCGTCCGCAGGTAAACGTGCCCGGCGTCTGGCCGGCTGTTGGAAGCGTGCCCGTCTCGATCCTTGTCCCGGTCAAGAACGAGGAACGCAACATCGTCGAGTGTCTGCGCCGCTGCAACTGGGCGACCGAACTGGTCGTCGTGGACAGCCGTTCCACCGACCGCACCATCGAACTCTCGCAGGCGATGGGGGCCGATGTCTATCAGTTCAACTACAACCGAAAGGACGGCTGGCCCAAGAAGAAGAACTGGGCGTTGGATCAGATCCCGTGGAAAAACGAGTGGGTGATGATCCTCGACGCCGATGAGTACATGACACCGGAACTCGCGGAGGAGATCAAACAGGTCGTCACAGGCACCTGGAAACCCGCCGGCTCGGCCAAGGACGGATGCGGCGACGGCTACTGGGTCAACCGTCGCTTCATGTTCTTCGGCCGCTGGCTGAAGGGGTGCGGGTATTACCCGTCGTGGAACGTGCGGCTCCTGAAGCACAAGTTCGGCCGCTACGAACGTATCGGCAACCTCGGTGATACGGGGAGCGGCGATAACGAAGTCCATGAACACATCGTGCTCTCCACCGGCCCGGCCGGCTATCTTCGTCACGAGTTCCTGCATTACGCCTACCCCGATCTCTCGGCCTGGATCGAGAAGCACAACCGCTACACCACATGGGAAGCCCACGCGATGGAGGCCGGAGATGTCGGCGCGGTCAACGCCAGTCTCTTTGGCGGCCCCATTGAACGCCGCCGTTGGATCAAACGGTTCGGCCGTAAACTCCCTTTCCGTCCCACTCTCCGCTTCATTTACTCATACATTTTCCAGAAGGGCTGGATGGATGGATACCCCGGTCTGGTCATGTGCCGCCTTCTCTCGTGGTACGAGTTTGTCTCCATCGCAAAGCACAAGGAAATGATGGCCGCGGCGAGGGAGAAGCAGGCCCGCTGATCCACCCAACACCATGCCCTCACACCCCGATGTCAGCCCGGGCAGCGTTGCCTCGATCGACCCAGAGGTTCGTTACCGGTCCCCGTACTCGACGCGGGAGAAAATAGGTCGATTCCTGTGGGCCGTGGTTGAAAAGACAGTCTTCCGGCTTTCTTTCCCGACGTGGTACGGCTGGCGGGCTTCATTGCTCCGACTCTTCGGAGCGAGGGTCGGCCCTCGGAGTCAGATCCGTCGCACCGTTCACTTCGAATGCCCGTGGAACTTCATCTGCGGCGACCATTGCGCCATCGGGGAGCACGCGATTCTCTACGCCCTGGGCACGATCACCCTGGGCAACCGTGTATCCATCAGCCAATACAGCCACCTCTGCGCGGGCACGCACGATTTTCAACAGAAGACGCTCCCGCTCCTGCGCCCGCCCATCGTGCTCAAGGACGATGCCTGGCTGGGAGCCGAGGCCTTCATCGGCCCCGGCGTCACGCTGCACGAGGGGGCGCTCCTGGGCGCGCGGGGGAGTGCCTTCAAGGACCTGGATGCATGGAGCATGAACGCCGGCAACCCGGCTCGACGCATCAAGGACCGTCCCCGCATCGACCTGATGTGAGGCGGTGAGCGATCGTCCGGAGGGTACTCTTTCACACGCATGCCCCCCACCACGCTCTCGCCCGCGATGCAGGCCATCCGTGCCCTTGAATCGGGCGTCTGGGGGCTGGCCGACAAACTCGCCACCGCCGCCGTGAGGGTCAACCCGGCCGATGCCGCCGCATGGAATGTTCGTGGGCGTATCGCACTCGCCGCGTGCAGGCCCGAACTCGCCGCCCGCTGGTTCAGGCAGGCACGCGCCGCGGACCCTCGATTCAAACCCGCGGAGAAAAACCTTCGACTCGCGGAGACCACACCGCCGTACCTGCCGCCACCTTCACCCGCGTATTTGCTCATCCTGCCATGGGGCCACGGATTTTTCTCCGATGTGGACATGGTTCTGGGCGGCCTGCTCGCTTCAGAGATCACGGGCCGCACGCCGGTAGTTCACTGGGGGCCGGGGAGCCTCTTCCGGGATCACGACACGCCCGACGCATGGACGCGTTTTTTCCATCCCGTCAGCAGCGCGACGTTCGACGATGTGCTCACCGCGGCACGCCGGGGTGTGTATCACCCCCGCTACAACGCCGAGACGCTCCCGTGCGGGCCGATGAACCGTGTACAAGGCCCGGGGTCGCTTCTCGCCGCGTTGCACCACTTTCCCCGGCGCGAAGCCGTGTGCGTGCACGACTTTCACACCGGCGTCGAGTATCTGCTCGACTGGATTCCCGAAAGCCATTCTCTGCACGGTGCGAGCGTCGAGGGCGCGAGCGCCGACCTGGCACGGCGTTATCTCCGCCCCACCGAGGGCATCACCGCGGCGGTGGACGACTTTGCGAACACACACCTCGGGTCAGGGGGTGGCATGGTCCTGGCGGTGCACGCCCGGGGAGGGGATAAGGAAGCGGAGGACCCCGCCATCCGAACTGCCCACGCGGACTATCCGGGGCGCATCGATGCGTTCCTGGCGCAGAGTGATCGAGCACGAATCTTCCTGATCACCGATTCAACCCGATTGCTCGCAGAGTTCGCGCATCGCTACGGCCCGAGGCTCATCACCACCGCCGTCTCGCGTACGGATGATGCGCGCGGAGTGCACCTCCGGCCCGCGCCCTCGCGGGAGGCTCTCGGACGCGATGTCCTGCTCGATGCGCTCCTGGCTGCGCGTTGCGATGCGTTCCTCGGGTACGGCATGTCGAATGTATCCTGCGCCGTGCGTGCCCTGAAACGATGGCCCGCGGGAACCTGCACACTCATCGGTCCTGTGATGACCGAAACGAGGAACATGGACGGCCCGATTCCCCAATACTATCCGTCGTGACGGGCGATTCTCCCATCCGCGAAACGGTCTTCCGCATCGAACGGAGGATGCACGCCGCGCGGAACCGGCCCACCCTTTTCGGTCGATTCGCCGCCCATGTCTTCATCCTTGTTGTGCTGGTCCTGTCCCTGATCGTTCTGATACCACTGCTTGTACTCTTTCTGACCGTGGCCATCCTCGTCTGGGTGTACGGGCGTCTCCGCGCCGCCGTCATGCGCGCCACCTCTCCCAACGGAGTGCTGGACGGGAGACGGAATGTGCGAGTGATCGATCCGAACTCTCACCGCGCCGCGACAGGCACGGATTCGTTCACCAGCGACACAGGAACCGGATGAATCACGGCGACGCCACGATCATCGACCCTATCCTTGCACGATGGCGAATCGTGCCCGCCCGACCAGCCCCGACGAGACCGACGACGGCCCCAGCGATGAGGACATCGCGGCCTTCTCGGGCGTGACGCGGGCCTGCCCGGAGTGCAAGACCGAACTCTACGACGACACCGAACTCTGCTGGAACTGCGGACACGCGCTGAGCAGCGCCCCGGCGCGAAAGCCCGCGTGGGTGATCCTGCTGGCTGTGTTTGTGCTCGTGATCTTTCTGTTCGCGCTGATCCGCTGGTGAACAATCCGTCGCCCCGGCGTCACGTGCCCTCTCGTTCACGAGCCTTGAGAGCCTGTTCGATCCGGAGTTTCTCGAACTGCCACGCCTTGAGATAATCGGGGTTTGTTTCGCTCATCACAGCGCGGTTCACTCTGTCCAGCGCATCGTACGAGACCACCTTGATGAACTTGCCTGTCAGGCAGGCCCCTCGCAGACTGGGCAGGTAGTTGGGGTCGATCTTGAGGCTCTCAACGTACGCCCTCATCGCCTCATCGTCGTACCCGCGGGAGTGGTAGAGGAAGCCGAGGTTTTCATACGGACGCGGATCACTCGGCAGCAGGTCGATCGCCCGGATCGTCGCGTCACGGGCCGGGACGTAATCCCCCACCTGCATCAGGCAATACCCCAGGTTCATCCACACAGGCCCCAGGTCGGGCTTGGCGGCGATGGACTCCTTGTACGCTTCCGCCGCGGCTGTCCACTGGCCCTTCTGTCTGAGTTGATCGCCTTTCTGTGCCGCGGCGATGGCCTGTTCGTAATCCGCGCGGGTCTCAATTTTCAGCGGCGGAGTTTTGGGGGTCGAAGAGCACGCGGGTAGACCTCCGAACGCCAGGAGCGTCGTGGCGGCGAGGATCAGAGCATTGGATCGTGTAACTGCACGCATCATGGGCCAAACGTAGGGAACGAACCAAACCGACATCGCACCACCAATACCGGAAAACACGGATCCGGGAACGAGTGCCCGCATCACGTGCTCTCCGCTTTTTCCCAGCGGCTGAACGTCACCTTGAGCCGCCATTTCTGCTGCTCCGGAGAGACAACCACCTTGTACAACTCCAGGCCGGGCACATCGGCCAGGCTCTTATCGATCCAGGCCAGGAGCGCGGGGAGTGATTCGTCGGCCACGTTGTATTCAAGGAGCAACTGCTTTGCGGTGGTGCCCGCGGGTGAAAGGCGACGCTGCGCGGGCGGCGGGACATTGTCCTTGATGCCGCTGGCCGATGCCGCCGACGCGATGCGTGGGAGCAACTGGCTCAGTTGCGTGTTCCCTTCGTTGACCGCCTCTCCAGAGGTCGTTCTGGCACGAAGCGAGAGCAACTGGGCAACGCGTTCGGCAACCCGCTCGCTCTTGCGCTGTTGAAACGAGAGAGAGCGGGTTGCGTCGCGCTGTGCGCTCCACGCCCACAAAAGCCAAACCAGCGCTCCCGCCAGCAGAACCGCCGAAAAAAGCACGAGCATCGTGGGGCGATTGGCCCGCTCGGTGCGGGCGGCGGTTGCCGCGGCGAGCATTCTCGCGTCTTCGTTCATGGGGTTGGCTGTGTCTCGTTGACTCATACTGAACCGCTCGCCGCGGGAACAGACTCACCGTTCAGTTTGGTTTGCCTGTTCCTGAAGATTCATTCGGTTTCGCGGCCTTGGCGCTCGGCCATTTCGCGGTGTACATCGACCGCACCCTCGTTGGATTACGCGGCGCCGGCTTGGGGTCGTACGCCCAATCCACCAGCACCGAGCCGCTCACGTTCTGGAACGCCTCGAGCATGTCCGCTGCCTCTTGGATGCTCTCTCCTTCGATAAACATCTTGACTTGCTGTCCGTCCAGTTCCACACTCTCGAGATGACAGCCGGAGTTTCCCACCACCAGAGAAAGCAGTTCCAGTTCCTGAAGGATCGGCCGCACCGTATCGGTTCGCACAGGGGGGGCCACAGCCCGATCCAGCCGGTCCAGTTCCTTGCCCAGTTCCACCTCGGGGTCCGACTTGCCGATCGCGGGAACCGCCTCCGGGTAGTGTTCCTTCACCAGCGAACGCCACTGACCATCGAGCGTCTGAGCGGCCGCCTTCGTACGGGCAGCTGCCTGTGAAATCCTCCAGGCGCTGATCCCCGTTACACCCGTTCCGACCAAGATCAGGAGCGACGTCCACAGATACAACCGCCGGTGCGCTTGACCCCTTCGGTTCGACAGACCGACCAATGATACAAGAGGATTCGGAGGTGCAGCGCTCGCGGGCGTTTGCTCCAGACGTTCGGCGACGCGCCGCAGCGTCGCGCCCACCGGATCGTCGCACAAAGCCGCGTCCACCGACACGCCGGGCCACGAACGGCCGAGTGCCTGCCCGAACTCCGAAGCACTCTCCGGTGAGGCTTCCGGCATCACGCACGTGATCCGCGAAGGAACCAGGCCCGTTTGAGCCGACCAACTTAACCACTCCGCCGTCAGCCGGGATACTTCATCACGGCCGAAGACCACACATCGCCGGGCCGCCGAACTGGTGGGTTCGCCCGCCGAGACCTGTCGCAACCGCATCGACCCGGCAATCAGCAGTTCCGTGCCACGCGACCAACTCCATACCAGTCGGCCACCCGCATCCACGATGATCGCGGCGTGGATGCGTGAGACAGGCTCTGCCACGAGCGGATCCTCGCTCGGAACAGCCCCTCCAGGGGACCAACCCGGGTCCCACGCGAGTGCGGCGGCGTGCCATAACGATGCAACTGTTTCCACCGACACGCCCAGCGCGTCCAGTCGATCGACCAAAAGACGCGCCGGCACGTCTGTCATGGCCATCACCGCGAACCGCTCGGGGTGGGCTGACTCGTTGATCTGCTTCCGCCGCGTGAAAGGCAACCGACGACTCGACTGCCCGTTGAGTGCAAGCGGTTGCAGAGTCGAATCCATCGGCGACGGTGCGTAGTACGAAAGTGCGGCGTTCGTCCGACCCTCGCCCGCGCCTGAGTCGCCGAGCGCCTGACCGCCGAACCTCGCCACCGCCGAAACGACATCAGGGTCGGCGCTCGGGGCGCCGATCCACGAACAGGTTCCTCCTTCGACATCAAGGCAAAGGAACGTCAACCCGCCCGTGCCGCGGGTGCCCGCGAGTTTGGACTTGATCCAACTCGCCGCGGCGGGAGTCTCCACCGTCGCGTCCTCCTGCACGCCCTCCGATGGGAACCCTTCGTCCGTCGACTGTCCGACCAGTCGCAGCGCACGGATGCTGTGCCCCTGGCTGCCGCGCTGCATGTAGCAAACTCGAACGCTCACGTCGTCATCTTCCTCGCACGTCGGGTGATCCTCTGACCGGTCACTGCTTGCCCTTGAGAATCGCCGTATCGAAGCCGGGCAACTGCCCAGTGACCGCCTCGTTGTCCGTCTGTTTCATCGCGGCTTCCGCGATCTCGATCTCGGTCTTGAACTCGCCCGATCCCCGGTACTTTTCGAGCAGCTGCTGGTATCGGGAGTTGCGTGCCGGATCGGGGAATGGTGCCGCGGGCACCGGCGATGCGTTGAAGACGGGAGCCTGATTCGACTTGGCGGC
>DDSA01000266.1:16072-16324 GCA_002343715.1 Phycisphaerales bacterium UBA2402 | reverse complement strand
TAGGGGGGTGGGGGGGGGGGGGGAGGGTAGAGTTGCTTGCTCATGCGTTCAGGAAAGTCGTCCTGAGAGCGTGTTCCTTGTGCGATAAACGCCAGATTGCTATCGACTCACGGAGAGATCGGTCATGCAAAGGTCGCTTCGTTCATGGTATATGCCGGTCGTGTTGAGCGTGTCATCCGCTCTTGGTCAGTCCGTGGGAGAGATCGCGGACCGGCTCCGATCGATGCAGGTGACGGACCCGGTGAACGATGC
>DDSA01000266.1:0-15860 GCA_002343715.1 Phycisphaerales bacterium UBA2402 | reverse complement strand
GGTGACGGACCCGGTGAACGATGCCCGACTCCGGGGTCACGAGTTTCACTACGAGTACGAGACCTTCATCGACATGTCCGATGCACGTCTAACGCACCTCGAACGCGAGACGGCGGGGAAGCCCGATCATCCCATGCGCCACGACCTCGAAGTGATCCGTCGCGCGCGAGCGCACGGGGGCTTGTGGCAAAGCACGACCATCTATCTGTATGGACCGAACTCGTGGCGCTTCTGTCTGGATGACTGTGACGACCGGGGCACGTTTCTCGATGCTGTCGAATACCATCGGGTGAGTTGGCAACTGAATCCGAGATTGCTGGCGATCACCGATCCGACGAACCCGCGCGGTTCATTCAGGCCGGCGAGCCTGAAAGAGACCTGGGCGCGTGAACTCCGATACGTCTTCGGGGCCGGGCTTGGCCCCTGCGTGCTCTCCGAGAAGCACCCCAACCGGGTGTCGAGAGGCACCTTCGACATTCACCTCGACATCGGCGGCGGCATGATCGTGCGTGCGCTCGGCGAACTTCAGCACGATGAAACGGTCGTCGTCCGTGAAACCCGTGTGATCGAGTGCCCTATGGCACCCGATTTTGTGGGAGAAAAGCGTGCGTTCGTCGGGGGAACGACATTTCAATCGTGCGGCCTGTTCGGGTACACACGCGTCGAACGTTCTCACACACCGGGGCAGCCGGACGCCAGGCTCGTCAACTTCACCGTTGCGCCCATCTCACTACCCGCAGAGGAAGTACTCGCGCTTCCGACACCCGGGCGGGAAGACCCGATACGCGGGCCCGTCTCCCAGGTTCGGGTGATCGACGAACGGGGTGATTCGATCAAAACCCGAAGTTTCGATACTGACGGATCCGGTCGTGTTCTTCCTCACCGTTCCGGTGAGAGTCCTCGGAACGATGGAAGTTTCCCGGCGTGGTTTGTCTGGATGGTGCTGCCCGGTATCGGCCTTGTTGTGTGGATCGTTGTGCGAAAGGTGCGAGCCTGATCGGTGATGCTCGCGTGATCAATCGGAAAGTCTGTATCTTGAGGAGCCGGATGATGAGTCGTGCCCCCCTTTTTCCGAGTGTCGTTCTTGCATTCGCGGCGATCTCGATGCCTGTCGGCACCGACGGCGCGCAACCATCCGAGCCGGATACGTGCTTCACGAACGAACCCTGCGGCGGGCAGGGGCAGCCGGTCTGTTTCACGTGCGAACGCGTGGGCAACGTGGGTGGCTGCCCTATTTTTCCTGTCGAATCTCATGAGTGCCGCCAAGTCGTTCACGCCACCTGCGGTTTTGACAAGGTACAGAGCCATCACCCGTGCAAGTTCTACACGCAGACGATCACTCCGCCGTCAACAACGTGCGCGGTTCCCCCGAATCCGATTTTGCAGTCGATCTTCTACAACTGTGAACAGGCAGGTCCGAATGTGTGCGGCGACTGCGGGTGGTAGTTGACCGCAGCGCTGGAAGTTTGGCAATTGAATTCTTTTATGGCGGGTCAATGAGAGGTACATACTTCTGCTCATCTCGCCGTTCCCGGCGAGCACCTCCACGCCGTGCTGCCAGCGCGGATCGTCGCGCCTTCAGTCTCATTGAACTCCTGGTCGTGATCGCGGTGGTCACCATCCTCGCCGCTTTGCTGTACAGCGCACTTCGTCAGAGCCGGGAAGCCGCTCGGGCCAGGCGTGACCAATCTTCGCTCCAGCAGTGCATCGCGCTGGTGCTGGCGTATGCGCACGAGCACCACGATCTGTTCCCGGTCTTCACCAGGCCCGATGGCTACGGCATGTGGGCGTGCGGCGAGCAACGCTATGTTCAACCGTACTTTGGAATGCAGCTCTACTGGCATGCGGGCCTTGCGCCTTGGGCGGGGTTGCCTTGCAACGCCGGTATCTTCTACTCCGTCAGGGCGGACACCGGCCTCATCGCGGGTTTTCAGTACTCATCGACGCTGCTGGCGGATGCCGGATTCTGGAACGAACTCACCCGCACCGGCCCCGACCAATGGCGGGTGCAGTCGATCGGGGGCGTGCTCTTCCCGTCCAACAAGGGCGTTCTACTGCACACACTGGAGTACCGCCAGATGCTCCCAAACGGCCCCCATCGGAACATCGGTGCCGCGTTTTGTGATGGTTCGGCACGCACCCCCGCCCGGCGGTCCATGCTCAACGGGTATCCTCACGGCGAAGGAAACTGGCCCGGATCGATTCACCCCACCGCCGGGCTATCGGTGCTGCACACCATCGACGGTATACGCGGCGTCGATATGCGGTAACCGTCGCCGCGGCCTTCGAGTTGGTCCCGTGACTTTGAAGCCTGCGCGGTCCCAAGAGTCTACCAAGTTTGAACCCGGGTGTGCTGACCCAGCCGGAGCGAAGTGAATCCCAGAGCGCGTAGCGAACGAAATACGAAACTTGGTAAGTGCGAAGCCTACTCTCTGCACCGACCATGCCCCCAACTGCATCCAGCCCCAAGCCGTCCGAGGGGCCGGCTTCGGTTCATTCGCTCATCATGCCAGAACCCAAGATCATCGGCTCCGCGGTTGAAACGCGCCGGTCGGAACTCTCGACCGAGCGGCACCGTTTTATCCGGGTCCGTGGGGCACGCGAGCACAATCTGAAGGACATCACGCTCACGATCCCGCGTGATTGCCTGATCGTGATGACGGGGCTTTCCGGGAGCGGCAAGAGCAGCCTGGCTTTCGACACGATCTTCGCCGAGGGGCAGCGCAAGTACATGGAATCGCTGTCGGCGTACGCCCGGCAGTTTCTCGATCAACTGAAGAAGCCGGATGTAGACGAGGTGGAGGGCATCCCCCCCACCATCGCCATCGAGCAGCGCTCGGCCAGCGGAAACCCGCGCTCCACCGTCGCCACAACGACGGAGATTTACGACTATCTGCGGCTTCTCTTCGCACGCTGCGGACGGCCGTATTCATGGGCTCCGACAAAGACGAGGAAGGACGGATCGGTACTGGAGCGGCGGGGCGTGCCGATCACGGCAACAAGCGCGACACAGATTGTGGACGCGATCATGGCCGGCATTCATGGCGGCTCAGAGTCTCCGCCCGCCGATGGACAGCGGCTGATGATCCTCGCCCCGGTAGTCCGCGGCAAGAAGGGCTTCCACCGAGATGTGCTCGAAGACCTTTCGCAGCAAGGTTGGAACCGCGCCCGCGTCAACGGCGCGCTGGTGGACCTGCGCGAAGCGTTGAAAGAGCCGGGTGAAAACCCGCTCGACCTGGGGAGGCACGAGAAGCACACCATCGAGGCCGTGATCGACCGAGTCACGCTCGGGCCGGACTCACGCCAGCGTCTGGCCGAGAGTGTCGAGGCCGCGATCCGCATGGCGGATGGCCTGGTCATCGCCAGTTTCGAGCGGCCGGGAGAAAACCCCGGCTGGGCGGATCGGAGCTTCAGCACCAAGTTCGCCGACCCCGAGCACCCGGAGATCGCGCTGGAGGAACTCGCGCCCCGCACGTTCAGTTTCAACTCACCGTTCGGCGCGTGCCCGGCCTGCAACGGGCTGGGAACGCTGCTCGAACTCGATGTGGGCTTGGTCATGCCCGATGAGCACAAGGCGCTGGGGGAGGGCGCGATCGAGGCGTACGCGAAGAACGTCGCGGTGCGGGCCTGGTTCCAGCGGGGCCTCAAGAAGTTCTGCAAGGCGTTCCGCGTTTCGTACGATGCGCCCGTCTCTACATTCCCCCCCGATACCCGACGGATCCTGCTGCACGGGGCCACCTCGGACGAAGCCAAGAAACACGGGTTCAAATGGCAGGGCGTGGTGCCCGAACTTCAAAAGTGGTGGGAATCTACCGACAACCCCACGGTGAAGGAATGGCTGGGGCAGTTCATGTCGAGCACGCCATGCCCGAGTTGCCGCGGTGACC
This sequence comes from Phycisphaerales bacterium UBA2402, assembly GCA_002343715.1. Classification (GTDB taxonomy): domain Bacteria; phylum Planctomycetota; class Phycisphaerae; order Phycisphaerales; family UBA1924; genus UBA2402. The sequence continues at coordinate 11,973 of DDSA01000266.1, read as the reverse complement.
GCCTGCGGATCGAGGCCCTGCACGTCCTGATCGAGAGCTCGCACGCCGTGGACCTGGGGCGGTACGCCTCCGGCTCGGTCATCGGGCGACCGCGGAGGGACGGGACGATGCTCAATATCTCCGAGTTCTCACGGCTCACCATCACCGAGGCCATCGCCTACACCAACGGCCTGAAACTGGGGGCGGAGCATGGCCTCATCGCCGAGCCGATCCTGAAGGAGATCAACAACCGCCTGAGATTCCTCGCCGGCGTCGGCCTGGAGTACCTCTCGCTGGACCGCCGCACCAGCACGCTCAGCGGCGGAGAGGCCCAGCGCATCCGCCTCGCCAGCCAGGTGGGCAGCGGCCTCGTGGGCGCGTGCTACGTGCTCGATGAGCCGACCATCGGCCTGCACCAGCGCGACAACGACCGCCTGATCGCCACGCTGCGGCACCTGACCGACATCGGCAACACCGTCATCGTCGTCGAGCACGATGAAGACGTGATCCGCCACGCCGACCACATCGTCGATGTCGGCCCGGGCCCCGGCGTCCACGGCGGACGCATCGTGGCTCAGGGCACCGTCGAGGAGGTCTGCCGTGTCGAGCAGTCGATGACCGGGGACTACCTCGCCGGCCGCCGAAGGATCGAGACGCCCGCGCGGCGGCGGCCTGTGAACGAGAAGAAAGCCATCCTCATCAGGGGCGCCGAGGAGAACAACCTCAAGAAGGTTGATGCGGCCTTCCCGCTCGGCGGCTTCGTCTGCGTCACAGGGGTCAGCGGTTCGGGCAAGTCCACCCTGGTGAACGACATCCTGCTCGCGGCGACCAGGCGGCAACTCCTCGGCACCAAGGTCAAGCCCGGCATGCACGCTTCCATCAAACTGCCCAAAGATCTGGACCGCATCATCGAGGTGGATCAAAGCCCGATCGGTCGCACGCCCCGAAGCAACCCGGCCACCTACGTCGGTTTTTTCGACGAGATCCGCAAGGTCTTCGTGCAGACCAAGGAGGCCAAGATACGCGGCTACAAGCCCGGGCGATTTTCCTTCAACGTGCGCGCCGAGGCGGGGGGCGGTCGGTGCGAGGCGTGCCAGGGGCAGGGCCTCAAGAAAATTGAGATGCACTTCCTCCCCGATGTGTACGTGGAGTGTGAAGTCTGCCGCGGAAAGCGGTATAACCGGGAAACTCTGGAAGTGCTCTACCGGGGCAAGAACATCGCGGATGTGCTCTCGATGACGGTGGAGAGTGCGCTGGACTTTTTCGAGAACCATCCGAAGATCACGAGGTTCCTCAGGTGCCTTCACGATGTGGGTCTGGACTACATTCAACTGGGCCAGCCGAGCACACAACTCTCAGGCGGCGAGGCCCAACGGATCAAACTGGCCACGGAACTCGGCAAGTCCGGCGGGGGTGATGTGCCCGACGACATCGATGCGGACGATGAAGAACCCGGCAAGCACCGCCCCGCGCGAGGTCAGTTCGGCCACACGCTGTACGTACTCGATGAGCCGACGACGGGACTTCACTTCGAGGACATCCGCAAACTCATCGGCGTGCTGAACCGCTTGGCCGATGCGGGGCACACTCTGGTCATCATCGAGCACAACCTCGATGTCATCAAGTGCGCTGATTGGATTATCGACCTCGGCCCGGAGGGAGGCGAAGGAGGCGGAAGGATCATCGCCACAGGCACGCCGGAACAGGTAGCGCACAACGAGAAAAGTTACACAGGGATGTATCTTCGTCGAATGCTTGCAGTCAAGGCAAAGTCCGTTCGGTGAGATCGTGCATACCCGTGTGGGCCGCAGTTTCTCGCTGGTGCTTCATGTAGTGCGGTACCGGCCGGGCATTGCCTTCTCGTTCGGCATGGTCGTTTGCACCTACACCCCGCGAGGCCGCACCGGGGGTCGGAAACACACAGCGCGGCAATTACCCGGACACAGGCCGCGATTCATCTTGTACGAATCGCAGCCGTTCCTTCTCGCTGGTGCCGAGCGCAGCGCGGGGATCGCCGGCACGTTCCAGCACCTTCGTCGTGCTCCGGCCCGGCTGCATGGGCACGCTCACCACACGCCCGCCGATCGACTCGATGAACGCGGCACCGACGATACGGTCTTTCGAGTATTCTCCGCCCTTGACCAGCACATCGGGGCGGATGCGCTCCAACAACGGCGTTGGCGTGTCCTCGCCGAAGACCACCACGGCATCGACCGATGCGAGGCCGGCAAGCACCCGCACGCGGTCCTCCAGCGTGTTCACCGGGCGATTCGGGCCTTTGAACTCCCGCACTTTTTCGTCTGTGTTGGTCGCCACGATCAGAAAGTCGCCCTCGGCCCGGGCCTGATCGAGCAGGTGGACGTGACCCGCGTGAAGAATATCGAAGCACCCGTTGGTGAAGACAATCCGCTGGCCCGCACGCCGGCGTGCCTCCACCTCGATGCAGAGTTGCTCGGGGGTGCGCAGCTTGCCGGTCAGACCACCGCTCTCGGCCAGGATGGCGTGGTGAACTCGCTCGAAAGGGATCGGTTCGACGCCGAAGATCTCGACCTCCAGGCCCGCCGCGGCGTTGGCGAAGCGGGTCGCGTCCTCCCACTCGATGCCGTTGGCCCTCGCCGCGGCGAGGCCCGCGAGGAACATATCCCCCGCGCCGGTCACGTCGTACACCTGGCGGGCGACGGTGGGCACGGCGATCGGGAGCCCATCACGTTCCAGCAGCAGCGCTCCGTGCTTGTCGAGCGTGAGGATGCAGGCGTCGAGGTCGAGTTGATCCCTCAGGCGGCGGGCCATCTCGGCGTTGTGCACCGCCCCATCGTCGCTCGTGGATAGCCCCGTCGCGCTTTCGGCCTCTGTGCGGTTGGGGGTGATCGCGGAGGCGCCCGCGTAGCGGGTGTAGTTGCTCAGTCGGGCGGGATCGACAAAGACGGGCTTGCCCGCGGCACGCGCTGCCCGGATTGCTTCACGGCACAGCCGTTCATCGCAGACGCCCTTGGCGTAATCCTCGATGCAGACGACATCGGCCTCGCGAAGAGCGTCGCGGTAGGCGGCGAGCAGTCGATCCTGCACCTCGGGTGAAAGCGGTTCGCGGGACTCGTGGTCAACGCGGAACATCTTCTGCGGGTGGCGCGACTGGGCCAGTCCGATCAGATTCTGCTTCTGAGTCGTGGGACGAGATGCATCCTCGACCAGCCCGGACGCGTCGATCCCGCCACGCTGGAGTTCAGCCCGCAACGTCGCCGCCGCGGGGTCCGCTCCGACCACGCCGAATGCCTTGACATGCCCCTTGAGCGCGGCCAGATCGAGGCAGACGTTGGCCGCGCCGCCGGCCCGACACTCGGTGCGGCGCACGTGCAGCACGGGCACCGGCGCATCCGCGGAGAGCCGCTCGGCGTCGCCGTAGACAAGTTGGTCGAGCATGAAATCCCCGAGAACGATCGCAGTAAAAGGCCGCCAGCGGGAAAGATGATCGAGGAGTGTGGGCATGGAACGAATGATGATAGAGCGAGTTCGACCCGTGCCAGAGCACGGTTATTCATCTTGTCCTTGCACTCGGTCGAGGACGACGCTTTCGAGATCCCGCCCACCGCGATCGAACGTCAGCGATAAACGAGGACGCACCACCGGGCACGGCCACGCCTCCGGATTCACGTGTGTGAGTTTGGTCCAATCCTTCTCCGTGACCACAATGTACTCGGCCCGGGCCGACCCTGCCCCACGCAGGAGCGCCGCGATGGTGCCGGGGGCGAACGGGTCGTGATCGCGGAGGATCAGCCTGTAGACCGGCGCGCCGCCCGCCGCCGCCGCCGCCTGACGCTCGAACGCATCGGGGTTGCCGATACCGCAGCACACGGCGATGCGCCGCCCTCTCAGCGCCGAGACAGGCCGCTGGATATCGTCGGCCGTGAGCAGGCAATCCCAGGCGTGCCCGCACGCGGCGAGGACGGCGCCCGGAGCGGCGACACGCGCACGTTCGAGCAGTTCGCTCACCGTACCGTGCGGGACCGCTTCGGCGTGGGTGATGACGATGGCCCCGGCGCGGGCGAGGCTCTCAGGCGGTTCTCGCAGCCAGCCAGCGGGCAGGAGCCGGTCCCGCCACGGATCACGCATCGCGTCGATGAGCACGATATCGAGGTCGCGCGCCAGTTGACGGTGCTGGAAGCCGTCATCGAGCACCACAGAATCAACCCCTTCTCCCCGCTCGGTGGTGAAGAAGTCGATCAGACCATCGGCCCGGTTCGGCTGGGCGATGACCGGGACGCCCGGCAACTCGCGCTCATACACGCGTGCTTCGTCGGATACGCCTTCGGGCGTGGCGCGGTACCCGCGCATGGCGATGCACGGATCATGCCCGGCCGCGAGCAAGACGCGGCAGAAGTGGACCACCATCGGCGTCTTGCCGGTACCACCGACGGATAGGTTCCCAACACTGATCACAGGCCGATCAAGCCGGATGATGCCTCGACCCTGATCGAAACGGCTGTTCCGCCTTCGCACGGCGGTTCCGTAGACCCACGAAACCACACGCCCCACAGGACCCCGAAGTGGAGGACGCATCGGCTTGTCGTCCGCGGCGGTCATGTCGCCGCGTTCTCGGTCGAATCCGACCCTCGCCGCGGCAGTCGTGTCAGCACGTCGGCCGCGACGTCGCGGCGCTCGGTCATCGCCAGCCGCCAGGTGTTGAACATGTCCATGACCGCGAGGAAGAGAATGACGACGACCAGGCCGGTGAGCACGACCCACGCAAACGCAAAGACCCTCGCCTGCGCGGGAACGGCGATCCCCAGGGCGTAGGCGGCAACGGGTGTGCAGATCATCATGAGCGCACCGTTGGCGATGCGGATGCGACGGCGGCTCGCCGGCATGTCACTCTTGAGTACGCCGAGAACATGCACGATCAACAGGATCAAGGTCACCAACGCCAACGGCATCACGAGCCACGTCGGGGCAAAGGGCAGGTCACGAGACATGGCGAGAGCAGTCATCAACGATTACTCCTGAAAAGTAATTTTCCATTCCACGCCCCGAACAGGGTGTCGCCACCTTCATCGGAGCATATGTGTCGGCCTGAGTAAACGAATTACAGGAACTTTTCGGCCTTTGGAGGGTATATACCCTTAGAGCGAAGGCTTCGCATGGTTTAGCACCCCGTACCGAGCGCATCGCACCAACACGGAGATCGCATGTCCCGATTCACCAATTTGATCTGTCCGGCACTTTTCACGGCTTTCTTACTTCTGCCGTGCGGGGCTGCTCTCGGGCAACTGCCGTCTCAACCGCGAGAAGTCCAACCCGTCACGCCGCCAGCAACGGCTCCGGATGACGATATCAAACCGGCGACACCCGCAAGCCCCGGCACGCCCGCAACCCCCGCGCCCGCCGGGAAAAGCCCCACGGCTACTCCCGCTCCGGCCAAGCCGGCTGCGGTGCAGCCGATGGAAACCCGAAACCAGCGCGAGCCGGATCAAGGTCCCTACATCACACTCTCATCGACACGAGATTACAACCTGACGGTGCGGGTGCGGCTCGCCTCGGACAACGCCAACATGAAGGAGACGTTCCGCGACCCTCACACCGGTAAAACGGTGGACATGCCTGTCATCACGCCCTTCAACTTCCAGACCATGGGTATCGTCTGGCCCATCATCCCGTCTACGGGATCGAGCGTGCAGCAGCCCGACACGTTTACGGGACTGCTTCGTCTGAACGGCCAGCCCTGGTCCGGCTCGTATCAGGTTCTTGAGGGGTATCCCCAAGGAGTGAAACTCGCGCGGTGGGATGCCGCGGCGGAGGCGGGCAAAGAGTTTGTCTGTCGCCAGGTCCAACTGGAAGTGACCACCCGCGCCACGGTCGGCAAGACGACCTTCGACGAAGCCGCGGCGATCAAGGTGCCGTGGCCCAAGGGCGGCTGGCCTGCGAGCGTTGAGACGTGCCTCGCGCCGCAGTTGTATATCGAGACGGGTCTGGACGCGAACAATCAGATTCGTGCCTATGAGGATGAACCCCTTGAGACGGCGATCAAGACCTGGCTGCAAAGCGCCGGCGTGAGCGACCCGAAGCGAGTTTCTCCCGTAGCCCTGGCCAAGATCCTGACTCACGGTGTATGGAGCGCCGTGCAGATCAACGATCGGACCGTCTCCGGACGCGGTGCGGGCTTTGGCGAGATCACCAGCCGCACGGGCGAGTTCGGTGGCGTCAACATTCAACCCCCCTTCCAGACTCTGCAGAGCGGGCGAGGATCCCCACCCGATGCGGCGGCGCTCCTCACGGCACTCTTCCGCAAAGCAGGGCTGCCCGCCCGAACCGTCATTGCATGGGACACGGGCAGCAGCGATTCGAGCAGAGTGGACAAGAACATCACCGGTCGCAGCCGTAACACCAACCGCGGCCTTCGTTATCTGGTCGAGTTCCCCGTGTTCGACGAGGCCAAAAACACGTTGAACTGGGTACCCATCGATATCACCAAACTCGCAAAAAGCAGCAGCCGCCCGCAGAAACTCGAATCGACCTGGCGCTGGTTCGGCGAGAATAGTGAACTCAACATGGTCATCCCCTTCTCATTCCACTTCCACCCCCCCACCGATGTCGTCGCCTACGGCGCACCCGCCTTCTGGGGATGGTTCGTCACGCCCAAGGCCCCCGACAACGCTGAGCAGGTTGTCACTTTCGATGGTGCCGCGGCCAGTGTCCGCGGCGGGCAACCTTCCACTACGCCCGCCAAGCCCGGCGAGACGAAGAAAGACGATCGCGACGAGAAGAAGGACGAGCGGAAAAAGAAACTCGGGTATTGAGCGAGCATCGCGGGCACCTCAAGTTCCGCCAACAGGCCGGCATCATCTCGATCGAACCACCTCGGCATGTTTCCTTGACCAAGCCGCGCGGACGCTCCACGCCGCCGCGTTCCTACCGTCACAGCATGTCCACGGACTTCCTCACTCAACTCGGGCTGCGGGGCCGCATCGCGCAAATCACCGATGAGCCCGGCCTGGCCCGTCACCTCGCGGGCGGGGTTCGTCGTGGTTACATCGGCTTCGACCCTACCGCGGACAGTCTCACCATCGGCAACATGACGACGATCATGCTGCTCGCCCACCTGCAGCGGGCCGGGCATTGCCCGGTCGTGGTCTCGGGCGGCGGAACGGGCATGATCGGCGACCCCAGCGGCAAGAGCGCAGAGCGGACGCTGATGACCAAGGAGACCGTCGAGCACAACTGCCGCAGCCAGATGCGGATCTTCTCCCGCCTCCTTGACTTCTCTCCAGGCTTGTCGAACAAGGCTGTCATCGTGAACAACGCCGACTGGCTCACCCGCATCTCATACCTCGATGCGCTGCGGGATATCGGCAAGCATTTCACGATCAACATGATGATCCAGAAAGACTCGGTGCGAGAACGACTCAACAACCGCGACCAGGGGATTAGTTACACCGAGTTCAGTTACATGATCCTCCAGGCCTACGACTTTCTCTACCTCCACCGGGAGATGGGCGTCACGCTCCAGATGGGCGGCAGTGACCAATGGGGCAACATCGTGGCCGGCGGCGACCTGATCCGCAAGTCCGCCGCGTCGGAGGGCCGCCCGGATCCCGATGCCTTCGGCCTCACCACGCCGCTGGTGACCAAGGCCGACGGCACCAAGTTCGGCAAGACCGAGAGCGGCGCGGTATGGATGACCGCCGACCGCACCAGCCCGTACGCCCTCTTCCAGTTCTGGCTCAACGCCGATGACGCCCAGGTGGTCAACTACCTGAACACGTTCACGTTTCTCCCGCCCGAGCGCATCGCGGAACTGGCCGCTTCACACGCCGCGAGTCCCGGTGCCCGCGATGCGCACCGCGCCTTGGCGCGGGAAGTGACCGAACTGCTCCACGGTGTCACGGAGCGGGAAAACGCGGAAGCCGCGAGCAAGGCCCTCTTCTCCGGCGAGATCGCCGGGCTGTCGGAACCCATGCTCGCGGAAGTATTCGCCAGTGTGCCCGCGAGCACCCACAGCCGGGCCTCGCTCGATGGAGAGGGCGCCCCGATGGTCGATCTTCTGGTTAAGACGGCCCTGGCGTCCAGCAAGCGCGAGGCCCGCGAGTTCTTGCAGAGCGGCAGCGTCACAGTGAACGGCCGCCGGGTGGGACCGGAGGACAAGTTACGCACGGTTGATCTACTGCATGGTTCGATCGCCGCGTTGCGGCGAGGGAAGAAGGCGTGGCACATCACGCGATGGGCGTGATCACCGTTCCGAGTTGCTGGCACAGACTCCATATCGGCAGGCGATGCCCGCCATGCCCCCTCACGACACGACGCCCGTGTCGAATCGGGCACGTTCCTTGACTCCGTGCGCGGCGGCGTGGGTACACTGCCCTCATGCAGAGCAAAGCCGCCACGGTCGAAGAATACCTGCGACAACTCCCTCCAGACCGCCGCGAGGCCATCTCCGCCGTGCGAAAGGTGATCCTCCGGAACCTCGGCAAGGGGTATCAGGAATGCATGCAGTACGGCATGATCGGCTACTGCGTGCCGCACAGCATCTTTCCCGACGGGTACCACTGCGATCCCCGCCAGCCCCTTCCGTTCGCCGGGCTGGCATCGCAAAAGCAGTACATGTCCATATACCTGATCAGCGGCTACGCCGACCCCGCCGTCTCTCGCAAGTTCCAGATCGCATGGGCCAAAACTGGCAAGAAACTCGACATGGGCAAGTGCTGTATTCGATTCAAGAGAGCCGAGGATCTGGCTCTCGACGTCATCGCCCAGACCATCCGGGAGTTCCCGGTCAAGAAGTACATCGAACTCTACACCACATCGATCCGAACCATGAACAAGCAGGCAGCCAAGCGTGCCGCAGCGCGTGATCAGGCTTCGACTTCGGCAGTCAAGACTTCCAAAAAAACCTCTCCACAATCACGGACCAAAGCCCAAACTAAAGCCCGAGGCAGCACATCCCGACCCGCTCCACGCTCACGCTGATACCTGACAGGCTTCCAGGCGGCCTGTACTGCGCCGACCGGCGTATACCCCTACTCTTCGCGGCACCATTCACCCGATAACTCATCGGGTTCGTTGTCCCCGTTCCTCCATCCCGGAGAGGCTTTTCCACCGTGCTATTCGATCGACTCATCGGATTATTCAGCGTTGACATGGGCATCGACCTGGGCACCTGCAACACCCTCGTCTCGGTGCGGGGCCAGGGGATCGTGCTCAACGAGCCGAGTGTCGTGGCCGTCAAGAAGGGAACCAACCAGGTTCTGAAGAACGGCGAGGCGGTGGGCTGGACCGCGAAGGAGATGCTCGGCAAGACCCCCGGCTCGATCACCGCGATCCGGCCGTTGAAAGACGGCGTGATCTCCGACTTCGAGATCACCGAGGCGATGCTCTCTTACTTCATCCGCAAGGTGAACGGCAAGAGCAAGATCATCGGGCCGCGGGTGGTGGTCTCGGTACCTTCGGGCATCACGGCGGTCGAGAAGCGCGCGGTCTTTGATTCCTGCGAACGGGCGGGGGCGCGCCGGACGTTTCTCATCGAGGAGCCGATCGCCGCGGCGATCGGGGCGGGGCTGCCTTTCGCGGAAGCGACGGCGAGCATGATCGTGGACATCGGCGGCGGCACGACCGAGGTGGCCATCATGTCGCTGGCCGACATCGCCACGTGCGAATCGGTGCGGGTGGCGGGCGACGATATGGACGAGGCAATCATCAACCACATGAAGCGCACGTACAACATGATGATCGGCGAGCAGACCGCCGAGCGCATCAAGATCGAGATCGGTTCGGCCGCGCAGGTGGAGGCCGAAAAAACTATGGACGTCCGCGGGCGTGACATGATCAGCGGCCTGCCCCGCAAGACGGAAGTGACCAGCGAGGAGATCCGTCAGGCGCTGCAGGAGCCGGTGCAGGCGATCATCGAAGCCGTGACGCGGACCCTGGAAAAAGCCGAACCCGAACTCTCGGCGGACCTGGTCGAGAACGGGATCACGATGGCCGGGGGCGGCTCGCTGCTCCGCGGCCTGACTCAGGTTGTGCAGAAGGCCACCGGCCTCACAACCGTCCTCGCGGACGACCCGCTCACCTGCGTCGCCCGGGGAACGTGCATCTATCTCGAACACCTGGAGGAGTGGAAGTCCACCCTCGAGAACGACACGGACTCCTGATCGTCATGACCGGCGTGCAACGGTGCTGAGCCATCCCAACCGACTTCTGCCCCTCTCGCTCGCGGCGCTGCTGGTGCTGGGGGTTTTCGTGCCCGTGCGGTATCTCGGATGGGCCGCGCACCTGGGGTGGCTGGCGACTGCCGTTGTGGCCCCGATCAGCCACCCGATCGCCGCGTTTTCCCGCTGGATCGCCCCCTCACAGCCCCTTACCCACGAGAGTGAGGCCGTGCGCGAACTGACCCGCCAGAAGGAACACGCCGAGAGCGAGGTGCTACGCCTCCGCCTTGAGATTCAGCGTCTGAGCGCTGCGCTTGAGGAGGCGAGGGTCTTCGCCGGTGTCAACTCCACCGCGGTGCGGCAGGTCTTTGCGCCCGTCTTCGCGTCGACCAGCGACCTCGCGGGGAGCCTGCTCCGCGCCCGTGCCGGACGACGCGAGGGCGTGGAAGAGAACACCGTCGCCACCGCCAGCGGTATGCAACTGCTTGGCAGGGTCGTCTCGGTCGATGAGCGAACATGCGACATCCTGCCCTTCAACGCGCGGCACGCGGGGCCCATTCAGGGCATGGTCATGCTCGATGCCGGCATCAACGGGTTGATCTGCCACCTCGAACCGGTCGGTGATGGCACGCTCCGAGGCCCGACCGAAGACCGCCGCGACAGCGGCGGGAACGCGGTGGAGCCGTCGGTCGGTCAACTGGTCCGGTTGCACGACCCTGGCCGCTGGCCTCAATCGGCGCAGATGCTGATCCTGGGAAAGATCACCGCCATCGAGGCCTCGCCCCAAGGACCCTTGCGGAAAATCATCACGGTCACGCCCACGGTGGAGCGCCTCGACCGCGTAGCAGAGGTTGTGCTACGGACCAGCGCGAGGGAGGGGGCGACGCGATGAACCCCGCCTCGGTCGCGCTCGCTGGATGGGTCTGTCTGGGCCTGGAACTGGGCCTCAAGGATGCGCTCGCCCTCGGGCCAAGCCGCATTGCGCCGAGCTTTGTCTTCTGCCTGGTGACCTTCCTAGCGATGTTCGCCCCGCGGTCGAAGTCCGTATGGACCGCGGTGGCCCTGGGCCTGGCGATGGACCTGACCTTCCGCATCCCTCTCCGTGATGGCGCGGCGGGGGCGGCTGTCTACTTCGGGCCGCACGCCCTGGCCTATACACTCGCGGTGCAGTTGGTTCTTGCCCTCCGCGGCGTCGTCATCAAGCGCAACCCGCTCACGCTCGGCTTTCTGGCCATGCTCGGCATGGTGGTGGCGCAGGTGACTCTGGTGGCCATCTACTCGATCCGGCTCTGGATCGGCGATCCCATCGCGCTGGCACCTTCGGCTGAACTACTCGCCCGCCTCGGCAGCGCGGTCTACACGGGAGTCATAGGAGCGATGCTCGCATTGGTCCTGATCCCCATGGCACCATTCTTCGGTCTGCCGGCCCAGTCACAACGGCGATTCGGTACGAGGACCTGACACTCACAGCGTGAGTACAGTGGACCGGTCTGCATCATCAACATGATGCTTCACCCCCAACAACTCACTTTGGGACATATTCACACGCACCGGCACCCGCTCAGACGCGGCGTATCGGTGCAAAGCCGGAAGTGATTCGGGGGTGCCCCTTCGGGGTGACCCCCGCATTTCACAACGACGGCTCCGCCGTCGAAGAAGGCGTCCTCATGCGCGTGACAGATTCAACTCTTATCCACAACTCCAATCGCCGCACCCCCACACCGCGGAGCGGTGCAGGTTCGTAGCCTGGGGTCGTCCCGAAGGGACACCCCCGGAACGCCGCGGCCCAAATTCTTCGCAACCCCCGAGGGGTGCGGGTAGCGGACGGTGCTTTCCCGGCCCGACCCGGAGGGTCGGACCA
>DDSA01000280.1 GCA_002343715.1 Phycisphaerales bacterium UBA2402 | reverse complement strand
CGATCGATCACGCCGCCCCGCCCCCCTCCTCCGCCCGCGCCCGGGACAGTCGAAGGTTCACGAGGCTGAAAATCAGGATGACGACAAACAAGAGAAGCCCCACCGCGCACGACAGGCCGTAGTCCCCCTCCTCGAAGGCGATTCGGTAGAGCAGCGGCACCACCGTCTGGTTCGTGATGCCCGCCCCTTTCACCATCACGAAGAGTTCATCGAACACTTTGAGCGCCGCGATCGACGAGACCACGAAGACCAGAACGATCGACGGTGCCAGCGCCGGGAGAGTCACGCTGCGGAAGACCCCCCATCGCCCGGCCCCGTCGATGGCCGCGGCCTCGCGGAGTTCCCGTGGCACGCTGGCCAGCCCCGCCAGGAAGACCATCATGAAGAAGCCGAAACCCTTCCAAAGAGTGACGGTCATCGCGCTCACCAGCGTCCACGGATGAGCCGAGAGCCACGCCACGGCGGGCAGACCCAACGCCCGCAGCGCCGTGTTCAGCACACCCGAATCCTCGTTGAAGACCAGCCTCCACGCCAGCGCCGCCACCACCGTCGGCGTCACCACAGGCAGGAAGAGCAGGATGCGCAACCACTTCCCCGCACGCGCGAGCGACTCGACCACCAGGGCCGCGCACAAACTCGCCGCGATGATCGCGGGCGTCACGAGCAGGTACAGCCCGNNTCTCAGGTGCGGGCGAATCTGGTCCAGCCGCTGGGCGATCGAGACGTTGGCGCCATTACGCCGTCAGACCTGCTCGACGCCCTGCGGAAGATCTGATGTGCATACTGCCCGATGCGCTTGGCGCTGTAGACTGCGCCCCGCGCCTCGATCTTCCGCAGGGCGTCGAGCAGGTCTGACGGCGTAATGGCGCCAACGTCTCGATCGCCCAGCGGCTGGACCAGATTCGCCCGCACCTGAGACCAGACTCGAGCGGCCGAACGCGGCTCCCGCCGGGTCTCAACGCGGCACTTGAACCATTCTTGCGCGACCGTGTCGAAGCGCCGGGACCGCTCGACCGCAGCCTTCTCACGGGCGGCCCGTTTCGTCCTGATGCCGGGATCCTCGCCACGGTCGACAGCGATCCGGGCCTTCTCGGCGAGGTGCCGGGCTTCGGCCGCGCTGATGGCAGGAAATTTGCCCAGGGGCAGCGTCCGTTGTTTCCCTTCCCAGCGGTAGGCCAGCGCCCAAGACCGCCGCCCAGTCGGCGTCACGAGCAGGTACAGCCCGCTGTTGGCCAGGCAGAGCCAGAACCGCTCGGAAGCCAGCGCACGACGGTAGTTCTCCAGCCCGATGAAGACCGGCCCCTGGAACGCCGTGTAGCGGGTCAGCGAAAAATACACCACCTGCAACGTGGCGATAAGGAAAAAAACCCCGAGTACCCCCATCGCCGGGGCGAGGAAGAGATAGGGTGTCAGCGGGTGATGACGGCGGAGGGGGGTCATGTCAGGAGCGTCCCGCCTCCCCCGCCGCCCGCACCGGCTCTCGGGTGGGAAGCGCATCGATCCCGACGGGCGGCGCGGCCCGCAGGATGCTTCCCCAGTGAGTTTCGATGCGCCGCAGCGATTCGTCGAGGTCGGCGCCATCGAGCAGCACGCGCTTGAACTCGTCCTCGAACGCGCGGCGGAGGTCGGGCCAGGTCTCAACACTCGCGGTGAAGGCCGCGGCATCGGCGAGCGTGCCCGCCGCCACGGCGCGTGCCTGGAGCAACTTCTCATCTTCGCCCGCGCGGGCGGTGGGCGTTGCAAAGAACGGGTCCGAGAGAGACCCCGTCGAACTGGGCATGATCGCCGCGTGTTTGCAGAACTCGGTCTGCGACTCGGGACCGGTCATGAACCACGCGAGCGCGGCGGCCTCCGTCGGTCGGCGCGACTGGCCCGTCACAGCCAGCACCATCACAGGCAGGTGAACTCGATTCAGAGCGCCCACCGCGCCGGGCAGGACTTGGGTCGATGCGTAAACCGTCGGAGAGACATCCCTGATCCGCTTCACGAAGTTCGGACCCGTCGAGATCACGGCGACCTTGCCGTCCTGGAACATCTCGGTCAGGTGGGCGTGCCCGCGCGTCGCGGCGTCGCGCGGGAGTGCGCCCTCGCGGTAAAGCCGCACAAAATCGGCCAGGTAGGCGCTGATCTCGGGCGTGGCGAGCGACGGCTCCAACGCCCCTTCCGCGCCGGGTCTCAGTGGTGAAAGCCCCTCGGCGAAGAGCATGATCGGGAGTTGCGACTCCTCCCCCAGCGGCTGTGAAAAGAGGTACGCCCCAGTCGCGGCGTGAAAGTCTTTCGCCTGCTTCGCCAGGCCGCGCCAGTCCCGCGCGACCGAGTCCACATCCAGCCCGCCCTTTTTCAGGAGTGCGGTGTTCACGATCCGTGCCTGCGGGTTCACGTACCAGGGCAGGGCCATCAACCCGCCCCGCACGCGGCACAGCGCGAGCGCTCCGGGGAGATACCGCTCATCGGACCCGCCGGGCAAGCAATCATCCAGCGCCCTGAACGCCCCGAGCGACACAAAGCGCGCGAAGTTCAGATCGGGCATGTTGACCACGTCGGGTGCGCGCCCCGCCGCCGCCGCGGCGATGAGTTTGCGCTCCAGCGCGTCGTAGGGCACATCGATCCAGCGCACTCGCACGCCCGGATTCTCCGCCTCGAAGGCCTCGATCCGGCCCCGCACGAACGAATCGAACATCGGCGAGAGGGACAGGGTCCAGAACTCCACTTCGGCGCGGTCATCCCTCGCGCGATCACACGCGACGAAAGGCACAACCGCCGCAACACACAACGCGGCTGCGCACCATCGTGCGGCCGCACGCCGCGAAAGCCGGGGATGGAGCGGTGTGGGCGTCTTCACCACGTCACGCCGAGCATACGCGGCACCGTGCATGCCGCGCCCGTCACTGGTTGGGCCGGTCGATCTCCGGGTCTTTCGGAGACCAGAGCACCTTGAGCGTGCTCTTTCCCGTGGACGTATCCACCACCTCGCCGGCCACCTTGACCGCCGCGTGCCCATCGACGAACCCGATCATCGTCCCCCCGCTGATCGCCACGTTCTGCGTCTTCTTGCGCGGATGGCGTGCGTACGAGGTGTAGCTCTTGGGCGGGTCAAAGCCGGGGCCGAACTCCGGCGGGCGGTCAAAGCCGGGCGTGATCGACGCGTCGTTGACGCCGTTCCCGCCGCCGAAGCGCTCACCGGGCCGCCCGAAGGTGCCGAAGGAATCCTGCGTCACCCAGCGCCGCTGGCCCTCCACGTCGATGCCCTGGATCGCCCACATCTCGCCGATCAGCATCATGCTCGACGAAAAGTCCACGTTCGCATCGAAGCCACGGCCGAGGGACGATGGCGAGATGCCCGGTTGCTGGAAGTTCGTCACCGTGCCCCACGCGGACTGCGCCCAGCGGTTCATGCCGTAGGAACGCGCCCCGGCCTGGTGGTTCGGGCACTCCATCACCCCTCCCGCGATCGTCTCGTACCCGTTGGTCGGACGATCCACGAACACGACCTGGGGCAGGTAGTTGCCCAGCCGGGGCATGTCGTACCAGAACTGACCGAGTTCGCTCCCCGAGGCCGTGAGCGAAGGCGGGAAGCGGAACTTGTAATCCTGGGCGTACTGCACGAGCGAGATCGTGAGTTGTCGGATGTTGCTCTGGCACTTGGTGGTGCGGGCCGTCTCACGTGCCTTGCCGAGCGCGGGCAGGAGAACACCGATCAGCACCGCGATGATCGCGATGACCACCAGAAGTTCTATAAGAGTGAAGGCATGACGACGGGAAGACTGACTGTTGGGCTGCATCGTGTGGCCTCCGAATGGACGAGAGAGATCTACAAGTGAACGTTGCGATCGACAGCCGGACGTTCCCCGCCCCCGATCGCGGCGCACGACAAACGCTCCACGAACTCCGCGGGCAGGAGCACAGCCTGCTCCGCCGGCGCTGCGGGGTCCGCGATGCGTTCGAGGAGCATCCGCGCCGCCGACATGCCCATCTCGATCAGGCGCTGCCGGAACGTGGTGAGCGACGGGTTGAGGAAACTGGCGCTGGGAGGATCATCCACACCGATGACCGACAGGTCTCGCGGGATGCTGAGTCCGGCGTTCGCCGCCGCGGAATAGGTATCGAGCGCGAAGTGGTATCCAGCGGCAAAGACGGCGGTGGGCCGATCGGGCCGGGTGAGTTGACTCTCGAAGAGCACACGCTCTGTTTCGTTGAGCCGCCATCCGTGATTCCTGAGTACAAACCCCGGGTCAACATCGATGCCCGCGCGGCGGCAAGCGCTCATGAAACCCGCGTGCCTGTCGCGGTCGTTGCTCACGCGCCCGGAACCGCCTACAAACGCGATCCTGCGATGCCCCAGTTCGAGGAGGTACTCGACGGCCTGCCGCGCAAGGACCGTGTTGTCGGTATCGATGCACGTGACCCCGGGATGCTTGAAGTTCGCCCCCACCACCATGACCGGCGCGCGCCCCGCCTCTCCGGCGGGCCCGCGCTTGCTCTTTCTCGCGGGCGTGCGCATCTGATCCTCGTACGGATTCACGTACAGATAGCCGTGGCATTCGTTGCGCCAGTCCTCACCGTAGCGGAGCAGCACGATGTCGGCCCCCTGCTCGTTGGCCTCGCGCCGGACACCCTCGAAGATCTGACCGTTGTAAGCGTCGGCGAGGGAACTCTCGGCGTGAAAGACCAGACCGAAGCGCCGACCCAGACCGCGCTTCACGCGGTGGCCGTAGTCCTCGTGAACGTACGTTCCCACGCCCTGCCCGCGGCGGAGCACCCCGCTGGTGACCAGTTCCTGCAAGGCCCGATGGGCCGTGACCAAAGAGACCGACATCTGGTCGCTCAGCGCCTTCGTGCTCGGGAGCCGCTCCCCCGGAGCGAACCGCCCGGCATCGATGGCGGCACGGATGGCGTCCTTCACGACCGCGTAGAGCGGCTTGCCGGGCTGAGGGGAGATGTTTTTCAACTCGATCACGGTAGCAACCCAGAGAATCCCCGGCGCGACGAACACCCCGAGCGGGCGAACCCCAACCCCTCACCCGTCGGCTCGCGCCGATGGGCCTCTCTCTCGCAACCCCGTGTGTTCACCCACGACCGCGAACGGCCGGAGCGTCCGTCTTTCGGCGCCTCCAGCGCCGGAAGACCTGAAAGAATCCCCGCCCGGACCTTCGCGGCACGGGCGGAGGAGAGGGGAGACTGGCTTCAGCGCCGGCGGCGGCCGGCCAAGAGTGCGCCCAAGCCCAGGAGCGCCACAGCGCCCGGAGCGGGGACGACCTCGAAGAAGTAGACCTTGTTGTTGGCGAAGTCGGACATCGCCAGCGAGCGGGTTCCGGCGTGGTAGGAGAAGTCGTAGTAGCCGTTGCCCGCCGCGGGATCGCCGTAATCAGCGCGGAACTGGAAGTCGAGGGTGATGGCGCCGCCGTTGAGGTCCATCGCCTTGACAACGCTTGCCAGGGATTGACCGTTCGCAACACTCAGGCGGTCGCCGTAAATCAGGAAGTCGGGGTTGGTGGGCGAGTTGACAAACTCGATGTTCTGACCGTTGACGTTGTCGATGCCGTTGGCCTTGAGCAGGGTCGGCGTGCCGTAGCTCAGCCCGTCGGCGCTGCGATCGGCACGCAACACGCTGTTCTGCCCGCGCCAGTAGATGTTCCCCGACAGGTCCATCGTCAGATCGCGGTTCGTGGAGGTGTTGGCGGGGTTGGGGAAGATCAGCGGGCCGGTGGTCGCGTTCCAGTTCTTGACGCCGTCGTTATACGTGCTGGTGTCGCTGTTGAACTTATAGACGCGCCCGGAACCCAACGCGATGCCCGTCAACCGCCCATCGGTGGGGTCGTAGTGCGCGCCGTTGCCGCGAGAACCGAAGGTCGCGGCACCCATCGCCGCGCCGTTGCTGTCGAACTGACGGAACCCGTTGTTGCTGGCCGCACCGTTGTCCCACGCGACGGCGAGTTCGCCGTTGGGACCCAGGGCCAGGTCCTGAACCCCGCGGGTCGCGGCCTGGGTCAGGAACCCGAAGTTGCCCGACAGAAGCGCCGCGGCGGTCTGGTCAACGGCGTTGGGACGGAACTTGGCGATGGCGCTGCCGGAGGTGTCGAAGGACTGCCCGCCGATGAACGCATCGGTGCCGTTCCACGCCACGCTGGCGAGGTTCCGGCCGATGAACCATTGGCTGGTCGGTCCGGCGAAAGCGCTGACATCGGAACGCATGGTCTCGCGGAGGGTGATCGTCGTCGCCTCCGCCGCGGTCGCCAGCCCGAGCGCCAACGCCGTCACAACTGTTGTCGTCTTCATCTCAATCTCTCCTGTTCTCTATACCGTCGATGGACGGTCCTTTGCCGCGCCCACGCGCGATTCGGAAACACACGCCGCGGTCGGCCTCCTCAAAGCCGCCGCGGATCGAACGCAAACCATCACCGCTCATATTCTATAACAATCGCAGAATGTACTTTATCCCGAAAACTGATCCAAATTGCAAGTCAATTTACTGCGGATTTATACCTAACTTTTATCGTACACAAAGAACTTGTAGCTTGTTTATTCAATCACCGGGACTTCGACCCAGTCACCACCCTGATTGATCGATTGATTTCCGGCTTCCATCACTGCGACGTTCTCCACAATATCTCGCAAAACCACCGGGGCAGCCCCTCCCTCGAAGAAGCGGACCATGCCTTCCACCAGATGGGAATACACGGGGGCAAAGTCCACGACAAACTGCTGCACGCCCTTCTTTCCGTGAACAGTTGCTCCGAAAGCCCAGGCGCCGTTGCGGTCCATTCGGATGCGGGCCAGCCTTCCGTCGCGGTACTCCATGTCGAGCAGGTGATAGCCGCTGGTGGCATCGCCGCTCCTGATCGCGCTGACTCGCCGGACCCCCGGCCCCTGCCCCGACCACTTGAAGATCGCATCGACCATCTCGATGCTGTGACATCCGTAGTGCCACAGGTCGGGCATCATGTCGAGCACTTCACCGTTTCCAAAGGCGTCGATGGCAACGATGTCACCGATTTTGTCCTTTGACAGGGCCGGGATCTCGGTGATGAAGCGCAGACTGCTGGCGGAATAGCAGCGAGCCTTGTACTGCCGCGTCATCGACAGAAGGCTCTGCGCCTGCGCCAGGCTGCACGTCAGCGGCTTATCCACGTACGTGGGCATCCCTCGCGCGATGGGGCCCGCGGCGAGTTCCAGGTGCCGGTGGCCGTTGATGTTGAGCACCATGACCCCGTCCACGACCTTGAGGAGATCATCGAGTGAATCGACCTGCTTTGCTCCCAGTTCGAGAGTCGTCCTTCTCCAGCCTTCTACATCCTGGCGTGAACGGGCCTCGCCTTCGGGGTGCTGCCACTCATGTCGCCCGGGATCCCAGAAGTGCGTGACCTGACAACGAGTCTTCCCGTCGGCATTCAATGCCTTGATCCGCTTGGTGAACTCTGGGAGGTGGGAGGAGTCGATGCCGATGGCGCCGATGCGCATGATTTGTCTTCCTTGATGGTGCGGGTACGGTACTTGTTGGTTCTATATTATAGAACATCACTTGGGTTGTTCCAACCGATTGCCATGCTGATAACTCGCGGCGTGAAGTGATGATCGAATGAGTTCGCCGGATCGCTGAACCCGTTTGAACTACTGCCCCACAACCGTCAACTTCCGGAGGATTTCGTCGCGGACAGATTTCGCGTCCGCGGCACCTCCGGCGTGCTTCATCACTTCGCCTACGAGTCTGCCGACGGCCTGCACTTTGCCGGCCCGAACATCCTCGACCGACTTGGGATGTGCCGCGAAGGCCGCTTCGATCCATGCGTCCATGGCCCCCTGATCGCGCACGATGAGAAGGCCCATCCGCCGCGCCAGATCGTCCGGCACGGCATCGGGTTGTTCGACCAATACGGTGAAGAGCGAGTCCACACCCTGATTCCCGATGCGGCCCTGTTCGCGCAGCACGGCCAGCGACGCCAAAGGCCCGGGCAGCAGTCCGAGTTCATGCACCTGCACGCCGCGCTCATTGGCGTGTTTCATGGCCTGTTGCAGCAGCAGGTTCGCGGCGATCTTGCCGGCGCGTTCCTCACGGACGCCCGCATCGACAATCCCGCGGATCACCGCCTCGAACAGGTCGGAGCAGGGTCGTTCCTCGACGAGCGCGGCCGCCTCTTTCACCTTGAGGTCGTAGCGTTCGATGTATCGGCGCAGACGCCTCTCCGCCGGCTCGGGCAGTGTCGCGGCGATCCGATCCCGCCACCCGGCATCCACATGCACCGGGGGAAGATCCGGGTCGGGGAAATACCGGTAATCGTGGGCATCTTCTTTCTCCCGCTGGGGGAAGGTGACGCCGCGAACATCGTCCCACCCCCGCGTTGTCTTTTCCCCGGGCCCCATGGTGCGCCCGTCCTCCGGATAACGACGCGGCTGATAGGCCATTTCATAGTCGATGGCTCCGAGCAGACTCTTGAAGGAGTTGAGGTTCTTGACTTCGACGATGGGCGTCGTCACCCTGCGCCCGTCGGAGAGGACCAGGTCGCAGTTGATGTTCGGCTCGAAGCGCATGTGCCCCTTCTGCATCACGCCCTCGGTGGCCCCCAGGTAGCGGCACGTGCGTCGCAGCATCCGGGCGAACAAGACCACGCTCTGCGGGCTGTCGAAATCCGGGGCGGTCACGATCTCAAGCAGCGGGGTGCCGGCGCGGTTGTAGTCCACCAGCGTGACATCGCTCGCACCCCCGCCGGGCGCTTCGTGCAGGAGTTTCCCGGCATCCTCCTCCAGGTGCGCCCGGATGATGCGGATTCGACGCGTCGGCTTGGAGAAGTCAGGAAACCCATCCGCATCCGCTTCGGGCAGGTCCACCGCGCCGTCGCGGCAGAGCGGAAGGTCGTATTGACTGATCTGGTAGGCCTTGGGCAGGTCAGGATAGAAGTAACTCTTGCGGTCCCACTTGGTGCGTTGGGGAATCTCGCACCCCAGCGCCAGGCCCACGAGGATCGAACGCTCCACCGCCGCTCGGTTCAGGATGGGCAGCGACCCGGGGAGCGCGAGAACCGTGGGATCGATGAGCGTGTTCGGCCCCGCCCCGTCATGATCGGGGTGCGCGGGGTTGGGGGCGCTGCTGAAGACCTTGCTCCGCGTCGCGAGTTCGACGTGGACCTCCAGCCCGACCTTGAGTGACACGGAGACAACTTCTGGCATGAAGCCACAGCGTAAGGGGCACGCGGCGCGCGGAACAACCCCGGCGAGCTTGGCCAGGGTCGGTTCACTCCATCTCCCTCATCACACCCCGGCCTTGGAGGATGACTTGATCGGTTTCACATCCGCATCCGGCAACGAAGCACCCGTTGCCCCACCCTGGTTCGGCGTTGTCGCCTTGGCGAGTTTGATCGCTTTCATGACGTTGAGCCTTCCCATCCCCATGCGGGGGTTGAATCCCGATGCGTCGTACGCCCCGCCCACCTTGTCGGCCGTCGCCTTGATGATCTCCCGCACTTGTTTTTCACGGAGGTCTTTCTTGACAGCAAGGCAGAGGGCCGCGGCCCCCGCCACGAGAGGCGTGGATGAGGATGTTCCGTTGAAGTTGTGCGTGTAGTTGGCCGAGAACGGCCTCCCGGCGGGATCGACGCCGCCAACGCTGTACCCGGCCCCCCCGCTGTTGTCCGTCGTGTAGTTGTGCACACCCGGGGCCGCGACATCCGCCGGAGGGCCGTAGCACGAACCCCACCAGGTCTCTCCATCGGAACTCGTCGGGGTCTTTGGCTGGTCATACTCGTTGCTCGCCGTCACCGTCAGCACATCGGGAAGGTCCGCGGGAAAAGCGATGGGCGAGTTGCTGTTGCCGGCGGCGACGACGACAACGCACCCCTTACCGCCCCGCCCTTTCGTGCGTGCGGACTCGAAGGCGTTCACGATCAGCGAGGAGGGCGCGCCACCGCCCCAACTGTTGCTCAGCACATCCGCGCCGCTCTGCCACGCCCAGGTGATGGCGCGTGCGATGATCGAGTTGCTGGTGACCCAGTTCCCGTTGGGGTAGGCGCTGTACGCGATGCGGACGGCGATCACCGGGAAGCCGGGCGCCACCCCGCGGATGCCCACATTGTTCTTTCCCTTCGCCGCCGCCAGGCCCGCGCAGGCTGTCCCGTGCCCGTCCCACGGGTTGGGCTGCTGGTCGAGGTCGTTGCCGGTGGCGTCGTACTCGCCCGTGAGCCGGAGATCTTCGTGGGCGCGGTCCACGCCCTCGTCGAGGATGGCGATCTTGATCTGCTCGTTCGCCGCGTTGCCGAGCAACTTCCACGCCCGGTCCGCGCGCGTGATCTTCATCGCGTACTGGCGTGCGAGATACGGATCGGTCGCGGGCGCGGTGGGACCCGGTTCGTCCGAAGGCTCCGCCTCCGCCGCGGCGATGGCGGAGGTGGTGATCGGCTCCGCCGGGGCCGGGCCTTGCGGGATGTGCCGCCCGATGGTGACGAAATCAGGCTCGGCGTACCGGACCGACTTCACCTGGTCGAGCCTGGCGATCTCGGCGAACGGATCGACGGACTCTCCGAGCCGAACAACGAACGCGCCATCCATCTCATCGATGACTTCATAGTTGCGACGCCGGAGAAATCGGCGTGCATCGGCGTCGGTGATGTCCTTGTTGAACCCGATGATCAGCCTATCGGTGGCGAGGACCGTCTGCCCGTTCACCTTGAAGACCGGGGCGGTGCGGGCGACGGGTCCGGCGGCGGGACCCCCCGCCATCGCCCC
>DDSA01000034.1:21694-21833 GCA_002343715.1 Phycisphaerales bacterium UBA2402 | reverse complement strand
GTTGTCTCGAAGGAATGCCCTGGCCTGCTGCTTGGATGGTCCCCGCGGATCGGCCGTGATCTCCTCTCCGGTGATCTCCACCGGCTTCACGCTGAACCGGATGTCCGGGTTCCCGGGGTCGAACGTGCCGCGGTTGCCG
>DDSA01000034.1:6622-21484 GCA_002343715.1 Phycisphaerales bacterium UBA2402 | reverse complement strand
GGGTCGAACGTGCCGCGGTTGCCGGTGGCCCCTTCGATGGGCTTGCCATCGATGCGGGAACGCAACTGCCCCTGCACGGCGGACTTGGCCTGGGACGGCATGAACCAGGCGTAGACGGTGGTGGGCTTCTGGCCGCTCCCCTTGCTGGTCAGGTAGTAATCGACGGTGTTGCGGATGATGATCCCGTCGTGGCCCGCCGCCCTGGCCTGGTCGATGTACTTCTGTGTGTGCTTCCAGGTGCGTCCTTCGGCATCGACGATGAGCGGGTTGCGGATGGAGAGATACAGCGGGATCGTCTGCGGCTCCGCGTTCTGATAGTCGAACGCGCGACGATCATCGGCGTACGAATCGGCCACCCGATAGTCCGCCGCGGCGAACCAGGTGCCGTCCGAGGTGTAACGACCGAACCCTTTGGCGAAGATGCCCCGCACATCCGGGCTGCCGTGGTACACCACCAGCGGCTTGCCGTCCTCATCCACGACCTTGCTGTCCTTGAACCACCGCTTGAACGCCTCGCTCTCGACGGGCGGGGCGATGGAGAACCGCGGCCCGCCTTCGGGCGTATCATCCGGCGAAGGTTTCGCGGGTGAGGAAGTCTCACCCCGCCCGGCGACGGGCGTTTCGGGCACGCCAGCCGTTTGCCCGAGGGCGGGACCTTCGCCCGTTTTGCGGTAGGCCGTGACCAGCCAGTAGCTGCCACGCCCGTTCCACCCATGCTGAACAACGACCGTGTGTTCATCGCCACGGAGCACGATCTTGGATGGGTCCGCCGACGATCTCACCCCGCGCAGCGAAGGCAAAATGCTCGGCAACACATCGACCACGCCGGGGTGCTTCACGTCCATCTTGGCGATGCCGTACCCGTCCTCGTACCTGTTGGCCGCCGTGCCGACCTTGCCCCACACCAGGCTGATCGGCCCGGGCACATCGGGGTGATCCAGCACGCCGACCGCCTCGCCGTCCCGCTCGCGGCGGAGGAAGTTGAGGGCGTTGCGGAACCGCCCCTTGAAGCGGGTGTAGATGGGGCCGAACGGCCCGCTCCGCGTGCCGTCCTCCGCCCGCTCCACACTGAACCTGATATCCGGGTTCCCAGGGTCGAAGGTGCCGCGGTTGCCGGTGGCGCTCTTGATCTGCGCGGGGTCGAAGGCGATGTACGAGTCCGTCGCCTCGGGGACCAACCGGCGGAAGGCCGCATCGGACATGGGCTTGCGCAACTCCCGATCGTGAGCGTCCTGGCCGATGCGCTGGATCAGCGGCTTGCCGAACCCCTCGCGGCGGTTCATGTACACGACGCCGTCGTACCCGGCCTGTTGCAGAATCTCACGGGCCGAACGCTCACCGGCCTCCTCGACGGAGTCGATCAGACCAAGACGCTCCAACTGCGGCAGAACCTCGGCATCGCTCCACTCGCCCGTGTCGATCAGACGGACGGGGTTCTGGATGGAGAGATAAACGGGCATCATCCGCCCGTAGGCACTCCCGCCCGCAAACGCCGCCGCCTGGTCGCGTGTACCGAAGTGGGATCCGAGATCACCATCGGCCACCGTGTTGAACGCCGTAAAGACGTTCTGTGTCCCGTGGTACACCACCAGGGGCTTGCCGTCCTCATCCACGACCTTGCTGTCGCCGAACCAGCGCTTGAACGCCTCGCTCTCGACGAGCGGGGCGATGGAGAACCGCGGCCCGCTACCGGGCGTATCATCCGGTGAAGGTTCTGCGGATGGGGGAGTCCCATCCCCGCCGGGAACGGCGGATCCGGGCACTGGTGACCTTCGCCCGGTAGCGGAACCTTCTCCCTGCGCATCGCGTGCGAAGAACGTCACAACCCAGTGCGGCGGTTGGTCGTTGTATCGGTCATGGACCACGGCCCGGTATCCGTCCCCGTCCAGCACGGCCCGATGGGCATCGCTCTTGGCCTTGTTGAGGCGGAGCCGATTCCAGACATCGGGGAGCGCATCCAGATCGCCGGGGTGCTTCTCGTCGATGTGCCGGATGCCCATGCCCTGCTCTCCGCCGCGACCAACCACCAGGCTGATGGGCGCTGGCCTCCCGTCCGGCAGACGGACATCCGGGTGTGTGAGGACGCCCACGGCTTCTCCCTCCTTCTGGCGTCGAAGGAAGTTGATCGCGCTGCGCGCACGCCCCTTGAAGCGCTCGAAGATCGGGCCAAGCCTCCCTCGCTTCCTGCCGTCCCCCGCCCGCCCCACGCTGAACCTGATATCCGGGTTCTCTGGGTCGAAGGTGCCCCGGTTGCCGGTGGCGCTCTTGATTTGGGCGGAGGCGCCGTCAGCATCCGGGAACACCGCGTAAATGTCGGATCGCGTCCGCCCGTCCACGACATCACGGATGATGACCCCGTCCCATTCGGCCTCCCCGCGCATGACCTGCGCAAACGTCTCTCTCACCAAGTCCGCCGGTGAATGTTCCGAAGCCTCCTCACCCTCGAACACCCGTGGATTCTCGATGGACAGGTAGACCTGCTTGATCTCACCGTCCTCGTAGAACATCGCGTTGGCACGGCTCGACGTGAAGAAAAAAGCGGGATGCGCGGCACCGGATTGCGGCTGCGCTGCCGCATCGAAACGATTGAATCGGCGGCCACCGTGGTACACCACCAGCGGCTTGCCGTCCTTGTCCACGACCTTGCTGTCGCCGAACCAGCGCTTGAACGCCTCGCTCTCGACGAGCGGGGCGATGGAGAACCTGATATCCGCCTCCGGCGGCGTATCATTCTCCGACCCCGCGATGCTCTCCGGGGAGTCGCTCACGCGACCGCCGGGGGGAGATTCCGCGGGGTCGCTTATTTCCACCAGGTCGTGATTGTAGAGTTTGCGCCCGTCCTGCAACTCGAACACGGTCAACTCGACCACGAAACGCCGATCGGGCCTGCTCCTGGTGGAGCCGGTCTCCAGACCGGCATCGGGCGCTCGCATAGGCGCGTACAGGTGATGCACGGCCTTGACCTCGGGCCGCCCCTTGGTGTCGGGGTGGGAATCGCCCAGCACGGCCCGGCGGATCAGGTCGGGCAGCACATCCAGCGCGTCGAGCCTCCACGGATCATCGCGTTTGCCGGAGAGTTCCTTGGCGCTGCTCTTGCTCACGCGGATGGTCCATCCGGTGGACTCGTTGGTGTATTCGTCCCGCAGATGGTCCATGACGTGACGGAAAGCCGCGAGCATCCGCGTGCGGGGCGGCATCGCCGAGAACCGGCGGGTTCTCAGGACCGTCTCCATCGGCTCGGGCACATCCGCGCGGCGCTGCAACCGCTCCCAGTTGCGCTCGATCCTGGCTGTGCGATCGCCGTACCCGGCATCCGCGCTCTCGGCGATGGAGAAGCGGGGCGAATCCGTCTCTGCCCGGCGGTCGCGTGCGGCCTCATCCAACGCCCTCAGCACCGCGTCCCGCACCGCGATCCGGTGCCTGCCGATGGTCCCCTTGAACCCCAGCCGCGCGAGCGTGTCGGCGACAAAGGCGCGCAGACGGGCCAACAGCCCCGGGTCCGCGGTCAGCCTGGACGCGACCTGCGGATCATCGGCCAGGGCCTCCACGGCCCGCGCCACACCCTCATCCCCTACACTCCGCCCCATGATCGACCTGAAGGCGTTGCGTGAGAATCCCCAGCGTTTCCGCGATGGGTGCGCGAAGAAGCGCATCCCCGCGGACATCGACCGTCTCCTGACGCTCGACGAGCAGCGCCGCGCCCTGCTCGCCCGTGCCGAGAGTCTTCGCGCCGAGCAGAACAAGATGGCAAAGGAGTGCGGCCCCAGAATCGGACAACTCAAGGCTTCGCTCAAAAAGGCCCCGCCCGAGCAGGCAGGCGCGATCCAGAAAGAACTCGACGACCTGACCGCCCGGCCCGCGGCGCTCAAGGGCCAGATCGCAGACCTCGAGACTCAACTGGCGGCACTCGAGCCGGAACTGAACACGATCCTCATCCAAGTGCCCCTTCCACCCGATCCCGATGTGCCCATCGGCGCGGGGAGCGACGACAACATCGAACTGCGTCGATGGAACCCGGCCTGGTTCGACACCGCCCGGTCTTTCCGGGAGAACAAGGGGTTCACGCCCAAAACCCACCTTGAACTGGTGCGTGACCTGCATCTGGCCGACTTCGAGCGCGGTGTCAAACTCGCGGGCGCACGCTCGTACATCCTGACCGGCGACGGGATGCGCCTGCACCTGGCGGTGCAGCGCTTCGCCCTTGACTTCATGGTCGAAAAACAGGGCTTCTCTCCCACGAGCGTGCCCGTGCTCGTCCGGGAAGAGGCGATGCTCGGCACGGGCTTCTTCCCAGCGGGCAAGGAGCAGGCCTACCTCGTGGACGAGTCCCACCGGGCCGGTCCCGATGCGGCGGGCAAGGGTCAGGACCTCTTCCTCACCGGCACCGGCGAGGTCGGCCTGATGGGAATCCACCAGGGGGAGATTCTCGATGAAGCGGCGCTCCCGCTCCGCTATGTCACTGTGAGTACCTGCTTCCGCCGCGAGGCCGGCGCCGCGGGCAAGGACACCGCCGGGCTGTACCGCATCCACCAGTTCGACAAGGTTGAGCAGGTGGTCATCTGCCGCGCCGATGAGGCCGAGAGCCGAACCTGGCACCAGAAGATGATCGGCTTCGTTGAGGAGATCCTGCGAGCGCTCGAGATCCCCCACCGCCTGCTCCAATGCTGCACCGGCGACCTGGGATTCAAGAACGCCGACATGATCGACATCGAGAGTTGGATGCCCGGCCGCGGCGAACTCGATGCCGAGGGTCGCCCCCGCGGCGCGTACGGCGAGACGCACTCCGCCAGCCGCCTCTACGACTTCCAGTGCCGCCGACTCAACATGCGGTACCGCTCGGGCGGCGAGGGTGGCAAGGGCGATACCACGTTCTGCCACTCGCTGAACAACACCGTCCTCGCCAGCCCGCGTTTCCTGATCCCGCTGCTCGAAATGCACCAGAACAAGGACGGCAGCGTGACCGTCCCCGCCGCCCTGCGCCCCTACATGGGCGGGCGTGACCGGATCGGCTGAGTCCGTTCATCCGCGTCCCTCGTTAGTGCTTCCCGAACTCCCACGGGGTGCCGGGTTTGTAGCCCACCAGGTCGTACAACTCCTGGCGCGTCTGCATCTGCCCGAGCAACCCTTCGGCCGATCCCGTGGTGCGAAGGTGTTCCAGCGCCCGCGTTACGGCCCCCATCGCGACCCGAAGGAGCGTCACGGGGAAAATCACGCACGAATACCCCATCGCGCCGAACCGCTCCACCGGGATCATCGGGGTCTTGCCAAACTCGGTCATGTTCGCCAGCAGGTAGGGCCCGCCCGCGGGATTCGGGCCGCGCAGACCGCGCATCGCCGCCGCGAACTCCGCGAACTCCTTTTCACTCGTCAGCCCCTCCGGGAAGATCATGTCCGCGCCCGCGAAGACGTACGCCGCGGCACGGTCCACCGCGGCCTGAAAACCATCGACGCCCCGCGCATCCGTGCGGGCGCACACGATGAACCCCGGCGCGTGCTCCGCGGCCGCCTTCACCGCCCAATGCACCTTCTCAACCATGTGATCCGTCGGGATGAGTTCCTTCCCGTCGAGGTGGCCGCAGCGTTTGGGAAACTTCTGGTCTTCGAGGTGAAGCCCCGCCGCGCCCGCGCGGGCGTACTCGATCACGGTTCGCCGGACCATCTCGGCCTCGCCGAAGCCTGTGTCCGCATCCGCCAGCACGGGGAGGCCGCTGCCATCCGCCACTTCCCGGATCACACGGCAGAAATGCTCCAGCGTCAACAGGCCCACATCCGGCACGCCGGCGCTCACGCTCGTGGCAGCGCCTGAGACGTATGCCGCCTGAAACCCCGCCTTCGCGATCGCTCTCGCCGCCAGCGCGTTGAACGCCCCCGGTGCCGCGATGCACCCGACGTTCATCAATCCACGGAGCCTCACACCCGAGTTCTCGTTCAGACTCATCATCCATCCATCGTACTCGTCCCCGCTCATCTCGAACTATGAAGCCATGCCGCCAAGCAACCGACACGTAACGCCTTGTTGGCAGGCGTGTATCACTCTCCGAGGACACACACGCTCCTCGATCAGCGACCCCGAACGCCGCGCTCGGGGTCGCGGTCTTTTTGAGTACCACAATAAGTCCTATAACACATTTGCCTACTTCATGGTTTGTACCCGATGCTCGCGAGGATGCCCGAGCGCTTGCCCGCCGATACGTGAATAACTCCACTCACCTACCATTGGTCCCTTTCGACCACAGTACCGACTCATTCACGAGACAATGCCCATGCCCAATCGGTCCTTGATGTTTGTTACCCTGGCATCTCTCGGCTTTGCCGCGGTGGCCACTGCCCAGTTGGTCACGCCACCCCCAGCCGCAAACCCGCAGATCGATGCCAACATACCCAAGGCTCCCCCGCCGCCTCCTGCCGCGGAGATCCCACCGTCGATGCCGCCCCCTGTCCGGGCGACGCCGGTCAAGAAAGAACCGGTACCCGCTCTGCCGTACAAGGAATGGGAGAAAGACACCAACGGTGTTGTGCTTCCGCTGAACGAACCGCTCGAACTCGCAGCGCTCCGCCGCAATCCGTACATGACGCCGGAGATGCAGTCCAAGATGGAGGCGTATCTTCCCGAGCGGAAAAAGTCGGTGCGGCGTGTCGTCATCGACAATCTCGACCTGTCCGAGCAGTTGGAAAACGCGTTCGACAAAGTGACCCTCGCCAGCGGAGACAAATCCGGCGTCGGCGACCTTATGCGGGTCACCAAACCGCTCAACGTCACGCGCCTCGCCGTGGACCTCAAGAACCGCGGCATCATCGACGACAAGGCCGCCGGCTTCAACTCGCAGATCACCTCTGCCTATGACAAGGCCACCAGCCCCCCCGCGAAGGCCGATGGGGGTGCGGACAAAGACCGCATCAACGCGATGCTCCGCAATGTACTCCGGAACACGATGAGCGAGCAGATCATGGAGTACAACGAACTGCTGCTGGAAGCTTCCAAGGAACTCCCCGGCATCAAGGCCGATCTGACCCGCGATGAGAAGATCGCCGCCGTGAAGCAGGCCATGTCCTCCATGACATTGGACCAGCGCAAGGACCTCCTCCGCAAGGTCGCCGGTCTCTCCTGACACCAAAGCCCGCGGATCATCAGTTTCAGCGTGCCGTCTTGCTCGCGGGTCGGAGGTACGTGTTGTCCATCTCCCAGACACCGATCTCCGGGCTCGAGAGCGGGCGGCCGTTGTGCGCGCCCGGAGTTGCACCATCCCGGAGCACGAGAATCAGGTCGGAGAGCGCTGCGGGGTGTTGAAATACGTAGGCGTGTGTGGTGAACCCGCTGACCTCGCAGTTGATGACCTCCAGCCGGGGCAACGAGGCGAAGACGGTCAGGGCGGCCGGCTTGAGGTCCTTGACATGAAGTGAACCGATGCGGCTGCGGCCGCTGAACAGCCAGTTTGCCAGTCCCAACGCTTCATCCTCCTTGGAAAAATACAGGACGAACCGGTCCGCCACTCCGACGAGATTCTCGCCGAAGAATCGCTGCCTGAACACGTCCACGTCCAGGTCGGGCGCGGCGAGCACCACGGTGCCGAGTTTCAGCACCTCCGCCGCGGTGGGAAAGTCGGGTGGAACCACGGGAGAAGAACTCTCCGGCACCAGCGTGCTGAACAGGCTCTTCCCGGACATGCCGCGGAACTCGGCGTT
The DNA here is from genome assembly GCA_002343715.1 of Phycisphaerales bacterium UBA2402. Lineage (GTDB taxonomy): Bacteria > Planctomycetota > Phycisphaerae > Phycisphaerales > UBA1924 > UBA2402. The sequence continues at coordinate 13,801 of DDSA01000034.1, read as the reverse complement.
CAGTTCCCGCAGCGCCGTGGTGGCCACGTCGGTGCCGCGGCTGTGGGACACGATGTGCATCTTCTCCACCTCCGGGCACGCGGCGACCGCTCGCAGCAGGAGTTTGAGGTGCACGACGGTGAACTCACCGCTCTCCCGGTCATAGGCGTACCCCGCCAGCCCGCCGAACCCCGCCGGCCAGGTGTACACGATCGGCACCCCGCGCCGCCCCGAGAAATGCCAGGCCTGCGCGAGCCGGATCACGGCGTCATCGAACGAGTTGTTGAAGCCGTGGATGAAGATCACAACCTCCTTGCGGTCCGTGCGAACAAGGCGCTCGCGGAGCACATCTCCGAAGGCCCGGTTTTCGGCGTCGATCGCGTCGCGTGCGCCGATCTTGCCGCCGATGCGATTGCCTTTCACCTCCATGTACTCGGTGATCGGTGTGAATCGCCCCCGCTCCTCCACCCGCGACACCCGCAGTGTGTACGAGCGGGATCGCTGTCCTGAAGTGCTGATCTCGACCAGTTCATCCCAGGTGGGACGCGGCGAGAGTTCAACGGTGGCGTTCCCGTACGACGTGAGATCGCTGCGTTCGTGGCCGTATCGCGGCCCGGACTTGTCTGGAGGAGTCGGCCCCCGATCCGTGACATAGACAACGTTTATTTCCGGGGTTTGCAGGGCGGGATCGAGACTCGCGTAGGTCCGCCGCCCCGCTTCGCCCCTCATGACATACGGCGACGTAATGAGTTTCTCCGAACAGGCACCCAGCAGGAGCACGAGAGGGAACAGCATCCGAATAAACGCGTAGTACGGGGTGCTCAATCGTGTTTGTTCCTTCGTTGTCACTGGCGGATTCTACTCACTTGCACGGTATTTGCCGGGCGTGTCCAAGACGGAATCGCGTACAATCATGACTCGAACCACCGAACTCGTAACCCAATGCTCACGGACACCATTCATCTTGTCGAAGACTGCCGCATCGCTCTGCAGCGTGTGCGCTCCTCGCTCATGGATCTCTTCGAGTCGGAGGGCGTGAATCCGGCCGTACCCCAGGAGATCGCGAAACGCTTCGGTCTTCATCGCAACATGGCGTGGAAGTTATCCCGCATCGTCAACGCGACCGATCCGTTCGCCTCGCTGAACCACCTTCCCGGCCCCCAGGGGATGGAGTTGACACTGAGAGGCATGGAACAATCCGGGGTTCCCGCCGCGACGACCAACGCGGTGCGGGACGCGGTTGAGACATTCCAGCGCATGGTTGTCGAGCACGCCGGCGATCGTGAACACCTGCAACTCACGCTCGAGAGCATGGGGTTGTTCGAGAGCGATGCGGCGGCGGCCAGCGGCAGAGAACTCGCCTTCCGCGGGAACAGCATGGTCTGGGGAGTGCAGGCCAAGACGCGCGTGGCGCTGACGATTCTGGGGCCTTCGGCCAACGCCGGGGAGTGCGATTATGCGCTGGTCTCCGGCCTGGTCGGTTTCAGACGCCTGCGGCCCACGGCCCGGTGGCGCCTCTACAGAGCGCAGATGCACGACGATCATGGCCGTCCACTCGCCTCGGGAGGGCATCTCGAAACGATCGATCCTGATCCGCCGACCGAACTTCCTTTTCTGCTGCGTGGCTTCTGCACCGCCGGGATGCCGGCGATCGTGTCTTTCGACGGCCCCGATGGCAGGGAGTTCTGCCTGCCCGGCGGTCAGGTCGGCAACCGGGGCGCGTTCGACTGTTTCTTCGGGTACATCTTCCGAGGCTTGCCCCTGACCCGGGGAGCGGACAACACCCACGGCTCGACCGCCGCGACGATCACCCTGCCGGTGGAGTCCGCGGTGTTTGACCTGTTAGTCCACCGAGACCTGCCGATGCCCAAGGGTTTGGAAGTTTCGCTCCACGGGTTTCCTCATGGCGGGCCGGAAGACCCGTCGGCGCAGACCGCCCGGAATCTGCTCCCCCTCAATGAACCGCTGATCGAACTCACAGGCTCACCCCCGGCGATCGCGACCCCTTTGGTGCCGCGGCTGGCGCGGATGTTCGAGCACGTCTGCGGGCGGATGTCGTGGGACGCCACCGCCTTCCGCGGGGTGCGCGTGGTCATGCGTCACCCGCCGATGTCGTCGAAGTTGGTGATGCGGTGGCCGCTCGAATGAAGCGCCGGATCAGGCCGCATCGAAACCGCCGGGCGATGACGAGTACGCCAGATCGCGGTATTCACGCATGACTCTGTTGGTATTGAAACGGGAACCGTTGAGCGCGATGGCATGGCGGACGATGGAGATCCACATGGCGCGGTCGTTCTTGTAAACGGGCAGAATCGCGTGCTCGAGTTTGTCGTACAGTGCTTCCGCATCGCGTGCGGCCCGTGCCTCGGGATCGGTCAACGGGTCGTGCGCGTAGATGTCCCGCCCGATCGTCCAACCGGTCAGCCCCTCCACTTCTCCTTCGAGCCACCACCCGTCGGGCGTGGAGAGACTCGGTACGCCGTTGAGGGCCGCCTTCATGCCGCTGGTCCCGCTGGCTTCAAGAGGCGGCACGGGCGTGTTGACCCAGAGGTCCACGCCGGCGACCAGCGGCTGGGCGTTCGCGAAATCGTACTCGGGTAAAAAGAGCCCCTTCACATCGGGCGCCAGGGCGCGGAGCGACTCGATCACGCGTCGGATGATCTCCTTGCCTTGGTGGTCGTGCGGATGGGCCTTGCCTGCGTAGATGATCTGGATCGGCCCGAGTTTCCGGGCGATGTCGCGGAGACGATCGGGGCGACGCAGCATCAGGTCGGCACGCTTGTACCCCGTGGCGCGCCGCGCGAAGCCGATGGTGAACGCGGCCGGGTCCAGTCCGGCCCCGGTGAGGGCATTCACACGGTCGATCAGCCGCTTTTTAGCGGCGGCGCGGGCTCGTTGTAACGCGTCGTCGGGGATGAAGAGCGCCCGCATGATGGCGCGCTCATCGGCACGCCAGCCGAGGCTGTACGCGTCGAGGAGCGCGGCAACCTCCGGGCAGGCCCATGTGGGAGCATGGACACCATTGGTGACAAAGTCAATGCGAGGATCGCCGAGCATGTCGCGCGACACCTCGCCGTGGCGTTTGGCCACGCCGTTGACGAACCGGCTGTGGTGCATGGCGAGCAGTGTCATATTCAGGTGGCCGTGCTCCACGAACGGCGCTCCTTCGTGGATGGCTGATTGCACGCCGAGAACTTCGCCGACCAGGTGGAGCGGGAAACGGTCGTGGCCCGCGGCGATGGGAGTGTGGGTGGTGAATACCCCAAGCGACTTGACCTCGTGCTGAACTCGTGGATCTTCAGGATCGGATCGATAGTGAAAACTGCGCTCGGCGAGAAGTTCGATCGTCAGGAGCGCGGCGTGCCCCTCGTTCATGTGGTAGGTGCCGATGTCCTTGTAGCCCAGCGCACGAAGAACGAGAACCCCGCCGATGCCCAGAACGGCCTCTTGCAGGATGCGCATCCGCAGGTCGCCCAGGTACAAACGGGCCGTGATGGCTCGATCATCATCGTGGTTCTCGGGCAGGTCGGTGTCGAGAAAATAGAGCGGGACCGCCCGGCCGGAAGGATGGGTCGGTTTGACTTCGAGTTTCCACGCGGCGATATGAACCTTGCGACCCTGAAGGGTGATCGCCACGCGGGCTTCGGTCTTCGAGAGGTGTTCGGCAGGGTTCCAGGGGAAAGGAGACTCGTGCTGCATCCCGCTCGCATCGATCGACTGGTGAAAGTACCCTTCGCGGTGTACGAGGGTGACCGCGACAAGCGGCAGGCCGATGTCCGCGGCGGAACGGATGCAGTCACCGGCAAGTATGCCCAGCCCCCCGCTGTAGGTGGGGAATCGAGGATCGGCGGCGATCTCCATCGAGAAATAGGCGATGCGGTGCGGGTCTGGCATAGGTCCTCCGTGCGTGAGATTCGGCGAGCGTGGAGCGTAGTCGGCCGTAACGATCCGAGTGATCTGCGCGTACGGTCATTCCGCCGATCCGATGTCGGTCGGCAGTTGCCCGCTCTGGAGTCTCGTTTATGCGATTCAACCGAATGACCCTCCCCCTTTCGATCGCCTCGCTGTTGCTGGCCGCGATCTCCGCCCCGCTGCCCGCGCAGCCGCCGCCTCCCGCGCCCGGTGAACGCCCCGCGCGTGCCGAGACAGCCGTCTCCGCCGAGCAGGCAATGAACCAGATCAATCGGAATCTGCGCCGTCTGCAGCGGCAGGCCGCGGACTCAACCAAGAAGGTGGACAACCTCAAACTGGTGAACGAGGCGCAGCGCGGTGCGGTGTCGGCGAAGGGGGCGATCCCCCGTGGCCCATGGTCCGAAGAGACCGATGCGGCGAAGCAGGCTCAGGCGCTCGAGCCGTACCGCCGGCACCTGATCGCGCTGACGCGGAAACTGCTCGATCTGGAGGTCGCGATCCTGGATGGAAAGAACGAAGACGCGACAACGTTACTCGCCGACATTCAGACGTTGAAACTCGAAGCGCACAAGGAAATGGGCATCAAGGACGACGATTGAAGCCTATCCGGCGCTCAACGCCTTGAGCAACGCGGCTTCATCCCACACCTCGATCCCGAGTTCCATCGCCTTGTCGAGTTTGCTCCCCGCTTCGCGCCCGGCGATGACGAGGTGGGTCTTCTTCGAAACGCTGCCGGTCACTTTCGCGCCCAGTGATTCGAGTTTCTCGCTCAGGGCGGTTCGATCGAACGCGTCGAGCGTGCCTGTCAGGACGATGGTCTTTCCTGCGAATGGGCCGCCGCCCGCCGCGGTGCCCGACGAGTCGGGCGTGTACTCCTTGGAGGAGAGATCGACACCGACGGCCTTCAACTGCTCGAAGGCGCGTTGAGCCGGGGCGCTGTGAAGATACGCGTACACGATGGGGCCAGTATCCTCGCCCAGCCCGGTCTCGTATTCGGGAGTCACCGTCAAGGTAAGGCCGAACCGCTCCAGGCGCTTCCGCGGGCTCATGCGGTTGACGGCCATGGGCATGAGTTTCCAGACGGGCGCGGCGAGGAGTTCATCGATATCGGCGAAGTGTCGGGCCAGATTCTTGGCGGTGCTGTCACCGATGTGCCGAATCCCCATGCCCGCGAGAACTCGGGCGAGGCCCCGAGACTTGGCGGCTTCGATCCCGGCGAGCAGATTGTCCACCTTTTTTTCGCCCAGGCGATCGATGCCGATGAGGGCCTGGCGGTGCTCGGCCAGTCTGAAGATATCGGCGAAATGATCGAGGGGTATGCCGCCCTCGGCGCGGATGGCGTCGATGGTCTTTTCCCCCAGACCTTCGATATCCATCTGCTTGCGGCCGCAGAACCAGATCAGTTTCTCGCGGACCTGGGCCGGGCATTCGGGGTTCACGCATCGGCGGGCGCTCTCCCAGAGGGGATCCGGGTTCGCGGGGTCGGGATACTCGGGTTCCACGGGGCCGCCGCACTCAGGGCAATGCTCCGGCGCGGTGATCGGCCGGGCATCGGCGGTCCTGGCGTGGTGCACGACACCGACGACATACGGGATGATTTCTCCCGCCTTTTCGATCTCGATGGTGTCGCCGATGCGGATGTCCTTCTGGCGGACCTGGCCGTAGTTGTGAAGGGTCGCGTGCTGCACGACGGTCCCCGCGAGGGGGATTGGCTTCATCACGGCGCGCGGAGTGATCTTGCCGGTCTTCCCGACCTGATGAAGCACGTCAAGGAGCGTGGTGGTCTTGCGGTCGGGCGGGTACTTGTACGCCGTGATCCAGCGCGGGCTTTTGGACGTCAGGCCGAGTCTCGCCTGCTGGGCGAAGTCATCGACACGGACAACCATGCCGTCGGTCTGATAGTCGAGCGTGCGGCGGTCTTTGCCGAACTCGTCGATCGCGGACAGGATTCGCTCGAAGTCGTCGCTCACCGTCAGGCGGCCCGAGACCGGCACGCCCAGGGCGCGGACCGCGCCGAGGAACGCGCTGTGCGACGGCGCGAAATCGGGGTCGGAGAGTTCGCCCCGTCCGTGCGCGCAGAACAGGAGTTTGCGAGAGGCGATCAGTTTGGGGTCGAGGTTCTTCAGCGTGCCCGTGGTGGCGTTCCGCGGATTGGCCAGGGCATCCTCCCCCGAGGCTTCGAGGTCCGAGTTGATCCGTGCGAACTCGCGGAGAGACATGAAGACCTCGCCGCGGATCTCGAGCACATCGGGGATTCGAGGCCGCCCGGGCGCACCGTCGCCCACACTAAGTTTCATGGGAATAGCCCGGATGACGCGCGCGGCGTGGGTGACATCATCTCCGGTGGTGCCGTCCCCCCGCGTGACGGCGTGTCGGAGCACGCCCTTCTCATAGCGGAGGGAGAGAGCGAGGCCGTCGATCTTGGGCTCGGCCGCGAAGACCACCCGCTCCGGGCTGAACAGCCCGTCCCCCGCGAGCGCCTTGTGCATCCGCGCGGCCCACTCGCGCACCCCTTCCGCGTCGTAGGTATTGTCGATGCTGAGCATCGGCAGGGCGTGACGGATCTGGGTGAATCCTTTGACAGGCTCACCGCCGACGCGACGCGTGGGGCTGTCAGGATCTTCGACTTCGGGGTGCCGCACCTCGAGTTCGGTGAGTTCGGCGAGGAGCGCATCAAACTCGGCATCGGACATGATGGGAGCGCCATCAACGTAGTACGCCCTGTTGGCCCTCTCGAGGAGCGTGCGGAGGTGGTGGATGCGCTGCGTGTCCTGGAGTCGTGACATGGGGGAGCGGGTGCGGGGCCGTGCCGGATCGGAAGGACAGGGTAGATCCGCAGGCCGGGAGCAATCCTTTCCCGAAAGTCCCGCTCGCGGGTTACGGTGCAGTGTGCCCGGGTGTTCCGCTCGGGCGTATCACCCCACGCCGGGAAGGTTCTTATCGATCCAGTCGTCCTGCTTCAGCACGGCGGTTCTGTTGCGGCGGTCCTTGGCCTCGCTGCGACGCTGGGCGAGTCGGAAAAGCCTTGCGAGCACGCCGGTGTGAGCGAACTCGGGAGATCCGGGGCGATCACGGAGCAAGCCGGCGGGCAGGGGCAGGAACTTGACCGCAAGATCGTCCTCGAGCGACACAAAAATCTGCGACGAACCGGGATCGCCCTGCCGGCCCGCACGGCCGATGAACTGGCGGTCGATGCGCTTGGCCCCGTGCATCTCGGTCAGGATCACGTGCAGCCCCCCAGCTTCTCGTGCCGCGGCGTCGAGTTTGATGTCGGTGCCGCGGCCGGCC
>DDSA01000034.1:0-6405 GCA_002343715.1 Phycisphaerales bacterium UBA2402 | reverse complement strand
CGCGGCCGGCCATGTTGGTGGCGACGGTGATCGCGGCGGAGCGGTCGGTCTGGAGGCGGCTTCGGCCCTGGCCCGCCTTCTCGATGACCTCGGCTTCGTCCTTGTCGAAGTTGGCGTTGAGCACCTGGTGGGGCAGGCCGCGCGCGTGCAGCAGCCGGGAGAGGAGTTCGGATGCGCCGATCGAGCGTGTGCCGACAAGCATGGGCCTTCCCTGCTGGTGCACCTCCTCGATGGAGTTGACAATCGCGGCCCACTTGTCGCGCGCCGTGCGGAAAGCACGCAACGGCCACGCTTTCCGGGCGATGGGTCGGTTGGTGGGGATGACGGTGACGGGCCGGGCGTAGACCGACTCCATCTCGGCGGTCGCGTCGGCGGCGGTGCCGGTCATGCCGCAGAGGAACGGGTACGTTCGGAAATACCGCTGAAAACTCATGCGAGCCAACGTTTCCCGGTCGGCGGTGACTTCGAGGCCTTCCTTGGCTTCGACCGCCTGGTGCAGCCCGTGCTCCCACGAACGGTCCGGCAGAAAGCGGCCGGTGTACTCGTCGACGATGACGACCTTGCCCTCGACGATCTGGTACTGCTGCTGGTGGATGTAGCAGAAGCGAGCGACGAGGGCCTGGCGCACGAGTTCCTCGCCGCGGCGGTTGGCCTTCCAGATCCGCTCGCCGCCGTGACCGAGGAGCGAAGCGAACATGGCGCGGAGTCGGTCCTGCCCCCGGCGCTTGAGGTCCGCTCGACGATGAACATGGTCGATGGTAAAGTCCGGTCCCTCGTCGAGTTTGGCCGCCATCGCCGCGGCCTCGCGGTAGACCTTGCTCATCTCGTCTTCCCGCCGCGACCGGGCGATGATGAGGGGCACGACACCTTCGTCGATGAGAACGGCGTCCGCTTCATCCACGAGCGCGGCACGCAGTCCTGGAACCATCGGCCCGGAGTGGGGGCCGCCCCCCGCGAGGTTCATCGCGTGGCGCGCCGTCCATGGGGTGTTGGCGCGTCCCATGCGGATCTGGTCGCGGAGCCAATCGGCAACGATCTGCTTGGGCGTGCAATACACGATGGAACGGGAGTACACGTCGAAACGCGCGTCCTGCTCGGTTTCCTGCGTGACGGCGCCGACTTTCAGCAGACAACGCTCGTAGATGGGCCGGCGGCTCTCGGCATCGCGTGCGGCGAGGTAGTCGTTGACGGTCAATACATGAAGGTGTTTGTGTTGCCAGGCGATCAGGGGCGCGGCGATCGATCCGGTGAGGGTCTTGCCTTCACCCGTAAGCATCTCGATGATGCGGCCGTGGTAGAGGGCGAGCGCGCCCGTGAGTTGAACCGGGTACGGCTCTTCGCCTGTCACGCGGCGCGCGACCTCCCGCACGGCGGCCAGGGCGCGACACACCGTGGAATCGTCCTGGCGGCCCCGGAGAAAGATCTCGCGGGTGCGGGCGATGAGGTCGTCGAGAGCGGCCTCGGAAGAGTTGCGCATTTCCGAAGCCAGGGCGTCTGTGCGGCGTGCCTGATCCTGCAGCGAGCCCAGCCGATGACGGCTGTGACGAACGACGGTGCCGACACGCGACGCGACCAGGTCCAGCCCCTTGGGCACCACAGGCCGGAGCCGACGGCTTCGGAGCGATTCGTAGAGGGTGTGGTACTGAGTCAGCAGCACGGGATGGGGGGAGCCGGCGAGTAAGGATTGTTGTAAACTGTCCGCGACGCGATCGGTTCGGTGGGTATCTCACTAGAGCCGAGCGCGTCCCTGGAGTGACTTGTCCAGACGGTCGGCCCACTGGGCAAGCCAGGGTTTCGTGGGGAGGGTAAAGCGGAAATAGACGCGTTCTCCGGGGCTCGCGGGTGAACCATCGGGGGTCACGAGTCGGCCGGGCCGGGCTTCTCCCTGTTCATTCACGGGCAGGAAGTAGGCACGCAGCACGGGGCGCTTGGCCCGGGTGCCGGATTGATCCGCGGGGTCCGTCTCGAATGTTCCACCCCCGGCGTACCCGAGAGCGGGGTGGGGCAGGTCGCGGTCTCCGGCCTCGCTGGTCCGTTCAAACTTGGCCTCAATCACCTCATCCGGGCGAGATGAGCGACGCAGTTCAACCTTGTAGGCGTCGGGCGGCAGGCCGTAAATCCACGCCTCCTGCTGGGTCAGGCTGGCGGTGGCCCGGAGGGACTCGGGCATCAGCACCAGGCACAGGGCCTGCCCCTCCTGAACGAACTTCCCGATGTACGAGTCGAGGTCGCGCCCGACGACGACACCGTCCTGCGGCGCGCGTACCAGGAGGCGTCGCTCCCGATCCTCCAGCGTGGCGAGTTGCTCGTTGAGCGTCTGCACGTACTGCTCGGCGACCTGCGCACCGGCGATGCTGCGTGTACGGGCATCGCGTTCGCGGGCCTGGGCCTCGGCGATCTCGGCCCGGAGCAGCGCGATCTGCGCGGCGAGACGGTCGCTCTGGAGCGTGACGATCAGATCGCCGGCCTTGACGGACTCGCCGGGCCGAACGTGGATCTCGCGGACGAATCCGTCGGTCTTGAAGTAGACACCGGACTGCGCGGTGCTCTCGATGATGCCCACCGCTCGCCGGTGGTCGGGCATGGGAATCGCCCCGATGAGCAGCAGACCTCCGGCGATCATGCCCAGGCTGGTCAGGATGGCGCGGGGCCTGAACTCGGCCAGCGCGGGGCTGGTCGCCAGCCAGTGAACGAACTGGCCGACGGGGAGTATGAACCACATCGATGCGGTCCAGACCGCGAGGAAGACACCCAGGGCGAAGAGTTCGCCGACGAGGTAGAGCGTGATGGTGATGAAGAGAAAGACGCGATAGGCGAGCGCGAGTACCCCGTAGACGATCAGCACCCAGGCCTCGCTGATGCTGGAAGTGGGCGGGACGGGATTGCGCACCCGGTAGACGTGCTTCTGGAGCAGGAACTTGAGCATCCCGAAGGAGCGCTGCGCGAGGTTGGGCACCTCGAGCAGGTCGCTGAGGATGTAGTACCCGTCGAAGCGCATCAGCGGGTTGGCGTTGAAGAGAATGGTCGAGATGCTCGCGGTGAGCATGGCGTTGTACGCCAACTGGTGCAGCAGATCGCCCGGAGCGGTGTTGAGCCAGAGAAAAGCGCACGCCGAGGCAAGCCCCAACTCGAAGATCATGCCCCCCGCCCCCACCGCCATGCGCCGCCACTTGCTGGCGAAGCCCCACGCCGCGGATGCGTCAACGAACGGGGCGGGAACCAGCACGAGCATCATCGCACCGAACTCGGGCACCTGGCCGCCGAAGCGTTTGCAGACAATCCCGTGGCCGAGTTCGTGCCAGAGTTTGGTCACGACAAAGACCACGATCATCCAGCCCCAGTTCCGCGGCGCGATCGCCGAGTCAAAGCCGCTGACCAGCCGGTCCCAGTGAGGCAGAACAGCGTACAGCCCGGCCGCGATCCAGAGCGCCCAGACGATGAATCCGATCCGGTTCAGGACGGGTCGGAAGATCGGTTCAAGCCAGGTCAGGATGTGATCCGGGTTGAAGAGCTTGACCTTGAAGTACATCAGGCCGATGGCCTGCTGCATGGCCTTCTTCTGGATGCGCTCGCGGCCGCGGCGGAGCAGTTGCTCGGTCTCGGGGGCCGTATCGGCGGAAAGAAGATTGCTGCCGTGCAGTTGGGAAAGGAGTTGAATGACCTCGTTCTGCGTAAGAGCATCGTCCCCGTGGCGAGAGAGACCGAGTTGCCAGACTTCCTCGACGGTGCGGCGGCCGTCGAGCAGGCCGACAAACTCATGACCGACGGGGCTGAGCCGGAAGAACGCGTTGGAGGACGGATCGTGGACGACGTGCCAACGTTTGCCCCGGTAGTGTTGACGGGTGATCTGCACGTGGGGCCGCAGCCGAGGACGCATGGCCCGGACACGATGCCAGAAAGGAGAAAAAGTGGAACGGTCGCTCATGGGAGTGCGTGTTGCGGGGTGGTCGCGTGCGGAAAACCAGGGTGTGCCGGCGTGATGATCGAGTTCCTTCCTCCGCGGGACCCGCCGGGCATCACCACCAGAGCCACACCCGAAGCGTGTTGAGAATCCGCCGCGTCCCGATCCAGGCGATGCTCCGGGTCGGGCCGTTGAACTTGGCATGGCCTTCCATGCCGGGCCGGAACCAGGAGGGCGGCTGGCTGAGTTTGCAGTGAACCTCGAACGCGTTGGCGCCTTCGGCCGCGGTGCTCAGCGGGACGATCCGCTCGACGGTGAACGGGACGGTCAGGCTGGGATCGCTCTTGGGGCTCATCTCGCCTGTCTGACCGATGTACACGAGCGCGATGTCGCTGTCATCGACGCGGGCGATCACGACCATGTCGGTGAGGTCGGCCATCTCGAAGAGCCGGTCGCCGAGTTTGACAGCGGCGCCGACCTTGTCCTTCAGGTCGCCCGCCGTGATGACGCCGGGGATGGGGGCGGTGACTCTGGCCTTGGCGATTTCGTGCTCGAGGAGCCAGAGTTTCGCCTGCGACTGCTTGGATTTCGCGGCGGCCTGCTGCGATTCGCTCAAGGCGCCTTTCTTGAGTTGCTCATCGGCCTCCTTGTCATACTGGACGATCTGTGCCTGTGCCTCCAGCGCGCTGAGGCGGCGGTCGGTGGTGTCGAACTCGAGGAGGAGCTGCCCCTGGTCGACGCGACCGCCGGGTTCAACGCCCTCCCCGAGTCGGGCGATGGTTCCATCGAACGGCGCGGAGATGGTTCGGCGCTCGCGCGGCTGGAGTTCCAGCGGCGCCCCGAACCGATAGGGTGTGGTGTAGAAGACGGCGAAGAGCGTCGCGAGCATCACCGCGATACCGGCGAGTTTCCACACCGTGTGCTTGGGGCCGACGGCCCACGCCCCGGTCTTGAGCAACCAGTCCCACACGCGCAGCGCGATGATGCGGTCGTCGCTGTGACGAACGGCGAGAACAGGGGCGACCAGGTCGAGTGTGGCTTGCACCAGCTCCACGCCGCTCGCATCGATCCGCCCATCCCCGGTGGATTCGATCAGGAGGACACCCACGACACGATCACCCTGCGCATCACCGACACGGAGGGGGAACGACGCGACCCGGAGTTTGGCATCGGAGGCGGCGAGTTCCCGGTGCGAATGGGTGATCGCGGCGGAAAGGACGGCATCGGACCCGGGGCCGGTCAGGGGCGGGGGCGGGTAGAGAATCGTCTGGTCCTGATCGAGGCACTCATCCATCGCGGCTTCGAGCCGCTGCACGAGTGCCATGCGCCGGTCGAGGTTCTCGGTGTCGCTCATCGCGACCATCTCGGCGAATCGGCGGCCCACCTGGCCCTTGGCGCGGACGTTGCCGGGGCCCTTGATCCATGAGAGGGCCACGCGATCGACGGCGAGATTGCGCGCGAGGTCGTTGACGAACTGCAGCCCCGCGCCCTTGAAGCCTTCGGTCGCGTTCATCGATGCGATGAGGCGGGTGGCGAGATCGAGCCCGGCGGTGGAGCTGCGCGTGCGCTTGAGGGCCTGGCGCGTCCAGTGGCCGAAGACGTAGCCGGCGATGACTTCCACCAGGGCGAGCGTGGTTTGGAGCGCGGCCTTGGAGCGACCATCGAGCAGGAGCGTGATGGCGCCCATGCTGGGAACGGGTGTGTTGGCGTCGGTGAGTGTGGAGCCCGGGACCGGCACCGCGAGCAAGTAGCCCTTGGCCGCCTGGCCGGGGTCGTACATCAGGTCATCCTGACCCTCGAGCCCAAAGACGCGGGTCTGGCTTGTCCCCGCGACGGTGCGTGCGCTCGTCTTGCATTCCGCGGCGTGGGGGATGGCCGATTCATCGATGTGGGCGGCCTCCAAGGGACCGTGTTCGAGCGAAGCCGCCGCGCCCTGATCGAGCGGGGGCCACACCAGCACGGCACGAGCTTCTGAACCCTCGGCCGTTGAGGGGGTGAGCCAGAGCACGGCCTGGCGCGCTCCGGCGACCTGTCCGAGGGCGCTGATGAGGCGGAGGAGGAAGGTGCGGTCGTCGGGAACAGGGGAGGAGAGATCGGCGACGATCCGCTGCCAGCCGGGGGCTTTGAGGTTGGTAAGGTCGATCAAGCGTTGGGTCTCAAGGCGGGTCGTGGAGCGTGGGGGATCTTGGTTCAGTTGGCCGGGCCGTTTGAGAACTTCACCCAGGCCGGGTCGCCGGGGATGAGTCGTCCTTCACCCTCGGGGTTCTTGATCTCGACGCGGATGCGGCGCGTGCGGCTCGCGGGATCGGCCGCGGGGCTGACCTCGATGACGGCGGCCTGCATCTCACGCGGGGTGCCGGCGATATCCAGGAGCACCCACGCGGGGTCGCCGTTCTTGAGCGTGAGCGTGCGCGGGTCGGCCATGGGCGCGGGAACATCGATCCAGAGCAGGTCGACATTCACCACGCGGAGGACCTTGTCGGTCTCGCTGACGTTCTGACCGA
>DDSA01000054.1 GCA_002343715.1 Phycisphaerales bacterium UBA2402 | reverse complement strand
CGAACCAGCTGGCCCCGATGTGGGGTACTCGAACGTCGGCCTGTCCATCCAGGAACATCCCCAGAGCGCGGAAGTGCCCGAGGGCGGCAGTGTGTCCTTCTCCGTCGTCATCTCCGGCTTCGGATCGTTCCAGTGGTACAAGGATGGCTCCCCCGTCTTTGACGGGCCGAACGTTTCGGGGGCCGAGACCGACACGCTCACCATCAGCCCGGTATCGCTCGAAGATGCCGGGGCCTATTGGTGCATCGTCTCGGGCGGGTGCGGCGCGCAGCAGTCCGACAGCGCGACGCTGACGGTGACCGGCGGCCCACCCTGCCCCGCGGACTTCAACCAGGACGGCGGCATCGACGGCGCGGATGTGGACGCTTTCTTCGCCGCGTGGGAGGCGGGCGACTTCGCGGCGGATGTCAACGGCGACGGCGGCATCGACGGGGCGGACGTCGATACGTTCTTCTTCTACTGGGAGAACGGGGGCTGCTAGCGAACCGATACTCTCACGTTGCGGATCGGGCATCGGCGTTGCTCACGATCACCCCCGCCCGGGCGCGATAGTCCACCGCCGCGGCGGCGAACGTGGGTTCGGCCACGGACTCGAAGAACACGCGAGACTCCTCCACGCCCCAGCCGCGCTCGCCCGCGCGTTCGCGGGCGGCGATGCGTTCCCACCGGACATCGCCCGGCGCTTCAACAAAGACGCGAAGGTCCAGGTGCGGCAGCGCGGCGTCGTGCAGCGCGTGGATCCCCTCGCAGACCACGATGGGCGAAGGAGATTGGGCACAAAAGCCTTCGCGCCGATGCGTGTGGAAGGACCAGACCGGGATGTTCGCATCTCGCCCCTGCCGGAGAAAGGACAGGTCGCGGGCGAGCCGTTCGAGGTCGGCGTGCGCGGGCAGGTCGCGCTCGGCGTATGGCACCCTGTCGTAGTCCGGCAGATAAGCGTCGGTCGGGACGATGCAGCGCGAGAGGCGCGCGGCCAGCAGGCTCTTGCCCGAGCCGGGCGCGCCGGTGATGCCGATGACCACGACCGGGCGCGCCAAGCCCACGGCCAGGCCGGTCAGCAGCGACGGCGCATCGTCAAAGTCAATGCGCAAAGGTGCGGCGTGCATTCCCGATCCTGTTCATCTACGAAATCCGTCCGTGTGCGGGGGTCACCGGCCGTACTTGCGCACCACGCCCTTCACGATCCCCTGCACCTGGCAGAACTTGACCTTGATGGCCTCGAACTGCGGGTTGGCGGGCTGGAGGCGGATGTGGTCGTCTTCCTTGTAAAAGGTTTTGAGCGTGGTGGAGCCGTCGGGCAGGAGGGCCACGATCCGGTCCCCATTTTGGGCCACCTGGGTGCGCTCGATGAGGACATAGTCGCCGTCGAGGATGCCCTCATCGCGCATCGAGTCGCCATCGACCTTGAGGGCGAAGGTGGAGTTGGCCTTGTCGCCCTTGGGCACGAGCACATCGACCAGGTCGATCTCTTCCTCGCCCGCGACGCGCTCGATGGGGTTGCCCGCGGCGATCTTGCCAACCAGAGGGAATCGCAGAGGGCGGGATTCGTCCGGCACGGCCACGCCCTCGGTGATCGAGAGTGAGCGCGCCTTGTTCGCTTCGCGCACGAGGGCGCCTTTCTTGATCAGGGCCTCGACGTGCTCGAAGACCGTGACCTTGCTCACGCCAATCTCGTCGGCGAGTTCCTGCATCGTGGGGGAATACCCCCGGCGGATGCGCCAGTCGCGGATCAACTGAAGAATGCGGAGCTGCTTGGGGGTCAGGTTCATCATCGCTGGTACTCCTTGCGTGCGGTTCAACCACGCCGCGGGCCTCCCGCCCGGGCACGCTCAACGACACCAGAAAAGAGGCGGCCCGAACCACGACCGGCAAACGCGCCAGCGCTTCCGACCAAAGCCCGCATGGAACCCCGACGCATCACGACAGGTACTCCACAGCCGCCCCGTAGCCGCGCTCTGAAAAGCAAAGGAAATCCTCATGCCTTCCGAACAAACGGCTCGTTTCAACGCCACGTGTTCCCGAACCGACCGGCTCGCACCGGTCCACCCGATCAGGATTCATGTATGACGTTCGGGTAACAATAGCCTGTCAGGGTCCGCACGGCAAGTGTGATGTCAAGATTTTGTGAGGATATCCGATCGCATGTTGTTGGCACCATTTCCGCCACGCAAACAAGTGAATGTCAGTTCACACAACACAAACTCCACGATGAGTCTGGTCTGAACTGCGGCTCGCATTGATCAACAGGCATTCTTCAGTACGTCAGAATTTCAGACAGACCGTTGAAGCCTGGTACCCGTCCTCACCACGCGTTTCTGGATCTCCAGCATCGTCATCTCCCGCCGCAGTTCCGCCGGGTCGAGGCCGGTCGCCGCGCACAACTCGTCGAGGGACAGTGGTTCAGTTAAAGCCGAAAGGATGGCGCTTTGAACCGCCGAGACCCCGAGCGGCGTTGCGGGTTCGGGCGTGGGACGGTCGTTGAAGAGCGCCCCCGCCGCCGGGTACCGATCCGCGTGCGTGCCGCGGAACTGGTGGTGCGCGGCCGCTTCCAACTGGGCGATCACATCACCCGGCTCGACCACGAGGGCCGCGCCGCCGGACTTGATGAGGTCGAGCGTGCCCCGGCTGGTGGTGGAATCGACGCGCCCCGGCAGGGCCATGACCTCGCGTCCGTGCTCTTCCGCGGCGTGCCTGGCGGTGATGAGCGCTCCCGAGCGCGCCCCGGCCTCGATCACCACGATCCCCAGCGAGAGGCCCGAGATGATCCGGTTGCGGGCGGGGAAGTTCTCCGCCGTGGGCTGTGTGCGCAGCGGCAACTCCGACACGAGCGCGCCCTTCGCCGCGATCTCGTCGAAGAGGGCGGCGTTCTCCGGCGGGTAGCAGACGCCCAGGCCGCACCCCAGCACCGAGATGGTTCGCCCCCCCGCCGCGAGCGCCCCGCGATGGGCCGCGCTGTCGATGCCCCGCGCTCCTCCGGAAACGACGGTCAACCCAGACCCGGCGAGGACCGAGGCGAAGCGCCGCGCCTGTTCAAGGCCGTAGGCGCTGCAGTCCCGCGAGCCGACGATGCCGACCGGGAAACGATCTTCACCGCCCGGCAGAAGCGAACCTTTGACGTACAGAATCGGCGGCGAATCGGGGAGGGATGCCAGCAGCGGCGGGTACTCCGGATCGGTCTTGGCCAGCAGCCGCACGCCTGAATCGCGGGCCGCGACCAACTCCGTCTCCGCCGCGGCGCGGGCCGCGCGGAACCCCTCGACGATGGAGCGGGACTTGCCCGAGCCGATCCCCTGCACTCGCTCCAGTTGCGCCGCCGAGGCCCGCAGCGCATCGCGGGCCGTGCCGAACTGCGCGAGCAGTCGCGCGATGAGCACCGGGCCAAGCCCGGGAGTCGAGGTGAGTTGCAGCAGTTCGAGCAGGGCCTCGTCATCGCGCGCGGCGAGATCGGTTTCGGCGTTCATGGCGCTTTGACCGCCGGAGACTGGGAAGGCGTGGAGAGAGCGAGAGGTTCGATCCGCACGGGTGAGTAGGCCGCGCCGATAGGGCTATTACCCGTAAAATCTTCGACGCGGGCGAACACAAGGAGCGGGGTGGTGGTGTGTACGTTGGTATGGATTCGCTGCACGACAGGAGCGGGTGTGAAGGTGAAGGCCGGGTCCGGCTCTCGGATGGTGATGTAGGCCGATTGGTGGCCCCAGCCATCGAGTACGCGGTCGATGCGGATCCGGAAACCCGCGTGCGGCGGGTTGGCAACAACCATCTGCCGACCGTCCCATTCCTGCAGCGAGAGGGGCGGGCCGGTATATGGCTCTTTGGAAATATCCGGTGGAGGCACGCCCCCCGAGCAACCGATACATACCGCCGCGCTCGATGCGAGCAGGATGCGCCACGCGCTGTGCCGTTGCACGGCGGGGCGCGAATCGCAGACGTGGCGGCCGGGGTGTGTTCGCATCGGCGAATCATTCTCCCGCCGCGACGCCGCGGCAACGTTGGTCGGGAGAGAGATTCAGCATGGAACCACGCGGCACGGACGCCGCGGCAGATGAGCCAGGGAGCGGCGATGATGCGGCAAAGCACAGTCCAGACAACGGGAACTCGGGCGCGGCGGCGGGTGTGGGGCAGCGCGGCCGCGCTGATTGTGTGCGTGGCCGGGTGCGAGACGATCAACAACGTGACCGCCAGCGTGACCGACACGGTCAAGGACGCGGTGACACCGCCGCCGCCCGGCAAGCGCGAAGTGGATGTGTACGCCGGCGAGCCCGATGTGCGTGTGCGCATCGCCAAGTCTCAGCGAGAGGCGGCCGTCTCCGGGCCGCAGCGATTTGTAGTTCGGGCGGTGGCGGGGTCGAGGTCCGCCGTCAGGCCGGCGTCTCTTCCCGGCCCACTGATGATCGTCAGCGGCGATCGGGGCGTGGTGATGCGCGAAGCGACAGGAAAGGAGATGTCTTTCGGGTTCGGCGTGGATGTCGAAGTGCTAGCCAGCGACGGGACGCCCGATGGGGCCGCCGAGGCCGCGGGCGAGTCCATCTATCTCGCGGGCAAGGCGTACCCGGGATTCCTGACGATTCGCCCATCGTGGAACGACACGCCCGCGCAGTTTGATGTCACCGTCTCGATGCCGGTCGAGGCGTACCTGCCCGGCGTGCTGAGCAAAGAACTGATCAAGGACTGGCCCCGCCAGGCCTTCGAGGCGCAGGCGGTGGCCGCCCGTACGTATGCGTTGCAGGAACGCTCGCGGGCCCGCCGGGAGGGCCGGACCAGCGATGTAGAGGACTCAACGGCCGATCAAGTCTTTGGCGGCACCAGCAACCTGGTGGTGGCGGTGGAGGCAACGCGGGCCACGCGAGGGATGGTGTTGACCGACAACGGCAAACTGATCCGGGCCTACTTCTCCAGCACGTGCGGGGGCCGGGCCGCCTCCGCGGCGGAGACGTGGCCGATGAAATCAGGCCGCGAGTTCAACAAGGCCGGACCGCTTCAGGGGCAGCCCAGGACCATCGCCTGTCAGCGTGCGCCGCTTTATCGATGGACTGTGGTCCGTCCACTGGACGATGTGACCGCGCGCCTGAGGGCTTTCGGACGAGGGAAAAAGCCCGAGATGGCCACGCTCGGGCGGCTTCGGACGATCCAACCCGCAACGCGCAACTCGGTTCAGCGTCCGAACTCGTACACCATCGCGGACAGCGCCGGCCACGAGTACACTTTGACCGCCGAAGAACTCCGCGAAGCCCTCAACTGGCCGTTGACGGGGTTTCCGCCGATCACGCGCGACAACCGGATTCACAGCGGCGACTTCGAGGTCTTGATCTACGGCACAGAGGTTCGATTCGCCGGCCGGGGCTTCGGGCATGGCGTGGGCCTGTGCCAGTGGTGCGCCAAGGGCATGGCCGATTCGGGCATGGACTGGCGGTCCATGATCGAACAGTTTTATCCCGGGGCGACGGTGATAAAGCTGTACTGAAGCAGTCCGCGATGATCGTCCAATAATCCGGCCTGATTACTGAGAATTCTTGCCGGATTCTCCTTGCGAGCCACCCTCGAAGTCTGTATCTTGGCATTTGGGCAAACTGCTTTTTCGCAACGCAGGCTCGATCCCGTTGACAACTCGCCTCCGGCGCCGGGGTCGGTATGCACGCGGAAATAAAAATAGTTGGCTTGCTCGAAGCGGTTTGGCGCATGACGGTTATAGACTCGCAGCGGACCCCTCGTGGGGACGCTCATCAGGAGAGGTGTACGAATGAAACGAACAACGGCGTGGTGTGCGGCGGCGGGCGCGATTTTGGCGTCTTTCGCCCCAGCCCAGGAAAAACCCCAGTTGCCTGTCGGTGCGAGAAACTCGGAGACTCGCTCGACCTTTACCCAGGCGGGAGACGGCGTCTTCCGACCGGACCCCGCGGGGCTGGTCTTTGCTCCGCTGCCCGCGGACATGCCCCCGCTGAGCGAGATCCCGCCGATGCCCATGCCCGCGGGCGGGCCGGTTGGTGTGGTACCTCAGCACGCCGGAACCGTGCTTTTTTATGATCCCAACACGGGCGAGACGCGAGAGGAAGCCGCGTCGATGGTCCGCTACGACGAGGGACAGGGGGGCGGGTTCCAGGGCAACTACCCGATCGGCGAAGATTCCGACGGGATGAGCAACTGGAACTCGACGATGTCCACGGTGGCCAACTCCACATTGTTGAACTGGCCCGCACGGGGGAACTGCAAACTGGCGATGCGCTTTGTACGGACCAACGGCACGAGCGGGTGGTTTGTCTGCTCTGGATCGATGATCGATGCGCAGACGGTCGTGACGGCGGCGCACTGCGTGTATCTCCGCGACACGGCGGGGTTCAACAACCAGTGGGCGGTCGAGATCTATGTCTTCCCGGGCTGGACAGGCACGGGAGACCCGACCCCCGATTCGATCCCCGTATCGGTGTACAACCAGTGGGGATTCGCCAGAATGACCGGCGTCGGTGCCGGGTCCGCCTACGTCAACTCCGGCGACCTCCAGGCCGATGTCGGTTTCGTCGGCGTTGATCGCGCTGTGGGCATGCTGACAGGGTGGTACGGCTGGAACTACGGATCCTCGTGCTCGACGATCCAGAGCAGGACGTACCACAACTATTCCTACCCGGCGGAAAACTGCGGCGGCGGACTGCACACCGGCGCCCAGATGTACTACTGGTTCGGTGATATCGACGACTGCCCCGACAACCGACTGCGCATCGCTACCAACAGCGGCTGCACGGGCGCGGTCTGGGGCGGCATGAGCGGCTCGAGCATGTACTACATCGACGGCTCGAACAGATACATCTCCGCGGTCTGCTCGACCTCCAACCGCAGCACCCAGGCGCACTACTGCCGGCTGTGGGAGGGGATCGTGAACTTCATGAACGACACCATGATCCCCGGTGATCGTGGATCGAGCCTGGATCTGCAGGCCCTGGACTGCAACCTGAGCAACACGAACATCAACGCGATGACGGCGGTCTCCGGGTTCAACTTCCTGATGTCGAACCCGACGAACAACAACCCGCCCAGCCGCACGTACACGCTGCGGGTCCGCCTCTCGACCGACCTGGACATCTCCTCCTCGGACACCGACCTGGGGCAACACACGATCATCTGGGACTTCGCCGCGATGGACAACCTGCGGGTCAACCTGGATCCGTTCTTCATTCCCCTCTCGGTGCCGCCGGGGACCTACTACATGGGCGTCATCCTCGACACCGGCACCGGCGGTGATGTGAACTCCTCCAACAACGACACAGACACGTGGGATGCGGTGCAGGTGAGCGTCGGCGCGTGCAACGGTTCGCCCGTGCCCACCAGCGTGCTCAGCACGGACTACGCCTTCTGCGACCGCGTCCGGCTCACGTGGAACACGATGCCTTCCGCGACCTCCTACACCATCTGGCGGAGCACCACCAACAACTCCGCGACCGCGGTGCAGATCGCCACGGACAACGCCAGCCCCTACGACGATACCTCCGCCGCTTCCAATGTCTTCTACTACTACTGGGTCAGGGCGGTCTACCCTTGCGGCACCAGCGGTTTCTCCGCGGTCGCCGGCGGCATCCGCAACTCGACCCCCGCGGCCCCCACCGGCGTGAACGCGACGGACTCGACGATCTGCAACAGCGTGACGGTGACGTGGACGGCCGCGGCCCGCGCGACCAACTACTTCGTCTACCGCAACACGACCAACTCCTCGGCCGGCTCCACGCTGCTGGGCAGCACGGCCTCGACCTCGTTCGCGGACGCGTCGGGCGTCGGCGGGATCGTCTACTACTACTTCGTGCGGGCCTCGAACGATTGCGGAACAAGCGGCTACAGCGCCTCCAACGCGGGGTCCGAGCAGTACTCTCCGGCCGCACCAACCGGTGTGGCCGCGAGTGACGGCACGGCCTGCAACGGCGTCGTGGTGACGTGGAACTCGGTGCTCAACGCGGACACCTACAACCTGTACCGAAACACGGTCAACAACTCCGGCACGTCCTCGCTGGTCACCAGCGGCATCGCCGGCACGAGCACGACCGACACCACCGCCGTGGCCAACACCACGTACTTCTACTGGGTCCGCAGCAACAACGTCTGCGGCCTGAGCGGGTACAGCGCCTCGAACTCCGGCTTCCGGGCCTCCACGCTCGGTGCGCCCACGGGTGTCACCGCTTCTGACGGCCCCTTCTGCACCCCGGGCATCACGGTGTCCTGGAACGCGGTGGCGGGCGCGAACTCCTACGGCGTGCGCCGGAGCACATCCAACAACATCCTGACATCCAGTCTGGTCGCCACCATCGGTGCGCCTGTTGTGACCTACACCGACAACACCGCGGCGGTCGGCACCACGTACTACTACTGGGTCTTCGCCAACAACCTGTGCGGCGGCGGCGCGTTCAGCGCTTCCGACTCGGGCAACCGGGGCGGGACACCCCTGGCACCGGTCGGCGTGAACGCGACCGACGGCACGCGGTGCAACAGCGTGTCGATCAGTTGGGCCGCCTCGACCGGCGCGACCAGTTATCAGATTTTCCGCAACACGGTGAACAACTCCGGCACGTCCGTGCAGATCGGCAACTCGGCGGCCAGCCCCTTCGTGGACAATACCGTGGTCGGTTCCACGACCTACTTCTACTGGGTGCGGGCCTTTAGCCCATGCGGCACCAGCGGCTTCAGCTCATCCAACTCCGGCTTCGGCGGCACGAGCGTCGGATTTGATCAGCACCCGGCCGACGTTACGGTCTTCGAGGGTCAGGATGCGAGTTTCTCAGTCGTGATCGGCGGGGCGACGGCCTACCAGTGGCTCCGCAACGGCCTGACGATTTCCAACGGGCCGAAGTACGACGGCACCAACACCCCCAACCTCACGATCTTCGCCTGCGAGCAGTCCGATGAGGCCAACTACTCCTGCTTCGTCCGCACCCCGTGCGGCAACGTGACATCCAACAACGGCCTGCTGACCGTGGACGAACTGCCCTGCCCCGCGGACTTCAACCAGGACGGCGGCATCGACGGCTCCGACGTGCAGGCCTTCTACGACGCCTGGGAATCCGGCTTCGCCGAGGCCGATGTCAACTTCGACGGCGGCGTTGACGGCAACGATGTGGACTACTTCTTCGAGCGGTGGGAAGCGGGCGGCTGCTTCTGAGTCCCCTCGGCTGAACCTCTTCAGTCCTTGACCCGCCCCGGCGACGGACCATCCCTCGCCGGGGCGTTTTCGTTCCGCCGGCGCCCCGTACCCTTGTCCGCGCAACGCCGCTAAACCATCATGCTTGTACTTTCTGTTATCCAGGGGCCCGACAAGGGCCGCAAGTACGAACTGCCCGACCACGAGCCGCAACTCATCGGCCGCTCCAGCGAGGCGCTGCCGATGAGCGACAACGCCGTGAGCCGGCGGCACGCCGAACTCACGCCCGATGAGGGCGCGTGGTACATCCGCGACCTGCAGTCACAGAACGGCACCTTCGTCAACGGCGTGCGGATCGAGCAGCGGACACGCCTGCGCCCCGGCGACCAGATCCGCACCGGCCAGACCCTCTTCGTCTTCGGCCAGACCGAGACCCGCGATCCCGATGTTGTCCGCATCGTCGGACCCCGCCGCCTCGATGCCACCGTCGAGCGCACCGTGCTGAGCGCCACGATCCCCGGCTCGATGGAGGACTCGGTGATCCTCTCGGAGCCGGAGCCCCGGGCCGCCGCGGCGGACCACCTCCGCGTCATCTACCGGCTCACGACCATGCTCTCAAGCCGCGTGATGAGCGGAGAGGAGATGCTCCGCGGCGTGCTCGACATCGTCTTCGCCGAGTTCCATCCCGAGCGCGGGTGCATCATGCTGGTGGGCCAGACGCCCGAGGCCCCGATGACCGCGGCGGTGGTCAAGTACCGCGAAGCCCCCGCCGACCCCGATGCGGCGCGCATCCAGATCAGC
Organism: Phycisphaerales bacterium UBA2402; assembly: GCA_002343715.1. GTDB lineage: Bacteria > Planctomycetota > Phycisphaerae > Phycisphaerales > UBA1924 > UBA2402. The sequence continues at coordinate 3,486 of DDSA01000054.1, read as the reverse complement.
CGGACCATCCTGCAGGCCGTGGTCTCCAAGAGCGAGGGGATCCTGTCGAGCAACGCGATGACCGACCCGCGCTTCGCCAAGGGCGACAGCGTGCAGCGGCTGAACATCCGCTCGGCCATCTGCTCGCCCATCCGCTTCCGCGAACGGACCTTCGGCGCGATCTACGTGGACAGTTCGATCGCCAACTACACCTTCACGGTCGAGCAGCTCGCCCTGCTCAACGCCATCGGCCAGCACGCGGGGCTGGCCCTTTCCAACGCCGAACTCCTCCAGCAGAAACTCCAGTCCGAGCGCCTGGCCGCCATCGGCGAGACGGTGGCCACCCTGAGCCACGCGATCAAGAACATCCTGCAGGGTCTGCGGGGCGGGGCGGACGTGGTCGAGATGGGCCTCAAGAAGGAGGACCTGCGCATCGCCAAGGGCGGCTGGGCGATTCTTCAGCGCAACCTCGACCGCATCATCGGCCTGACGATGAACATGCTGGCCTTCTCGCGTCAGCGGCGGCTGGAGCTCGAAACCCTGCGGCTGGCGCCGATCCTCGAGGAGTGCGGGCAACTCATGCAGCAGGTCGCCGAGCTGAAGAAGGTGGCCCTGATCGTCGATGTCGATCCCGACATCCCCCCCGTGGCGTTGGACCCGTCGCTGGTGCACCAGGCGGTGATGAACCTCGTGACCAACGCCATCGAGGCCGTGGACCAGGGCACCGGGGCCGTCACGCTGAGGGCCTCGTACCACCCCGGCGGGCGTCGGCCCGCGGCGGAGGCGCGGGCGGTCACCGGCTCGCCCGCTTCCGCATCCGCCCAGCCTCTGGATGGGCGGCCCGCCATCGAGATCGCCGTCACGGACAACGGCCCCGGCATCCCACCGAGCAAGCAGGCCTGGATTTTTCAGCCCTTCAACACGACCAAGGGCGCGAAGGGCACGGGACTGGGGCTGGCCGTGGCCAAGCGCGTCGCCGAGGAGCACGGCGGCCGCATCGCGCTCGATTCCGCCGAGGGGAAGGGGGCCACTTTCCGATTGTTCCTGCCCGCCGACCTGACCGCGATGAACGACCCCAGCGCCACCGCCCAGAACCGGCAGAGCATGGGCGCGGGGCCGACCGGCCCCGGGCTGGCGGGTGAGAGCGTCCGGCCGGGCTGACCGCCGCCGCGGTTTGTCGCCCTCGCGTCCAATGAGGCCGGCCGCGCCGGTATTCAATGTATTCCCAGGGGGCGTGGAGCGTGTGTGACCAGAAGTATTGCCCGTGAACGACCGCACAGACCAGAACTCAGACCGATCATCCCCCGCGGCGGGTCCGCTCGTCGGGCTCGATGCGGACACGGAGAGGCTCCTCGGCCTGTGTGATGAGACGTGGTTGGAGCGCCTGCGCAGCGCGATGAGGCCGCCCGCTCTGGGCATGTTCGGTCCATACGAACTGATCGCCGAGATCGGCCGCGGCGGGCAGGGAGAGGTCTACAAGGCCCGGCAGCCGGGCACCGGCCGGCTGGTAGCAATCAAGCGAATCGCCGGCCTGGGCCTGGCACCCGACCCATCGCTCCTCGCCCGATTCACGCGCGAGGTCGAGGCGCTCACACGGCTCTCCCATCCCCACGTGGTCACCGTCCATTCGATGGAGGTCATCGGCGGCCACTCGCTGCTCGTGATGGAACTGGTGGAGGGCAAGCCGATCGATAGCTGGGCGGACGACCGTTGGGCCGCGTCCGGGGACGGGCTGAGGCCGATTCTCGCGTGCTTCGCCGCGGCGTGCGACGGTGTGGCGCACGCCCACCAGCGGGGCGTGATTCATCGAGACATCAAGCCCGCGAACATCCTGGTCACGGCCGATGGCTCGCCAAAGGTGCTGGACTTCGGCATCGCCCGGCTCCTCAAGGATGAGGCGGCCCGGGGTGCCTCGGCACGCTGGTCGGTGACGGGCTTCGCGGGCACGCCCGCCTATGCCTCGCCCGAGCAACTGGCCCCCGGGGTCGGCGGTATCGACACGCGGAGCGATGTGTTCTCGCTGGGGGTGCTGCTCTTCCGCCTGCTCACGGGGCGGGACGCCTTCCAGTCGACGCGCGGCGCTTCGGGGCTGATGTCGAGAGCGGACGAGACCGTCACGGGCCTGCCTTCTCGTTTGCGGCCCGGGCTTCCCGGCGAGTGCGATTGGATCGTGCGCCAAGCGACCGATCCCGAGCCGGGCCGCCGGTATCAATCGGCGGACGCGCTGGCCGAGGATGTTCGCCGCGTGCTCGATGGTCGCCCCGTGGCGGCCCACCCGCCCAGTGCTCTCTATTCCTTCTGGCGAACGGTGCGGCGTTGGCCGCGGGTGACCGCGCTCCTCGTGATCACAGGCTCGGCCGTGCTGGTGCTGGGTGTGGTCGCGGGGGTGCAGGCGGTGAGTCTGAAGGCCCGCACCCGAGAGTTGGCCGCGGCGCTGGAGGCCGCCAACGCCCACAGCCGCGAGTTGGAGACCGCCGCCGAGAGACGCGAGCGGCTGAACAGCGTGCTGATGAAAACGGTGGTCGGCGCCATCAGTTACCCGGCCTACCTCTTCATCCAGGAGGACGGACACTCGGTGGCCAGTCTGGCGGCGGTCGCCACCGAACTGACGCCCGAGGATGGAGACGAGATCAACTGCGAGGTGAACGCCCGGCTCGGGTATGGCCTGCGTTCGCTGCGTCGCTACGAAGAAGCCGCCCGGCATCTCGGGATCGCCGCCGCGATCTCCGAGCGGATCGATGATCCGTCGCGGACCCGGGCGGTGCATATCAACGTGCAGTGGTCGCTGGTCCACCGCGCGATGAGGAAGCCGCGCGAGGCCCTCACCATCATCGACAGCGCCATCGAGCGGGCGGCAAGTAGGCCACCATCGTCCGCTTCGGCGGGGCTGTGGTGGGAGCGGCTGCACGTGCTGCATGCGCTGGGCGTTCCGGACGAGGAGTTCCTGGAATACGCGTCCCGAACTCGTTCGTACAAGGGCACCTTTCCCGAGTGGAACGCGGACATCGACCGCTACTGCGAAACCGTTGCCGAAATGGCCCTGGCCCGCGGCCTTGAAGCCGAGGGAGAGCGATGGGCGCGCGAGGCGGTTGCCCAGGCCGAGGCGGGTCACGGAACCAGGAACACCATCTACCGAACCCGCACGCTGCTCATCCGGGCGCTCGTGGCGCAGGGGAAGTGGGAAGAAGCGGAACCGATCGCCGCGGCGGAGAGCGCGGCCCGGCTCAGAAACGACTCGGGCTCGGATGGTTCCACGCACAGCATGCTCCGCCGGCACGCCGAGATCCTGCACCACCTCGGACGGTTCAAAGAAGCGGCGGTGCGCTGGGAGTTGTGCCTGATACGCCCCCTGGCCGCGGCGCGGCGCGATCAGGTCGCGATCGCCGGGCTGCGGTTTCGACTGGCGGCGGCGCTTCTGGGGTCTGACCAGCGTGCGCAGGCGCTCATGGAACTGGCCCGAGCGGTCTCCAAAGACACCGTGCGCGACCCCGCGGACCCGCGGGTCGC
>DDSA01000164.1:8524-8905 GCA_002343715.1 Phycisphaerales bacterium UBA2402 | reverse complement strand
GTTCTCATCAAGCGGCTTGCCGCCAAAGAGTTTGGCGGATTCGTTGACCGCGGCCCGGAGCGAGTTCATCACGAAGACTTCGTGCCACGCGTTGAAGTTGGTTGACGTGAAGTTGACAGACTGGGTTTTCGGGGCCGACAGAACCGCGTTGCGCCACCACTCGGAGAGTTTGTCCCACACCGTTGCGCCGGAGTTGACCTGCGCAATGCGCATCCCTTCAAGCACCGCGCGGCGCGGGAACACGCGCTGATTGCCTTTGGCACCGGTCGAATCAGACCACGGTGTTGCGGTGCTGGTTCCCTTGAGAAGTTGCTGGAACTCCGCGTGCGTGAGACGCCGCCCGTCGGGGAGTTGGATCAAGCTCTGCGCCCCGATTGTGAA
>DDSA01000164.1:6339-8278 GCA_002343715.1 Phycisphaerales bacterium UBA2402 | reverse complement strand
CAAGCTCTGCGCCCCGATTGTGAAAGCCGGGATGTCCGAACCCTCATAAGTCTTGTCCAGACCGGGGAGTTGGAGCAAGCTCTGCGCCCCGATTGTGAAAGCCGGGATGTCCGAACCTTCAAGCGTCGGCGGATCGGGTCCGCCCTTGACAGTGAGCGCCCCGGCGTTTTCGCTGCCCCCCAGGTCCTGCTGCCCCGGCATATTGAGGAACTTCGGTGCGGACACACCGCGGACGCCCGGACCACCACCGCCCGGACCACCACCGCCAGGCACTCCGGGCTTCGGCTCCGGCGTCACAACCTTGATCTTCTCCGCATCAATCTTCTGGCCGCTGGCCCAGTTGAGAATCTGCTGGGACAGCGCGGCCTCGCGCTCCGACATCTCGTGCCGCTGGCGACGCAGCCGGTCGCTCTCGGCCTTCGCTTCTTTAGACTTTTTCTCCAGTTCCGCGGCCCGCTTTTCCAGTTCGGCCCGCTGCTTGGCCACGTCCGCCGCCTCACCCTTGAGTTCGGCAATCTGTCCCTGCGCCGCGATGAGTTTTTGCTCGGAGTCGTTCAGCGCCGCGGTCGCTTCAAATATTTTCTTGGATAGCGCCTCGCGCTCTTTCTGCGCCATCGCCCGCGCCGCTTCCATCGCGGCCTCGGACTCCTTCGACACCTTCTCGGCGACTTCAAGTTTTTCGATCAGTCCGGCCTGCGAGATTGCTTCCCTGGTCTTTCGGATGCGGGCCTCTTCCGCGGCCTTGATTTTCTCCAGCCGCGTCTTGGCCTTCCGAACCTCGTCGGTGTTCGACGCGGTATCGCGGATGGTTTTCTCCAGCGATTCGATTTCCAGTTGGACCCTGTGCGGCGGGTCGAAGATCATCCGCCCCAGGCTGTTCATCATCCGCCGCGACCACGAGCGCACCGGGTCGTACCGCGCCGCCAGTTCGCGGCCAGCGACCGTGCCCTGCCTGCGGGCCAGATCGTGAACACGGATCGCTTCCTGAAGCGACGCCTCATCGGTGGACACAACGGCCTTCGTCACCGCGTTGTTCGCCAGAACCTTCATCGCGTACACGTCGTCGATGGATTCGGTCCCGGTTGCAACCGACTTCTCAACCCGCCGCAGCAGCGCGGACTGATCCGACGCAAGAGCCCTGATCTTCGCGTCGTCGCGGGCGTATTGGTCGGTCACGTCGCCGCGGAACTCGTCGAGGGCGTCGATGAGTTTGCGGGACTGTTCCGACAGCCCCCAGTTTGCCAGGTCGGGGCGTCCGATGTTCGGCTCTTTGGCCTTCGCCTCGACCTCTTTGCGGGTGGGCGAGAACATCGGCGATCCGCCACCAGTCTGCGTCGGCGCAGCGGCCCCAGCATCTCGCCGCGCGGCGGCGGACTCGACAGTACGGAGCAGTTCGCGGGCCACCGGGGACGACATGCCGACGCGGGCCACAAGACGGCGTAGTGCGTCGATCAGTTTTTCCCAGAACGAGGCCGATTCGCCCGCCAGCTTGGACCAGAAGCCCGCCGCGTTCGCGTTGTCGCCCAGCAGTTCGGCCATCGCCTCGGACAGTTCCGACGATTCGGCAAGCGGCCCGACATCGGACGCGGAGCGCCGATCACGGTACCGCCGCAGCGCCGCCGCCAGTTGACCGGGGGCCACCCGCTCAAGGGTTTCCGCAAGTCGCCGGAACTCGGCGGGGTTCGACCGCTCGAAGTCGTGCATCCATTCGTGGGTCAGCAGTTTGCGGACATTCTTCTCCGTCTGCCCGGATTCCATGACGACAACCGATGGGTTCTCGGGGTCAAACACGCCCTCGAACCGCACGTTGCCGCGGAAGAACACGGGCTCGATCCCGAGCCGCTTGGCCACCGCGACAGCCTGACGGTCTCCCCGCGTGATCGGGCCGGTCACAACAAACGACTCGCCGGGCCTGAGACCGGCTTGAATCTTTGCGACC
>DDSA01000164.1:0-6143 GCA_002343715.1 Phycisphaerales bacterium UBA2402 | reverse complement strand
AGAAGAGGACATACGAGATTACAAGTGCGACCACGTTGGAAGCGGCGGAGGCCGGCGCGGGACTCGGGAGCGTCTCCGTCCGGGATTTCGGGCTGATGGGCAGATCATCGGTGATCGAAGTTTCGCCGGTCGTCGATGGCTCCACCGCCGCGCCGGTCCCCACGCCAATGCTTCCCTCGTCCACGTAGACCCGCTCGACCCCGACAAGCAGGATAGTTTTCTTCGGGCCGACCAGCACTCGCTGCCCGTTTCGGTCCGCGACGCTGTGGGCAACCCCCGAGATAGTAAACTCGCTCCCGACCGGGAGCGACGCCGGGTTCGTGATCGTCAGAACCCGGTCCGCCGGCCCGTTCTCTTGCTGAAGGTCGAGTTGGTACGCCAACATCGCGGCCTGCCCGCCAGCGCCGCCGCCGCGGGCAACCTCAAGCGCCCGGCGTCGCCGCCCCGCGCGGCCCGAACGACGCATTTCCGCAGAGGCCAAGGCCCTTGACTCATCGCCGGAAAAGGCGTCGGTCAAGATGTCTTCTCCCATGCCAAGATCGGCCACGGACTGAGCCTGACGTCCCTGCTGCTGCTGAAGGAGGATTTCCGGGTCAAGGGCCTGCTGCTCCGCTTCGACCACCGCCCCCGCTTCGGCCTCAATCCGGTCCATCATGGACTTTTTCGAGTACTCGCCGCGATTGGGTTTTACGATCTGGAACGCCTCTTGCGGCGGCTGCTCTGGAACTGGTGGGGCGACAGCAGCGGGAGGTTCTGAGACATCATGCGCTCGGTCAGGCGGCGGTTGATCTGGAACTGGTGGGGCGACAGCAGCGGGAGGTTCTGAGACATCATGCGCTCGGTCAGGCGGCGGTTGATCAACCGCCACAGGTTGATCGCGCTGGACGCTTCCATCGGCACCGTCACCGGGCTGCCCGTCAGCGATACCAGTTGCCTCTGTCCGTCCGGGAGGTTCTTGATTCGGAACATTGAACGACGTTCCTTTCGGGCTGGATGCGGCGATTTTCTGGAGTTCTGAAACCAGTTGGGCAAGACCCGGCGTGTCAGGCGACACGTGGCCCGAATCCAGCGACTCCTGGATTGCTGCCAACCGATCCCGAGCGAACGAAGCCGGATCAGATACATCCGATCCGTCGGGGGTTTGTCCTGGTTGTGGGACGGGATTTGATGTTCCACGTGGAACATTTGGCGGCGGCGGTTGAACGGGAGGCTGTTTTACGGGCGGCGGTTGAACGGGAGGCTGTTTTACGGGCGGTGCGCCGGGACGCACCGATCCAAGCCCGCCGCCCGCGATGGCGCCCAGAACGCCTGACTCGGCCAGTCGCCGCCCAAGCGCCCGCCAATCGGCCTCCTGACCCGACACGCCCAAGTGGATCAGGTCCTGAGTCAACTGCTGGGCAGCCTCGGTTGAACCCTCGGCGAACGCCCCGCGCATCAGGCCAAGCAGCCGACGCCGCACGCCGGGCGACTTGGCGACGAACTCCCCGGCGGGGACGGATTCGAGCATGGCCGACAGCGGGGCATAAAGCACCGCCTCGGTGGACGCGAGCCGCCGGGCTTCCTGATCCGGCATCCCCGACTGGATGTATGACTGGTACCCCTCGTCAAATGCGTTGGTGGCTTCCAGTGCGGTTCCGACCCCGGTGGCGGCACCGACACCGAGCGCCCTGGCCCCGGCCAGCCCGGCCCTTCCAGCGGCCCCGGCGATGCCGATGCCGGGTGCCATTGTCGCGCCCAGTTGAACAGCCGTCTCGGGCAGCCGCGACGCATAGAAACGCGGGTCGAGCATCCCCGCGCCTTGAGCGGCCATTGAGGGTTGGATACCCGCTTCAGGCACCACAGACTCAATCGCCTCGCCGACCGCCCGCCCCCCGGCAACAAGGTTCGACGAGCCCAGAAAACCCATCCGCTCGCCGATGGTTCCCGCCAGCACGGGCAGATCGGACGTGAGCGATTTGGTCACCCCGGTCACGCCGCGGGCCAGCGACCGACCAACCTCGCCTATGTACCCCACCGTCCCAACCACATCGTTTGGTGCCGGCTCGACGGGAATCCCGCGCCGCTTGCCGAGTTCCTGCGACGCGGCGAACTTCCGCATCTCGAACGCCTCGGGCGGTTCGCCCGGCATCAGCTTCATCCGGGCGTCGAGGAACGACCGGATTTTGCTCATCTCGGCCCGCTGCGACTCGCCGATGCGCCGCGCGACCTCGCCCTTCCACGCGGAAAGGGCCTGGGTTCGCAGCCCGTCCTCGTCGATGACCGGAGCCGCCGGCGTGCCGACACGGACAACGCCGCGACGACCGGGCCCGTCCACGTCCAAATACTCGTTTGCCGTCGCGGACGCCTGAATGTCCGCGCGCTTGGATTTCACAAAGTCAGAGACGAACGCCTCGCGCTCTTTCGCCAGTTCCTCACGGCGGCGAGCAACAGCCTGAGCCCTTGCGATTTCCTGATCGCTCGGACGTGGCGATGTCGCAAGGGATGGAACAAAGGTGGACGCCATGAAGATCAGTCAGCAACATAATCGTACACGTAGTAGACCTCGTAGTTCCCGGTCATGCTGCCGCTCTTGGTCGCGGTCATGATCATCGCGTACCCGGCCTCGACCTCGACGTTGGTATCCGCCAGCGTGAGCGCCTGCGCCGCGCCGACCACGCTCATCTGAGCCAGCGTTACCGTGCCCGACGCGTACGCGCTGGCCGTCGTCGCGTTGCCCAGCGTAAAGGCTACGCTGGTGCCCACGGCCCACGCCTTCGTGCAGACGATGTAGACCGCGCGCAGCCTGATCTTCTGCGGGGAGTACCCGACAACGCACGTCGAGGTGGTGTTGGTCACGTCGCTCGACGCGTCGTAGGTGGACGCGGACTTGCCCTCGCGGCGCTGGCCGTCGCGGTCAAGATCGGAATAGTCAACCGATGCCATGTGTCACGCTCTCTTTCATTGAGGCGCTGTATATTCCTGATACAGCGCGTCGATGTCTGTGCCGAACTCGTCTACCTCATCAACGGATTCAATCGGCTCGACCGGCGGTGCTCCGGCCCCCATCGCCGGAGCCGTTCCAGCCATCGGCGAGAGTGCTTGGAGTTGTCTTTCCAGGCTCTTGATCCGGGCCTTGACCTGATCTTTGGTGAACGACATCTCGTTCCCGGTCTGGAAGTTGGGAACAATGTAGTCGCCACTTTCACCGGGACGCAGCGACCGCCACATCTCCAGTTCCCCCTCGATTTTGGCCCGCTGCCCGAAAATCGCGGCCGTCATGTTCGGATCGCGCTGATTGGTGCCCGGCAACCCCTCGGCCCGGTGAATACTCGCCAGCACCGCGCTCGGCATCGCGTTCGCGCTAGTCCCAAACACAAGCCGGTCCTTTGTGTTCTGCAACTCGATGAGCCGCGAATATTGGCGGTGGTAGTTGGCCGAATCTTTCGGATGCAGGCCGCTCTCCAGATCGTCCTGAATCACGCGAATTTCGCGGTCAATCTTTTCCAGTTGCGAGCGGCCATAAACGTCTTTTTCGCGCTGCTTGATCGTGTTGATGTGCTCCTGCGCCATCAACTTCTGCATAAACGGAGACGCCCGAGCAAACTGAACGGCGCGCGGGTCATCGACAGCCACCGATTCAGCGCCGACGGGCGGACCCATGCCGCCGGACTGCATTCGCGTCATCTCGTCGGATTCGGTCCTCTGCCCAAGCAGATCGGAAAAAAGCGCCTGCGCCGCCTCCTGTTCCTGTCTGATCGCCTGATCCCGCTCAAAGCGGTTCAGCACATCAACGCCCTGCCGGTAAGTGTCGTTCTCAATCAGTCTGTCCAGTTCGCTCTGCCGGAGTTGGTTGGCAATCTGCTGCTGCTGCTGCTGCGCCTCAAACTGCATCAGGTCGAACGCTTGACGCGCCTGTTCAATGGCGCGTTGCTGCTGCATCTGCTTGATGCGCAGGGCGGTGTCCATCCCCTGAGAGAGGTTCTGGGCGAACAGTTGGGAGGGCATCGTGGACACTACTCAAACAACCCTTTCAAGAGGCCGTACCCGGCCAGCTGGCCGCCGAAAGACGACAGCATGTTGCCGGCGTTCTGCGCGAACGCGCTCCCCGCGTTGGGATTCCCGCCCGCCACGCCGATCTTGGTCGGAACCTGGCCAAAGATCGCCGAAGGCTGAGCGAGGTTCTGGCGCAGCCGCGTCGGTTGCTGGGCCAGATCGAGCAGCGACGAGAAGTACAGTTCCGGGGTCCGGTCGGTGAGAAGCCCAAGCCTCTGCCTCGACACGTCGCCTGCGTTCTGTTGAGACAACTGAGCACGCAACGCCGCAAGGTTCGACAACTGCCCAGCCTGGGCGTTCTCGATGTTGGCAAGAGCGCCGAGTTTGGCCCCGAGCACATTGGGAAGAACCTGATTCGTCACGTCGTTCATCAGCCCGGTCGTCGTCCCGAACCCGCGAGATGCGTACTGCCGGGCCAGCGCCGCCGACTGGTTCTTGATGTCCGCGGCCGACTTCGCCTCAACCGAGCCCCTGGCGCTGTTGAAGTTCTGCCTGATCCGCTCGGTATCCTGATCCAGTCGATCAAGCCCGGTGTTGTAGTTCCGCTCCAGAGCGGCAAGGGCGTCCGTGCCCCCGCCCTGCATCCCTGCAAGCCGCTGGTTGGCGAGTTGCGAGAACATCGGGAACAGGCTTTCAAGGTCTTGAATACCCCGGCCAGCCTGCTGGAGCGCGAAGTACCGCTGCTGCTCGGTGCCCGAGAGGTTCGACGTGGTAGACGGTTTCTTCCCGGTGTTCTCGTAAAACGGGTTGAAACCGAACATCTCTTCGATGCCCAGCCCCTCGACGAACGGCGCGATGCCCTGCGTTTCCTGCCCGTCACGCCGGAACCGGTAGCCGCCCGCAAGTTGACCGCGCGCGTCCGCCGCGTTGTATTTCTGCTTGTTGCCGCCGCCGCCGATGAGAGCGCCGCCGAGGCCCAGTGCCCCGCCCAACGCCGCCCCACCAAATCCTCCGAACATGGACATGATTCACCCCTTTGTCAGAATGCCACGGTCGGTCAGATCATTGATGAGCGCACGCAAGAGTTGGTTGGCGGTTGTCGCCGTTGCGGAACCGTCGGCCGGGACCGCCCGGAGCTGCGTTCCGGTCAAACCCGTGTACCCTGCGGTCTGCGAGTTCTGGACCTGCGTTGCCAGACGCGAACGCCGCGGGGTCGTCGCTCGGATTGTGCGTGGGATCGGCATCAGTGCGCTCCAGAAAGAGAATACCCGCTGTCAATCAAAGCACGCACCTGTTCGACGGACCAGTGCTTGGTGCTGTCGCCGATGCGCATTCCCACCGCGCCGCCGCGAATCCTACGGTCGATCCTCGGCGGGATTGTAAGCGGAGCAACCGCCGCCGAAGGGCCGTTGACCCGCACCAAATGCCGGAAAAGCGCGGAGTCCAGCGTGTCGGCACCCAGCGCTGAGCGGAGTTGAATCGTCAGCCGCTCGGCGGTCGATCCCGGCTTGATGATCGTCTCATTCAAGCCCAGCTCCGTCTCGCCGTTGGCGGTCAGCGGGGTCAGGTCCATGTAGGAGTCCATCGCCACCCCGTCGTCGTTCTCCGCGTCGGGGTCGAACTGCCTGATGTACCCGTCCGCTCCGCCGATCAGCATGACGTTCTCGACTCCGGACTGGTACCCGCAAATCGCGCGGGGGTACTGCATCGCCGGGAACTCGTCGTACCACGGGGTCTGCGAGCCGTCCCACCACAGGCTTTTGATCGGAGCGGTGTCGGTCGTTGGGACCGTCCGCGGGATCAGCCAGACGCGCAGGCCCCGGAACCGGCTGGAATAGAACAGCACCGCGTCGGTGGTGTCCCAGTCCACGTCGGCGAAGAACTCGTCGATCCGCGTTTCGGAAAGAGCCTGGGGTTGCGAAGAACCTGGCTCAATCATGTACAGCCCGGACCGGTCCACAAAGTAGAACGCTCCCCGCTCGTCAACCGCCGTGGCCCGAGCGCCGACGATCCCCACCCGGTCGGTGATCCCGTCCAGAACGCCGCCCAGGGCCGGGTCGCCGCGCATGACGATGAGCGAGTCAACGAGCCCCATAATGAGGTTGTCGTCATCGAACCCGGCCATGCAGGTGATCGGTCCGGGCGGGAGCCCGGTGCCGGAGTTGTCGCCG
>DDSA01000171.1 GCA_002343715.1 Phycisphaerales bacterium UBA2402 | reverse complement strand
CCAGAACCCGTTCACGGGGGGCAGCTCGCCCTTCTTGAAGCGGACTACATACGTGTTGTCCCCGTGCAGGGGCTTGCCGTGACTGTCGCCGAGATTCATCGGATACACCGCGTCCTCGGGCAGGTTCGCGCCCAGCCCCACCTGGGCCACGATGGCGCGCTTGAGGTAGTACGTGCCGTAGACGCCCATCGTGTCCGTGTTCATGACCCAGCCGTTGACAACCCGAGCCAACGTGGGCAACTTCCACGCCATGAGGTTCTGGCTGGTCTTGGGGGCCTCGGCGAGCGCGCTCTGCACCGCGGGCGAGAGTCTGGAGAACTCCATCGGCTTGCCCGCGACCAGGCCGATGCGCTTCATGCGGTCGATGATGGGCTGATCGGTGATATGGGGCGGGTGCTTCCTGAGCAGGTCCATCGCGTACGTGAAGTACCGCTCGCCGGACATCGTGTCGACCTGGGTCTTCGGAGGAGTTTTCATGTCCACGGACGGGTCGGGCGTGAAGGACGCGGGAGCCTCCGCCGGCTTGCCCCAGCGCGAGAACGGCGTCACCTTGTACCCCGCCTGGATCGCGTGCACCGCCTCATAGTCCTTGGGGCCGTCCGTCCGGGTCCGGCCGATGATCCACACGTACGGCGTGGGCGCGGCGATCTGCTGCATCCCCGGGGGAACCGTCCCTGTCCAGCCCGGGCCGGTCACGAGATAGTTCGCGGCGCCATCACCCGTCGTACGCGTTCCGGGGCAGGCAAAGACATCGCTCCACATGTCCAGCATCGGGAGCATGAAGTACCGACCGTGTGTGTCGGGCGAGGACACGACCATGGGTTCCTTTGTCAGATCAAGCCACGCCGACGAATACAGCGTGTCGAAGTTGGGCCTCACGACGACCTTGAAGTCCACCGGGGGGTACTCGGGCAGGTTGATGAACATGTTCATCGGCCCCTTGCCCATCTCCTTGCCCGCCTCGATGTTCGTCGATTGGCGGCGGGTGATGTCCATGGTCACCAACGGATAAAAATAGATGTACGCTTCTTGTGCGATGGCGGCGGCTTCTCGATCCGAAACCGTCGGCTGCGCCGCGGCGGTCGCGGCAAGTAGAGTTGCGGCGGTCATCAACGTCCGACAGAGCATGGCTCGTCCTTCTGTAAAAGTGTGTCACCTACCGTGAACCAACCTTTGGTTCATTGAGATGTCTCTAAAGTGTACTCCGGGGGGTGTGGTTCGGCGTAATCACGTACGACTCCGCGGCAACCAGTGTCGATCAACGGTCTTCCGACTGAACTCATAGACTGCGCCCGAATGAGCAACTCGGAGGTCACATCGAGATGGAGGGCCGCGGCGTGCATCTCTTTTGCGCTGACGGTTTGGCTCTTCGCAACCTTTTTCTTCTTTGGTGACATCGGGCCGTGGAACGATGACTATTTCTTCACCCAGCGCGATCCGGTGAGCGGCGAGATCGCCCGGTGGGTTCTGACCACCCGAGACCCGTACTTGGAACCGACCGGGCACCTCAACGCCCTGCGCCCTTGGCTGCACACGGTCATCCCGGCGATTCTCTCGATCTTCTGGGATCACTTCTGGGCCGCGCACCTGGTCGGGGCGATCGGGCACGGCTTGGCCGGTCTGTTTCTCTACCGGATTCTGCGGGGGTTGGGGCGTTCCGTCCACGCATCGGGCGCTGCGGCGCTTTTCTTTATCGCATGGGGTGTTCACCACGAGGCGTATTTGTGGGTCTCGGCGTACGGCACGCTCTTCTCCTCGCTCATCTATCTGGGAATGGTCCTGTGCATCCTGCGGCTGGCCCGCGGCGGGGGGTGGTGGTGGGGCGCGGCGATCTCCCTGGGCGCGATCGGGGTGCTGGGTTTTCAGGAGCAGGCCAGCGGCGCCTTCCCCGCGCTCGTGCTCGCCTACTGGGCCGCGTGCCCGAACGATGAACCGTGGCGCAGACGGCTGCTCAGGCCCGGGATCCCCGTGGCCGCGGCGTGCGCGCTCGTGCCCGTCTACCTCTATCTCTGCAAGCGCTTCGCGCAGCCGGGGCTTGGCAACACCGATGAGTCCTATGAACCCCTGGCGGGGATCCCCAAGAGAGTCTTCAACCTCGGCAAGGGCTTCATCCGCAACATCGGACTCAAGGACTTCTCTGTCGGCCCGCTCAAACTCGGCGGGCGCGCCTTGCAGGAGAACTGGCCGCTGCTGGCCGTCTGGGTCATCGTGCTCGGCGGGCTGGGCTACTTTGCCTGGCGTGCTTGGTGCACCACGCCAATGCACGGGCTTGGCTCACCCCCGCGCCGGCCCGCCCGGGTCTGGGCGGTGACCCTCTTCGGACTGGCCGCCTTCGTGGGCAGCACCCTGACCATCGCCGTCATCCGCGGGTACCAGCCGCTCAGCCGCGTGACGTACCTGCCCTTCGCGAGCCTGCTCATCGCGGCATCACCCCTCCTGGACGGCATCGCGCGCCTCTTCCACCCACTGAGTTTCGTGCCTGGGGCGGCCTCGCCCGAGGCCGATCGATTGAGCGCGTGGTACCGGCGACTCACCGGGGCTGGGCTGGGCGCGCTGCTGATCCTGGGCGGCGTGCTGTCGATCGGCGCTGCCTCGCGGATGCGGCAGATCGTGCAACTCGACGAGGCCAACGGCCGCCGGCTGAAGGAACTCCTGCCGAACCCCAGGCCGGGAACGGTCTTCCTGCCCACGGGCCTGCGGCCGCTTCCCTTCAAGACCCGCCAGGCGGCTTTCAACTACGGCATCTCGAGCGTGTGGGAGCGCCTCTGGTCGATGAAGTTCTTCATCAAGTTCATCTATGGGCGGGATGATGTCTGGAGTTTGGGCGCGTGCCACGGCCTGCCGATCCTGATGGACGCGGACCAGGAGAAGGCCGTCTATATCTGGCATTTCGGCGTGCCGTACTACGACCCCGCCACCGACCGGGCCCCGATCCCCTGGGAGTTCATCGTGCCCATCGCCTTCGACGAGAGGGGCGAGGTGCGCATCGTCACCACGCTTGTGCAACCAAGGCGCGATGCTCCGCCCCTCATCATCGACGTGCCGCAGGCGAAGGGACAACCCGAACTGCGAGTGGAGATGCCCCCGCTGCCCTGAGACGTCACTCCGCGCCGTGAACAGCGCGGGGCCGCCCGAAGGCCTCGGGGTTGAGGTACGTGCCGCGCTGCTCCGCGGGCTTGTCCTGCTCGGGCACGATCCGGTGCTTCTCCGCGAAGGCGTCCTTGCGCACACCCGTCACCAGCCACGAGACCCGGGTCTGCCCCACGCTCGTGCGGATCTCGAACGTGTTGTCGCTGATCTCGCGCGTCACCTTGGCCAGCGTCCACGTGTCCGGGTCGTCGTCGATCACCGTCAGCGAGTAGCGGAAGTCGCGGTTGAGCGCCTCGAAGTACCCCGGCAGCGTGATGGTCGCGTACCCGTCCTCGCCCGTGGTCGCCTCGCCGGTGTAGATATTCATCATGTCCGGCGACTCCACGCACGAGTGCCACAGCTCCTTGTTCGCGGGGTCCAGCGGGTGGTCGATCCGGAAGGCCTTGCTCGTGGCGCTAAAGGCCCCGTTCACGTTCACGCGCCCGTCGAAGTACCCCGCCCACCCGGAGGCGCCCGCCGTGCCGTACACCCCGTACCCACCGCCCGCGTGCGAGCCGAAGACGCCCACGCCCAACCCCCCGGTGCCGTTGTTCACGCCCCGGACGCCGGCGGAGAACGCCCCGGGCGTAGCGGATGTAATGGTGCCCCGGATCGCGGAAACGCTGTTCGATATCGAAGGCTGCGTCACAGACACCGTGTTCGCCACACCGGTAGAGCCGGCGACGGTGAGTGTGCCCGACGGCGTCACGGTGTTGATCGCCACCCCGCCCCCGGCGCGGATCAGGAACTGGTTGGGGCCGGTGCTGATGAAATCGGCATCGGTCGAGTCGGCCCAGATGAACGTGCCTTCATCTCCATTGGCATCACCGGTGGCCGCGGCGTCGCGGACCTTGGCGCGATGGCCCGAAGCAAAGGAATGGTTCCCTCCGGCCTCGTTGTGCTTGCCGCCCGGCACGGTCGAGTATTCGCCCTGGGCGCGCTGCTCATAGCCCCCGCCGATGCTGGAGTTGAAACCTCGAGCCAAGTTCCAGTACCCGCCGGCAACGACTGCTCCGGTGAGCGCCTGGTTCTGAATTCCGCCGCTCACGACGGCTCCATACTCCGCGAGATTCAATGATCCTCCGCCGACAAACGCATACCAAGCGAGCGCACGGTTGCCCCAGCCGCCGCAGACGGCGCTGTAAGGCCCCTCGGCCCCGTTGAAGACGCCACCGCCGACCGTGGCGAGTCCGGCGTCTGTCAGATTTCCGTTCTCGTTGCCCGCCAGGTTCCCGAAGCCGCCGCCGACCGTGCCGCCGAAGTCGGTCACTTGGTTCGGGCGAGAGCCGTACCCGCCGCTGAACAAGCCCCCACCGCCCGAGATGGTCGCGCCTGTGACACCGCTGCTGATCGAGTTGAGCGGAGAACCCGCGAGAATATTGACCGCGGAGTTCACGTTGCCCCACGGCGCGCCGGGGTACACCTGCAGCACCCACTCCGTCTGCCACGCCCGCATGTTCGCTGTTCGCAGCGTCAGCGGCTGCGCATCGGTTGTTCCCACGAAGTGCGATGATGTCGTCCCGGCGTTGCCCCCCAGCTTCCACACCCCGGACAGGTTCGACCCGTCGCCGAAGAAGACGTTGGACGGGTTGCTGAACGTCGTCGGACCCGTGAAGGTGTTCGTCCCCGTCACCGTGTTGTTGGTCCCCGTCTGGAACACCGTCGGTCCCAGACGCTCCGCCGGCAGCGTCCCCGACAACAGGTTCCCCGCGTTGCCGTAGTACGAGGGGCCCTGGCCGTTCAACAGCGCCGCGTTCCCTGAGGCGAGCGCGTACGCCGCGTACGGCGTGATCGTCAGTTCCTGACGAGGCGACAGCAGCGTGTACCCGCCTCCGGCCCCGCACGCCGCGCCGGTGTCGGGGCGCACCTCGATCTCCAGGAATCGCTGCTGCCCCGCGTACTGCGCGCCGAAGTCCAGCACCACCGTGAACCGCCCACCCGACACAGCCACGTTGTCCGAGCAGAGCACCGGGCCCACCGCGGACCCGCCGCTCGAAGCGCTGTACAGACGGAACCGAAGGTCGTACACGCCCTCGGCGGGCGCGCCGGATTGAGAGAGTTCCCCCTGGTATGTGAACGCGGTGGTGACGGGCTGGGCGAAAGCAACAGACGCGGCAAGACCGACGCTCGCCGCAACAACAGATACGAAGCGCATGGAAAATCCTCCTGGTCCAGCATCCTACCTAAGAAGCGCCGTTCGAGCAAGAACAAAAACGCCGCGTTCCGGGCTGATAACTCCGGAACGCGGCGTTGAGTCGGACTCCGCGAAGAGCGTTATTGATCCGCCTGGTACGTGATCTTGACGCCGAACAGGAAGATGTTGCCCGTAGCCGAGTCATTGGGGTCGCGGGAGATGGTCAGAACCATCATCTGCCCCGGAACCCATGACGAATCCGGCCACGAGGTGTACGGACCTTCGATCGTGTCTGTGCGGAGGGCGTACCCGGGTGCCGGACGCGAGAGCGTCGCGCGAACGGGAGTCGCGATGCCCGTGGTCGTGATGGACGTCACCGGGGCGAAACGCAGTTCGACGAGATTCGAGCGGGAGCCGTCGGTCTCGGCGCACGACCACGCGAGTTGGAAGGTGACCGGCGTGCCGGGGACGTAGTCCTCGGGCATCGAGAAGGTCGCGGTGACACCCCCCTGGCCGGTGTCGGTATCGGCGATGCCCACGCACGTCGGGCTGCCCCGCGGCGGGCCGGTTCCCGAACCGTAGAAGAAGAACGAAGCCGGCCCGCCCGCGAAGGCGGAGTGGCTGAGCGTGAAGGAGCGCGTCCGGTTGGCGATGTGCGCCGCGGTCAGGCCCGTGTTCGAGGCGTCGATCGTCAGCCCGCCGATGATGAGCGCGCCGCTGGTGATGCTAACGTTGCCCTGGAAGAGGCCGGCGTTGCCGGTTGGGTGTTCATTGATGGCAAACACGGCCGCGTTTGAAGGATCTGCGCTTTCATTGCGGGACACGAGACCCGTAAGCAAGCCGCGTGACGAGACGCCGACGGTACCCAACGCTTCAACCCCAACATAAGATCCCTGCCCCAAAAGGCCGGTATTGTTGCCATAAGCAATCAGCCCTATGTCGACCCCCCAGAATAAACCTCCGTTGTAACCATACCCCTCAATTCCGTAGCCCCGCTCCGCGTCGGAACTCCCTCGAATCGCGGTCTCTTCCGCGCTTTGGATGTCCAGCATGATTGATTGGGCTGGGTTGCTGGTGCCGATGCCGACTCGGCCGCCCGTGTACGACACTACACCTCCCGGTCCTTGCACCCACGGCGATGCGCCATCGGCCCCTGGCGGGCCCGCAGGACCTTGCTGCCCCGTGGTCACCAGCGTCATCGACACCGACGACTCGCCGCCCCACACGGTTGAACCCGCTCCAACGCGGTACACCTGCACCTCCACCACTTGGCCCGCCGTCAGATACACCGACACCGTCCCGCCAAGCGTCGGGCGCTCGGGTGCGGTCGTATACGCCTGGTAGTTTGCCACAGGCGAGCCGTTCACCGTCACGCGCATCAGCGGGTCCGCAGAGGAGCCACCGTCCATCCGGATCGCCGTGCTGATCAGATACAGACCCGGCACCGGCGCGGTCATCCGCGCTGGGGTGGCGCTATTCCACAGCGCCGGGCTCCCGATGTTCGTGATCGCCCCTGTGAACGAGATGTCGCGCCACGCGTTCGCAGGGATCGAGAACGTCGGCACCGTCAGCGTGCACGACAACTCCGGGCCGGGCGTACCCGGCGGCCCCGGTGGGCTGTTCAGCGCGTGCAGCGCGTAGGGTGTCGGCCGTATGGCCTGCCGCGGCGTCAGCACCTGGTGCGGCAGTTGAGGGTGCTGGGAGAGTCGCACCGACACTTCCAGATAGCGGGCCTGTCCCGCGAAGGGGGAAGACCCGAAGTCCAGTTCCACCGTGAACGTGCCGTCGGCCTGCGTTTCGAGGAAGTTCACGCCGAGCATCGGCCCGATCTGGTTGCCGCCGGTGGGTGCGTCGTGCAACGTGAAACGCATGTCCACCTGCCCTGTCGGGAAGGGCGTTTCAAACCGTTTCAACATGCCCTGGTAAGTGAAGGACGTTCCAACCGGAGCCTGGCCCTGAGATGGATGGGCCGAAAGCAAGACAACGAGTAGGCCAAGCAACAGGGCCTGTATGGAACACAACCGCATGGGTTCTCCTTCATGGGATGGTGAAACAACAAAAGTCAACTACCAAGATTGACCCCAAGATAGACGCCGAGCGCATCGTCGGACCTGCAATTGAAACAATATTGGAAGAAGAAAATGTGTATTCGCGTTTTTTAGCAGAACCCCCCGTCCCAGGATTTTCACTTGATGCCCCCGCCGTACGCTCCTCCTGTGTCCGCCCAAACCACGCATCCCACCCCGATTGACGAGGCTGTGATGCGGCTCGCCCTCCGGCGTGCCCGCCTGGCCGCGGCACGGGGAGAAGTCCCGGTCGGTGCTGTGGTCTACGAAACGGCGACCGGGATCATCCTGGCCCGTGCGGCCAACCGCCGGGAAACCGACCGACTCCCCCACGCCCACGCCGAGTTTCTCGCCATTCTGCGGGCCGCGAAAAAGGTCGGTGACTGGCGGCTCAACCATTGCACCCTGGTGGTCACGCTGGAACCGTGCCCCATGTGCGCCGGGCTGATCGTCAACGCTCGGCTGGGGCGGGTGGTCTTCGGTGCCCCGGACCCGAAGGCGGGCGCGTGCGGCTCGCTGATGCGCCTCACCGAAGACCCGCGCCTGAATCACCGCTTGACACCAATCGGCGGTGTCTTGGCGGAAGAGTCGGGAGCGCTCTTACGGGCCTTTTTCCGGGCTCGCCGGAAGTGATTTCATGTCCGAGTACTCGTGTTTTTTTTATTTTCTTTTACTTTTGATGTCCGATTTCGGGATCCCCTTTGGTATGCTCGGGAGAACTGCCCTGAGCCAAAACCGCGGGGCGCGACCCTATTCCTGAACAGAGGTATCCATGAAGCACGCAGCATCCACCCTCTTTCCACTTATTGCGGCCATCGCGGCCTCTGCCCCGGCGCAGGTGGCCCAGCCCGATCCGCAACTCCCGCAGGCAACACGTTCATACGCGCCGCGCAATGTATCGTACTTTTGGGATGATGGCGTGGCGGACGTGCGGTACCGACTCAATCCAACGATGTTCAAGGCCAACGCGGAAACCGTGCTCATGCACAGATTCGATACCATCCCCTCCGCCGAGGTGATCGAGTCGGTGCAGTTGGCGTGGGGGCGGGTTGATGTTCCTGTCGCAACCCGCGTGGCCATCTGGGATGACCCTAATGACGATGGTGACCCGACAGATGGCGTGCTGCTCGCCGAGTTCCCCGTCGCGGTTCAGAACACGCTCTCCAACATTTTCAACACCTATCCCTTGCCGAGTCCCGTCAAGGTGAGGGGTGTCTTCTTCGTCGGCCTGATTGTCGGGTACAACAACACCAACAACTTCCCCTATAACTTCGACCGCCAGACTTCGTATTTTCCAGGCCGCCTCTGGGTTGCCATGAACGACATCCCGCTCAACTCCACCAATCTGGCGGCAAACGTAGATCCGCCTATGGAATGGTCTACATTTATCGCTGACCTCGGTTACGCCATGATCCGCGCCCGCGGCGTGTCAACCGGCATCACCTACCAGGGCGAGCTCAAGGAAGCGGGAGTGCCCGCGGCTGGACCGGTGGACCTGAGGTTCACGCTCTTCGATGCACTCACCGGGGGCGCGACGGTGAGTGCTCCAAGCCTGGCATCCAACATCACACTCGAGGATGGACGCTTCTCGGTCGAACTGCCCTATGACCAGACGATGTTCGATGGTGGACTGCGTTGGATCGAGATTGAAGTCTCCCCGGCGGGGGAGGGTGCCTTCACAACGCTCTCGCCGCGCCAGTACGTGTCGCCATCGCCTCAGGCTCACTACGCGCACTCGGCCCAGTGGGAGGGCTTGGTGAATGTCCCCGCCGGCTTCGCCGACGGATTCGACAACGACAGCGGCGGGGACATCACCGCCGTTACCGCAGGGGCGGGCCTCACCGGCGGAGCCACATCGGGCAATGCCACACTCAGCGTGGCATACGGCGGTACGGGCACCGCCTCTACCGTCAGCCGCAGCGATCACACCACCCCATGGACCACCCTCACCGGGATCCCCGCGGGCTTCGCCGACGGCATCGACAATGACAGCGGCGGGGACATCACCGCCGTCACTGCCGGGACAGGGCTGACCGGTGGTGGTGCCACCGGGGCCGTCTCACTCGCGGCAAACTTCACAACATCGGGTGGTTTCAACGGGACCGCCGCGACCGTCGCCCGTGGCGACCATCTTCACAGTTCCCTTGCCGCCAGCGACGGCGCCCCGGCTGTCGCGATCTCTGCCGATGCCGCCGGGTGGATCGGCATTGGCGAACCGATCCCGCAAGCCACGCTTCATGTCCGTGAAACCGACCTTGTCCTCCCCGCCGCGGCACTTGAGAATGACGACCTCATCGTCGAAGCCGCCGACGCCACCATCGGCCTCTACAGCAGCAACAGCGGGAACTGGGGATCGGCCATCGCGATGAAGGAAGTCGTCTCGGGAGCGCTCGTCAACACCTGGGGCATCGCGCGACGCACTTCCACCAGCACAACGCCCGCCAACGCCCTCCGCTTTACCTTCGGCACCAATAAGGACTACGCCGCCAACCCCTACCTGATGCAGATTGAAAGCAACGGGAACGTCGGCATCGGGACATCTTCAGGCTCCGTGGATGCCCGCCTCCACGTCGAAGCACTCAACGCCCGCGTCGCGAAGATCGACCGTTACGGTTCCGATGGTGAACTCCTCGCGTGGGCGCGCGATGACAGCGTCGTGGGCTCTGTTTCCGTCGCCGCGGGTGTTGTCACCTACGGCGCATTCACCGGCGTTCACTACGCCCGCCTCGAACAACCCGCCGAACCGATCACGCTTATGTCCATGACCGGCCGCAACTCCATCCTCGGCGGCAAGGAGCAGGGCGAGACCGTCTACGGCGTGGTGCCCACAGCGCGGGCCAACGACCCGGCCGTGCTGGGCGTGTACCTCGTGAGCCTGCCCGGCGAGACGTTCACTCATCCGCACAACATCGCCCAGATCGCCGCCGTCGGCAACACCGATGTCTGGATCATCGATTCCGGTGCCGGCACCATCGAGCCGGGAGACTACCTCATCACCTCCGACACCCCCGGCTGCGCGATGAAGGACAACCCCGCCAAGTTCCCCACCGGGCACATCTTCGCCATCGCCGCGCAGCGCATCGACTGGAGCGAGGTGCCCGCCGTCGGCGGTGTGCGCAAGGTCAAGGCCTCGGTCCTGCTCGAGCGCTTCGTCCGCGGCGTCAGCGCCGAGGAGTTCCTCGAGATGCGCCGCGAACTCGACGAGATCAAAGCCCTGCTCGGACGACGCTGAACCACCGGACTCCTTCCCCGGGATGCGCGGCGTGGAACAATCGGTCCTGTGCCCGAACTGCCCGAGGTCGAGAGTCTCCGCCGGTCCCTCCTGCCGCACCTGATCGGTGCCAAGGTAACCGATGCGCAGTTGCTGCGGGCCGATGTCTGCGAATCCATCGACGGACACGGCCGCGGGCACCGGACTTCAGCGCCCGACTTGCTGCGGGGCGCGAGGATCGTTGAGTTGACCCGCCGTGGCAAGCAGTTGTCCATCATCGCCGATGACGGACGAGTTCTGTGTGTTCACCTCGGCATGTCCGGTCAGTTGCTGGTCCGCCACAGGAACGCGGCACTCACGAACAACCACATTCACGCATATTGGCTCATGAAACACGCGGATGGAAGCACGACGAGATTGTGCTTCCGCGACCCCCGCCGATTCGGCGGTCTCTGGACTTTCCCCAGCGTGGATGCCCTGCTCGCTCACCGCTGGAACGCCCTGGGCCCCGATGCGCTGGACATCACAGCAAGTCACCTGCACGCGGCGGCCGCGCCATCAAGGCGCTCCTCCTCGATCAGTCCGTTCTGGCCGGCGTGGGCAACATCTACGCCGATGAGGCCCTCTTCGAGGCCGGCATCTCACCGAGGCAGTCATCTCGATCCGTCAGCCAGCCCGCTCTCGAACGCATGGCCGCCGCGCTTCGGGCGATCCTTGCCGAAGCCATCTCCCGCGGCGGGAGCACCCTCAGAGATTACCAGGATGCCGATGGAAACTCGGGTACCGCGACCCTCACCCACCGGGTCTATGGCCGCGGCGGTCTGCCGTGCGTACGGTGCGGTCGCTGCCTTGCAGAAGATGAAGTTGCTCAACGGACAACAGTTTGGTGCCGACAATGCCAACGAGGCCCAAACAAACACGCCTCAACTACCATGACTGAGCGCGCAACATTCTGACTTATCCACACCGATGAGTTGAGGTAGGCAAATGGGGCGGCTTACACGTGCTTGGTCTTGGCAGGTGGTGGTCTTTCTTTCTGTAATAGAAGAATTCAATTCATCGTTATAGATCCAAGCCCTGTCGGTATGTGGAGAAGCAGAATAAAGTGTCGTAAATCTATTTGTGTCAGGTGTTTACGTCATTTTATCCCCCGTGTATTCCTGACAGCATCCTGTCGGCTTCGGCGGCGCCGCGACACTTTCACATAGACTCCCGGCTCTGCTCCGACCCATAAGTAGGGTGTGGGTGTATGTTTGTTGTCGTCGGGCGTCACTTGCTCCACACCCTGTCCACACGGCCTGACGGTTGCGGTTCAGCACTCCAAAAAAGACGCCCGGGCTTGGGCGGCCCGGGCGTCGTAACTTGTTGACAGATAATGCTTTACAGAGTCTGAATGTTCAGCGGCCTTCCTCTGGAGTGCCCATGTCAACCGGCTTGGGGCCTTCGGTCGGCTGTCCGAAGATGAAGAAGGGCATGCCGCCCATGCCGCCCGCGGGTTGGTTGTAGACGTAGCCGGCATCAAGGGCCTTGCCAATACGGATCTTGGCTTCGTTGAGGTGAGCCAGGCTGTAGGGATCGAGGTTCCCGGCCTTGTCGCCCTTCTCTCCGATGATCGCGGTGATGCGGTCGTGGAGCTGACGCAGGCGGTACACGGCGAGGTTGCTGATGGCCTTGTACGCCTCGCCGCTGCCCGCGCCCGGCAGGGTCAGGTCGATCATCCGCTCGAGGTACTCGCGCTGCAGGTTGCGGCGGAGGCTCGAGATGTAGGGCTTGCGGGCGGTGTAACTGCCGCCGGGGCTTTTATCCAACTCGCTCCACACCGCGTTGTTGATGGTGTCGAGCAGTTCGGGCAGGGTCAGCACGTCCTGCTCGGTACCGACGCGGAACTCGTTGTCGTAGACGCGGCGAAGCGTCGTGGGGTTCATCAGGCGCGTGAGGGTCATCGCCTGGATGCCCGCGATGCGGTCGTGGATCGGCCAGGTGCTCTCGCTGCGGGCTTCACTGAACCCGCCCCAGTCCATCCACTTGTCCGTCGTCATGCGCTCCAGCAGTTCGGGCGTCAATCCGTAGGAGTCGTCGTAGAAGGTGTTGTCGATGCACCACCGCAGCGCATCGCGCTGCATCGCCGCGGGCACGGCCTGCAGCGGGGGACGGCCGTTGGGGTCGACAACAC
>DDSA01000125.1:5347-5912 GCA_002343715.1 Phycisphaerales bacterium UBA2402 | reverse complement strand
GTCGGCGTTGTTCGGCGGTGGCGAGGCGGGGCCGGCCAGGGCGGCGGCCGCGCCGCTGGCGAAGATGGAACCGTGGAACGACGCCGAGACCCTCGCCAAAGAGAAAGAGGTGCTGGGCTTCTACGTGAGCAGCCACCCGCTGGACCGGTGGAAGGGGTGGTACAGCACTTTCACCAGCGCCACCACCGCGACGATCAAGGACCTTCAGCAGGACGCCCGCGTGGTGCTCGCGGCGATGATCCAGGACGTGCGGACGGTGATCGTGAAGAACGGCAAGAGCGCGGGCCAGAAGATGGGCATCCTCACCGTCGAGGACTCGCTTGGGGCCTGCGACTGCGTCATGTTCACGGACTGCTATTCCACCTACGGCCACCTGGCGACCAAGGAGAACGTGGTGTATGTCCTGGGGCGGGTGGACCTCAAGCGCGGCGAGCCGCAGGTGATGATTGATCGTCTTGTCCCCATCGACGGCGTGCCCCTCGACGGCGGCAGGGTGCGACTCTTCGTCGATGAACTCAAACTCAACGGCGCTGCATCGGGCGCGCTCGAGCGGCTGGCCGAGATC
>DDSA01000125.1:4875-5135 GCA_002343715.1 Phycisphaerales bacterium UBA2402 | reverse complement strand
GCGCTCGAGCGGCTGGCCGAGATCGTCCGTGGGCACCCCGCCCAGCCCGCGCCCGCATCATCCTTCCCCGTCGAGATCGTCGTGGGGACCGAGCACACCGTCGCGTTGATGGCGGCGGACCCCAAGATCCGCATCGGTCTGGGGCCGGCGTTCGTCCGCGCGGTGGAAACGGAGTTGGGCTCCGGCATGGTGCGTCTGGCGGGGGGCGTGGCCCTTGACAAGGTGGAGAAGGAGAAGCCCCGCTGGGGCAAGCGGCGGGG
>DDSA01000125.1:1669-4641 GCA_002343715.1 Phycisphaerales bacterium UBA2402 | reverse complement strand
GCCCCGCTGGGGCAAGCGGCGGGGCGGGGATGATGAGGAATAACGGTCTCGACGAACCGCGGTGTTTACCGCCGCCTGGACTTCGGTGTTAGTTTTTCCACTGCGCTCCCAGCCTTGGGTCCAGCAGGTGGGGGAGCATGTCGAGCATCGCTCGCCAGTGGTTAGGAAAGGTCCGCCCCCCCGGCGCATCTTCGTACATGATGTCGGTGGCTTCGGGAAGCACGTAATACGGGATCCGCGCGTAGCGGTGGTGGGTCGCGTGGTGCTCGACATGCCGCTGGCTGGAGGAGGCGGCCTTTCCGCACCGTCCCGAGTAGATCACGGTGCGCGTCATGGCGATGATCCCTTCTCCGAACATGCCCAGGTGCTCGGTGAACTTGCGGATCGTCTGCATTGTGCCCGCCAGCCACGCGGGGGCGATGAATCCCACCAGGAACCACTCCCACCAGCCCAGGGCATCCACGGCCCACACCACCCCGATCCAGAAGGCGGCGAGCAGGAGCCATTCCCACGCCAGGCGCGTGCGCTGACGCCGCGCGATGTGTTTCCACGCCGCGGCGGTGCGCACGGAATAGAGGGCCGGGGTCAGCGCCCATCCGACGAGCAGTTCCGCCCAGGCGTATGTGAGGCGGAGCCAGCGAGGCGAGCCGGGCAGGTTGTAGGGCCAGAACTCCGGATCGTGCGGCCCGCCGAGGCAGGCGTGGTGCCGCGCGTGGACGTAGCGGTAGACGCTCAGGGGAGTGAGGGCCAGCGTGCCGATCACGATGCCCTGCGCCTCGCTCAACCACCCCAGCCGCGAGAGCATGCCGTGGGCCGCTTCGTGCAGGCGCGTGAGGGCGGCGTGGTTCATCCACGCGATGAGGCACCAGAGAATGACCGTGACCGGCCACCAGCCCGCCGACCAGGACCAGACCGCGCCGACGAAGAGGGCGGCGTGGGTGAGGGCGGCGATGGCGTTGCCCCACTCGCCGCGGATCGGCAACTCGTGGAAGGGCCGGAGGCGTTCGGCGACGGAAGGCGAGTGAGCGCCCGGAACCCGTGTATCGGCGTGTGCACCGGTCACGTGGAATTCTACGGTCATTTCACGCGGCCCTTGCGGCGGGAACGACAAGGCCCGCGGCCCCTACCCTTTGCTTGATGGTCCCCCGCCGGGAGAGCAGCAGCGCCCGCTACAAATCCTACCGCGAGTCGATCAAGACCGATCCGACGTGGTCCACCCGCGGCTCGGCGGAAGCGAACCCCAAGCGCGACAAGCACAAGCGTTCGCGGACGTTCTGGCGGCTCTTCGCCGAGTTCTGGAGATTCACGAAGCCGCACCGGCCCTGGGTGATGCTGGGGCTGGCGACGCTGTCGGTGGTGACGGTCACCGGGTTGGCGATCCCTGCGAGCACGAAGGTAGCGCTGGATTACATCCTGTCTGACAATCCCGGCCCGGCGGGGATTCCTGATGGGATCAGGGATCTCCTGCTCATCCCGGAGGACCGCTACGCGATGCTCTGGTGGCTGGGCGGGGTGATGATCGGGCTGGCGCTCTTCGGCGTGATGCTGGGCACGGTGGGGCGGTGGCAGTTCACACGCATCACCAAGAGGATCCAGGTTGAACTGCGGCGCGCGGCTTTCGAGCACGCGGGGCGGCTGCCGCTGCACCGGGTCCAGCATTACAAGAGCGGTGGGATGGCGAGCCTGCTGCGGGAGGACGGGGGGCTGGCGGGCGAACTGCTCTTCAGCATGGTCTACAACCCGTGGCGGGCGGTCGTGCAACTGGTCGGCACGCTGATCATCCTGGCGGTGGTCGATTGGCGGATGCTGGGCGGGGCCATCGCGCTCTTCCCGCTGGTGTGGGTGACGCACCGCACGTGGATCGCGCGGATCCGACCGCTGTACCGCGACCAGAAGCAGGCCCGCCAGTCGATCGACGCGAGCACGACCGAGGCGTTCGGCGGGGTCCGGGTGGTGCGGGGCTTCGCGCGGGAGCACGCCGAGGCCCAGCGTTTCACCACCGGCCAGCACTACATGACCCGCATCGAGGTGCTGACGTGGTGGTGGTCTCGGATCCTGGAAATGGCCTGGGCCGTGCTCATCCCCGCGGCGAGCGCGGCGGTGCTGATCTACGGCGGCACGCAGGTGCTCAATGGGAACCTGACGCTGGGCGACCTGATGATGTTCAGCACCTACCTGCTGATGCTGCTGGGGCCGCTGGAAACCCTGACCAGCACCGCGAGCCAGATCCAGAGCAACCTCGCCGCGCTCGACCGCGTGCTCGATCTCTTCGCCGAGGAGCGGGAGTTCGCCGGCGGGCCGGATGGGGTGGTGCTTGCCGCGGAGAGCGTGCGTGGCCGCGTGCAGTTGCAGGATGTCTGGTTCGCGTACCCGCGGGCTGAGAAGCGCAAGGGCGATGCCGGCGCAGCGCCGACGGAGCCGGAACCCGTGATCCGGGGTGTGTCGCTCGATGTCGCGGCGGGGGAGACCATCGCCCTGGTCGGCCCCAGCGGCAGCGGCAAGACCACGCTCTGCAACCTCGTGGCCCGGTTCTACGACCCCGCGAAGGGGCGCATCCTGCTCGACGGGCGCGACCTTCGCGAGATCGACGTGCGCAGTTACCGCTCGCTCTTGGGCATCGTGGAGCAGGATGTCTTTCTCTTCGACGGCACCATCGCCGAGAACATCGCCTACTCCCGGCGCGAGGCGGGCGCCGATGAGATCATCGCCGCGGCGAAGGCCGCGAACGCCGACGGTTTCATCGGCGAGACGGAGAAGGGCTACGGCACGCTCATCGGCGAGCGGGGCGTGCGCCTCAGCGGCGGGCAGAAGCAGCGCCTGGCCATCGCGCGGGCGATCCTGGCGGACCCGCGCATTCTGATCCTGGACGAGGCGACGAGCAACCTCGACAGCGAGAGCGAAGCCCTCATCCAGCGGAGTCTCGCGGTGCTGATGCGGGGGCGGACGTGCTTCGTCATCGCCCATCGCCTGAG
>DDSA01000125.1:444-1461 GCA_002343715.1 Phycisphaerales bacterium UBA2402 | reverse complement strand
CGTCATCGCCCATCGCCTGAGCACCGTGCGCAGCGCCGACCGCATCGCGGTGATGCAGGGCGGAGAGATCATCGAACTGGGGAGCCACGACGAACTGGTCACGCACGGCGGGCGTTACGCGGACCTGCTGCGGCTGCAGATCGAGGGGCACAGCGCGAACCCGACGGTGGCCACAGAGCTATAGAGTACATCGTGCGTGGCCTCTTCGCCATTTCGGCGATTCTGCTGCAGCCCCTTTTCGGGTGGGCGATGGGCCTGTGCGCTTCGCTCTGCCTGAACGGGTCGGGGTCGTGCTGCGTCGGGCAGGGACAGTCCTGCTGCGGGCCTGCCTCGTGCTGCGCCGCGACCGATGAACCCGCGTGCTGCGGGGCGGCGACGGAAGAATCGGCGTTGGCCTGGTCCGATCCCGGATCTGGGTTGCCGCTCTTGTGGCGGTGCTGCGGAGGCGATCCCGCCCGGTGTTGTGTGGGGCAGGTCACGCACCTGACCGATGGGCGAGCGGCGGGTGCATCTCGCGCTGAACCCAGGCAGAAACCAGTATTAGTTCCAAGCCAGTTTGCGCTCCGGCCGCAGAAGCCGATGATTGAAGGCCCGTGGAGGCCTTCGGGGCGCGGGGCGTGGCCGGTCGATGCCGACACCCGACGCGCCTTCTTGTGCTGCTGGACGATCTGATCCGGCGGGGAGTGCTTTGACCAACGTTGATCGAGTGCGTCCGGCACCGGTGTGCCGGGCGATGTTTCCCATTCACCAATCACGATGAGGCGGCGGTGAGACCGCACGCCCATCGAGAAGGAGTTTACCCATGTTGACCGCCTTGATCCCCGTGGTTGCTTCCGCCGCGTCGTTTTTCGCTTCGCCCATCGGGGCCGAGGGCGCGTGCGGCGACGGATGCACCTGCCCGCCGGATTGCTGCCCGCAGGGGTGCTGCCCCTGCCCGCCTGACGGCTGCCCCCCCGGGTGCTGCACCGGCGGGTCGTGCTGCGGCTCGTGACCCGGCGTGATCGTTCGTGGCGGGCC
>DDSA01000125.1:0-219 GCA_002343715.1 Phycisphaerales bacterium UBA2402 | reverse complement strand
GGCCGCCCGAAGGCGGCCCGCCGCTTTTTGAAGGGACGGCGTACGCTTGGCTTTCTGTCCGCTTCACTCAGGAGATTCACCATGAAGAACCGTTCCTCGCTCGTGCTGGTCGCCGCCTGCTTTGGGCTGCTCGCTGTCGGCTGCGACTCGTCATCGAAGGACAAGAAGGCCGATGCCACCGCTCCCGCCGCGCCCAAGCAGGCGAACATGGGCATCGTG
>DDSA01000263.1:475-21589 GCA_002343715.1 Phycisphaerales bacterium UBA2402 | reverse complement strand
CTCTCGGGCCGCCGGGCCGACCGGCTCGACGCGGTGGGCCACGAACTCACGAGCGAGTGGCTCGCCGTTCCCGGCGACCTGGCCGAGCCGGACCACCCCGAGCGCCTGGTGGACCTCGCCGGGGCCAGGTGGGGCCGCTTCGACGCGATCATCAACAACGCGGGATGGTCCGCCGCGGCGACCATCGGGCGCAGCGATGCGGCCTTCATCCGGCACGTCTTCGCGGTGAACGCCGTCGCACCGACGGTCATCATCTCGCGGGCCTGGCCCATCATGGAAAAGCAGGCGCGGGCCGAAGGACGGGGCGGGGTGATCGTGAACGTCTCGTCGATGGCGACGGTGGACCCGTTCGACATGCTCTACGCCTACGCCGCGGCGAAGGCATCGGTGAACCTCCTAGCGAAAAGCGTGGCCAAAGCCGGCGCGAAACTGGGCATCCGGGGCTTCGCGGTCGCGCCCGGCGCGGTCGAGACCGACCTGCTCCGGTCGATGTTCCCCGAGACGAGCCTGCCGAAGAGCAAGACGCTCTCGCCCGGCGCGGTGGCGGACGTCATTCTCGCGTGCGTGCGCGGCGAGCGCGATACCGAGAACGGGGGCACCATCCTCGTGCCCAGCCCGTGAGGCGGATCACTCCTCGGCCCGGGCCGCCTCTTCCTCGGTGAGCAGCCGCCCCTCGCTCGACGCGACCACGACGGCGGTCATGGCGTCGCCGCCGGTGTTGACCACCGTGCGGCACATGTCGAGGATGCGGTCCATGCCCAGCACCACGGCGATCCCCTCGGGAGGGACGTGGGCCGCTTGCAGCACCACGACCATAAGCACCACGCTCGCGCCGGGGATCCCCGCCGAGCCGATGGCCACAAGCGTCGCGGTCAGCACGATCATGAGTTGATCGTGCAACGTGAGGTCGATGCCGTACAACTGCGAGAGAAAGACGGCGATCACCGCCTGGTACAGGGCGGTGCCGTTCATGTTGATCGTGGCCCCCAGCGGCAGCACGAAACTCACGATCTCCGCCGGCGCACCCACGCGCCGGGCGCACTGCATGTTCACCGCCAGTGTGGCGTTGGAACTCGACGACGAAAAGGCCAGCAACTGCGCCGGGGCCATCGCGCGGAAGAACCGCCGGAAGGTCACCTTGTTTTCCGAGGGCGTAAAGAGCCGCAGGATCGCCGGGTAGACCCCGAAGTTCACCAGCGCCAGGCCGCCGACCACCGTGAGCGCGTACGCCCCCAGCGCCCCCATCACGTCCAGCCCCGTCGTCGCGACGATGGGGCAGATGAGCGCGAAGACCGCCACCGGCGCCAGCCGCATGAACCACTGCACCAGGTGCGTCACCGCCTCGGTCAGCGCCTGGCACGCCCCGATCACCCCGGCGGCCTTCTCCCGCGGCACCAGCGTCAGCGCCCCGCCCAGCGCCAAAGCAAAGACCACCACCTGCATCATCTCCGCCGTTGCCAGCGCCCCGAAGGGATTGACGGGCACGGTGTTGAGGATCTGATCCCAGGCCGAGAGCGTCGCGGCCCGCTTCTGCCCCTCGGCGCTGTTCTTGGCCGCTTCTTCCTTGTACTGCGTCGTCAGTTTCTCGCGCGACGCCTCGCCCACCAGCGTGCCGGGGCGGATGGTGTGCGCCAGCGTCATGCCCGCGATGATGGCGATGACCGTGGTGGTGGTGAACCACGCCAGGGTCTTGCCGCCGATGCGGCCCAGTTTTCGCACATCGCCCAGGCTCGCCGCCCCGGCGATGAGCGAGAAGAGCACGATGGGCACCGCCACGAAGCGAAGGCACCTGATGAACAACTGCCCGATGAAGCGGTTGGCATCGATCAGAAACTTCGCCGCCGCCGCGCCAAGCCCGGCCCCCTCGTTGGCCGCGGACTCCCGCCCGGCAAGAAACGCGCTCTTGTCCCCCACGCCCAGACCGCTCCATGTCCCTTCGGTCCAGAGCAGGTTGAGCGCGACGCCCACACCCGCGCCGAGCAGGAGACTGATGATGATCTTGATATGGATGGGGATGCGGCGGCTCATGCAGGGCACAGGCTACGCATCCAATTCCACGAGGGTGGCCCGACCCTCCGGGTCGGGGCTTATCCGTCCCGCCGTGCAGTAGCGGCGCGCCACACCCCGCCAATGATCCGCCATGATCACCCGCCGCGATGTGCTCGGCTCGATCCGTTACCCCGCCGCGTTCGCCGGGCTGGCGGCCCTGGGTACTCTCCCCCGCCCCGCCCGCGCCGCGTCGAGCATCCTGCGCGAGATCGAGGCCGCGCCCGCGGGCGAAACCGGCGAGGACTTCTGGCTGACGGTGCAGCAGATGTGGACCATGGACCGGTCCTGCATCAACCTGAACAACGGCGGGGTCAGCCCCTCGCCCCGCATCGTGCAGGAAGCGGTGGAGCGGCACCTGTCGCGGGCCAACTCGTGGCCGCCGCCGGTGGTCCTGTGGCGCGAGCAGGAGCCGGCGCGGGAGGGCGTACGCCAACGACTGGCCCGGCGCTGGGGCTGCGACCCCGAGGAGCTCGCCCTCACCCGCAACAGTTCCGAGAGTCTGCAGATCTGCCAGTTCGGGTTCGACCTGAAGGCGGGCGATGAAGTCCTGACCACGACGCAGGACTATCCACGCATGCTCACGACGTTCCGCCAGCGCGAGCGCCGCGAGGGGATCGTCCTTCGGCAGGTGAAGATTCCCGTTCCCTGCGAAGACCCCGCCCAAGCCGTCCGCGCCATCGAACAGGGAATCACGCCCCGGACGAAGCTCATCCTCATCTGCCACGTCGTCAACCTCACGGGCCAGGTCATGCCCGTCCGCGACATCGTGGAGATGGCCCGCGCCCGCAACGGGGGCATCCCCGTCATCGTGGACGGCGCCCACGCCCTGGCCCAGTTCGAGTTCAGGATCCCGGACCTGAACTGCGAGTACTACGGCGTGAGCCTGCACAAGTGGCTCTTTGCACCCCACGGCTGCGGGCTGCTGTACGTGCGGCGCGACAGGATCGGGGACCTCTGGTCGCTGATGGGTTCAACCGCCGAGAACCGGGGCAACATCCGCAAGTTCGAGGAGATCGGCACCCACCCCGTCGCGCAGACGCTGGCCATCAACGAGGCCCTGAATCTGCACGAAGCCATCGGCGGGGCCCGAAAGGAAGCCCGCCTGCGTTTCCTGCGCGACCGCTGGGCGAAGCGCCTGCTCGACAGCGGCAAGGGCCGCATCACACTCAACACCAGCCTCGACCCGCGCTTCTCGTGCGCGATCGGGAACGTCCGGATCGACGGTGTGGACACCGAGGCGCTCTGCATCCACCTGTGGGAAGCGCACAAAATCCTCACCGTCGCGATCAAGCACGAGGAGTTCGAGGGGCTGCGCATCACCCCCAGCGTCTACACCACCCTCGACGAGATCGACCGCTTCTGCGAGACCGTCGAGCGCGTCATGCGGGATGGACTGCCGATGACGACGGGCACCCCTTGAGCACGCACCGCTACCTCTCCCCGCCCCCCAGCGCTTTCACATCCAGACCTTCGATCTGGTTGAAGGCGCGCCCCACGATGCCCTGCACATCGCCGCCGATCCCCGCCGCGGCCTCCAGCGCCCGCTCCAGCTGCTTGGCCCTTTTGGACCAGTGCGCGGTCATCGCCTTCTTCTCCTTCTCCAGGTCTTCCTGCATCGTCTCGTAGGATTCGACGAGCGCCTCGAGCCGGGCACGGAACTCCGGGCCGGTCAGGTACTCGTAGACCAGGCTCATCTTGGTCTGCTGTCCCTCGCGGGCCTGGCGGGCCTGGGCCGCGGCGAGCAATCCCTGCCGCAGCGATGAGGCCAGCGGCACCGCGTACCGCCACGCGCAGACCCACACGCCGTCGATCAGCCCGAAGGTGTCGAAGTCCCGCGGCATCGCCTGGGTCACGAGGATGGGCACCTCGGCCCCGGCGCGCCGGGCATCCTCGCGCAGTTTGGGGAGCCACGCGGCGGACCAGCGCTCCGTGCGCTTCGACTCCCAGAGCATCCGCCCCGCCTCGCCCCCACCGGGCAGGCGCACGGTCTGCACCGCATCGCCGCCGAACTCGCCCTTGCCCACCTCCTCGATGAGGTCGAACTGAAAAGCCTGGCGGAGCGAGGCTTCGAGGCTCACTTCCTGCACCTCGCCCTGGAGTTGCTGGGAGACCGTCTCGGCCTTGCGCTGCATGTCCTCCATCTGGCGGCGCATGTCGGAAATGATCTTGTCCTTCTCGGCGTGCTTGAGTTCGTGCGTCTCCATCGCGCGGCGGACCGCCCGCTCCTCGACCGCCGCGATCCGCTCGCTCACCTGCCGCTCGACCGTGATCGCCGTCTCGCGCTTGGCCTCCTCGGCCTCCTGGCGCAGGCGCATCGCCTCGGCCTGCATCTTCTGCGCCTCGGCGAGTTTCTCCTCCTGCCTGCGGAGTTGCTCGCGGTAGGACTCGGCTTCTTCACGGGCCTTGCGTTCGAGCGCCGCCGACTCGGCGCGGACTTTCTCCACCGCTTCCGCGGCGGCCTGTGCCGAGACTGTCGCCAGCCTTGCCGCCACCTGCTCCTCGGTCTGGCGCTTCACGAGCAGATCGGTCTCGCGGCGGACATCCTCGGCCTGCTGCTTCAGTTTCTCCGCCGCGCGCCGCTCCGCCGCGGCGGCGTCGAGCTTCGCCTCCGCCTCTTTCTGCCGCTCGCGGAGGGCCGTGAGTTCCTCATCTCGCCGGCGGAGTTCCGCGTCCGCATCCGCCTTCGCGCGTTGGCGTGCCTCCTGCTCGATCGTCGCCCTCCCCGCCTCGACGCCCGCGCGGACGCGGGCCTCTTCCTCCGCTCGCTGCTGCGCCAGGGTGGCTTTCTCCTTCTCCAATCGAGCCGCCTCATCGCGGTGCGCCCGTTCGCGGGCCGCGAACTCCGCCTCGCGCTTCGCCGCCTCCTCCAGCGTCTGCCGCTTCATCTTTTCGATGTACGGCGCGGCGAGCGACTCGGTCAGGCGGAAGGGCTTGCCGCAGTTGGGGCACTGAATCTCGGGATCGTTCATGGCTTCCTCCCGGCGCGGCGTCGCGCGGCCGCGCGGTGTTCCAGGTGCGTGACGATGGTCTTGGAAATGATGTCGGCCTCGATGTTCACGCGCCGGCCCGCGCGCCACTCCCCCAGCGTCGTCTTCTCCAGCGTCACGGGGATCAGCGCCACCTCGATCCACGAAGCGCCCACCGCCGCAAGCGTGAGCGACACCCCGTCGAGGCACACGCTCCCCTTGGGGATCATGTACCGCATGAGGCCCGCGGGCGGCCGCAGCCGCACGCGCCATTCGCCGCGTGTCTGGACCTTCACGACCTCCGCCACGCCGTCCACGTGCCCCTGCACCATGTGACCGCCCAGAAGCGTGCCCGCCGTCGCGGCGTGTTCCAGATTCACGCGATCGCCGGGTGCGAGTTCGCCCAGGGTCGTCCGGGCGAGTGTTTCGGGCACAGCGTCGAAGATCAACGTGTTGGCCCGTCCGGCGTTCTGCACCGCCGTGAGGCAGACACCGCTCACCGCGACCGAATCGCCTTTGTTCGCGCGGTAACGCCACGGGCCGGCCTCCACCACCAGACGCGCCCCCGCGCCGGACCGTGCAAACGTCCTGACACGCCCCACCCGCTCGATAATCCCTGTGAACACGCGGCGATGATAGAAGCCCGGCCCCCCGAGCCCCAACCGCTCGCTCCGCCCTCGCCAATTGAGGCACTTCAACGAACCGCCGCGATGCTCGGACGTGCGATAACTCTTGTATCGCGCCGGTGCCGCCGGTTACGATCCGTGCTGAACGATGTAGTCCAGCACAGGAGGGTTTTCACGATGCGCCTGAACACGATTCGATCCGCCGCGCTGTCGGTCTTCCTCGCACCGATCGCCGCAGCCTCTGTCATCTACTCCGACGGCAATTTCACGCCCGGCACCTGGGGCATTGAGATCACCCAGGCGAACGCCGGGGGCACCGCGACCGCCGTCCAGTCCGCCGCGACAGGCAACCCGGGCGCGGCGTTCCGCGTGCAGACCACTGTCTACGCCGCGAGCGGCGGCCCTTCGACGGTGTGGGCGCTGCACCGATACGGGACCACTATGGCGACCCGCTATGAGCCGGCGACGCAGGGGGCCATCGGCGCGTTGACCTATTCTCTGGACTACCGCCTCGTGCAAGGGTTCGGTGATGGCCACGGCTTCACCTTTGCGATCAAGCAGGGTCAGACCACGTACATCGGGCCGTACACCACGACCGGCTCGTCCGGAGTATGGAGAACGTTCCTGCACGCGGGGCTGACCGCCGCTGATTTCTCCCGGCTCGACGGACAGCCGGGGATGCCCGACTTCTCCGAAACCGGCCAGCCCATCCGCTTCGGGTTTGTGACCTCGAACACCACCCTCGGTATCAGTTATTCGATCACCGTCGATTACGACAATTTTCGCGTGGTGGTGGTCCCGCCCTGCCCTGCCGATTTCAACGCCGATGGAGGGGTGGACGGCTCGGACGTCATCGCCTTCTTCGCCGCGTGGGAAGCGGGCGCTGCCGCCGCCGATGTCAACAAGGACGGCGGCATCGACGGGGCCGATGTCGAAGCCTTTTTCGACGCGTGGGAGGCCGGCTCACCGGCGGCGGATGTCAACGGCGACGGCGGCATCGACGGTGCGGATGTCGAGGTGTTTTTCCGCCGCTGGGAGGCGGGGTGCTGAAGATCAGGCCGACTTGAGGGCTTCGGGGATGCCCAGCCTCAGGCACTTCCACGCGGGGGGGAGCGCACCCACAAGCCCCAGAAGCAGGCCCGCGCAGAGCGCATAGAGGACCGCGGGCGCATCGACCGACAGCCTCAGCGTTCCCAGCGAGAAACGCACGGCCACACCGTCGAGGAGCGCCAGGCCCAGGCCGCACGCGAGGATCGCCCCGGCCGCGGCGGCCAGCAGCGACTCCTGCATCATGCTCAGGGCCAGCGAGCGCCGGCGGAAGCCCAGCGCCCGCAGCGTGCCGAGTTCGCGCACGCGCGAGGCGAAGGCGGCGAACATGGTGTTCAACCCGCCCAGCAGCCCGCCCAGCCCGATCAGGCCCGCCGTGGCCCACGCGACGATGCGGATGGGTGCGAAGAAGGCCGCCAACTGCCCGTAATAGTCCGACTCGCGCAGCGCCGTGAGTTCGAGGTCCGGGCGCGTCTTGGTGAAGACCATCACGTCGGCGAACTCGGTGACGGTCTGGTCGAGCGTGACGATGAGGCACGAAATGGTCTCGCGCTTGGTCGCCTGCTTGAGCATCCGCATCTCCGTCCACACTTCGCTGTCCATCACGGTGCCGGGCGCGGCGAAGCGCCCCACGATGCGCCACTCGCGCCCGTCGATGAAGAGCGATCGGCCCACCGCCAGGTCGGTCTCGGGCACGCCCATCCGCGTGTGCGCCGTGCCCCCGACCATGACGGCCGTTTCGCCCGGCTCAGGCGGGCGGCCGTCGGTGACCTGCACCGCGGGGTGGACGAGAAACGCGCCCGGCGTGATGCCCCGCACCAGCACCTGCGGCGCGTGCGTCTGTTCCGCGCGGGTCTTCACGGGCAGTTGCACGTGCACCTCGGGCGATGAGTACGCGGCGTCCGCCCGCGTGCGGATGCCTTCCAAACCCGCCATGGCCACGCCCACGGCCTCCTCGGTGATCTCGCTACGCTCGATGCTCTCCTCGCTGCCCGCGCCGAGGATGATGGCGTTCTCCGGCAGGCCGCTGTCGCGCAGGCTCTTGTCCATGCCCCGCACGAAGGCCCCCGCCGTCAGGACGAGCAGGCACACCAGGAGCGCCCCCAGCACGCTCAGCACCAGGCGCAGGCGCGAGCGGCCCAGGTTTCTCACGGCGTACTCGAAGGGGAGTCGTCTCATCGTGCGCGGTTCCTGATCACACAGCGCGGAAGTTGGACGCGATCTCGCCGCGCGAGGCACGCAGCGCCGGGACCAACCCGGCCACGATCCCCACCCCCGCCGAAATGAGCAGCCCCAGCGCCAGCACCTGCGCCGAAGCCCCGAAGTTCACGCTCAGACCCTCGGTCGATAGGCTGAACCGGCCCAGGTGCATGAAGGCCCACGCCGCCAGCGAACCCAGCGCTCCCCCAACCAGACCCATCACCAGGCTCTCGGCCACGATGAGCCGCGCGATGAGTCCTGATCGGAAGCCGATGGTCTGAAGTATCGCGTGTTCCTTTACGCGGTCCTGCACGCTCAGGACAATCGCGTTGGCGATCAGCCCGAGCACCGCGGCCAGGCACCCCCACGCAAGGTACTTGGTGAATCCCACCAACTCCACGATGTCCGCCCCCGCCTGCGCGATGAAGGCGGTCTCGGCCCGGGTCGTCGTCGGGTCCGCCTCGTGCCGGAACTGGTCATCGATCGCCCGAGCCACCGATTCCAACTCCGCCGGGTCCGACACCTTGACGTTGAACTGCGTGACGATGCCCAGGCCCACTCGGCTGGCCTGCTGAAGAAAAGGCAGGTGGACATACGCGACGTTCTGATCCTGCGCCGCGTCCGACCGGATGATCCCCGCCACCGTGACCGTCACGCCGGAAGCCACGAACGACTGCCCGGCCCGCACACCCCGTCGAAGAGCCAGGTACTCACCCACCAGGGCCGAATCCGATCGTCTGCTCCATTCGTCGAGCGAGCCTTCGATCACTTTCCACCCCGCCGCGAGACGGGGCAGGTCCGACTCGGGCACGCCCCGGAAGGTCACCACGTCCAGGCTCGCGCGGCAGTTGTTGACCACGATCTTCATCGGCACAACTTCCTTGACCCCGGGCACCTCGGCGATGCGGTCGCCGTAATACTCCGGCAGGCGGCTGGCCGCGGGGCAGAAGCGGTTCTCGCGGTAGACGATCAGAGCCGTTTCGCCCGCCCGGCTCCGGGTTGCTTCGGCGACACCGTGCTGCAGCGTCTGCACCGTGACGAAGAGGAACATCGCCGCGGCCACCCCCGCGATCGTGAGCAGGGTGCGCATCGGGCGGCGGATGAGTTGTTTGATGACTAGTGAAAGCATGGGAGTGAGGGGATGGAGGAAAGGAAAAGCGGTGAGAGACGTGCGCGATCAGGCGCGTTGTTCGACGAGGCGGCCCTTTTCGAGGTGCAGGGTGCGGCGGGCGTGAGCGGCGCACTTGGCATCGTGCGTGACCATCAGCAGCGTTTTGCCCAGTTCGCGGTTGAGACGCGTCAGGAGGCCCATGACGGCGAGGGCCGATTCGGCGTCGAGGTCGCCGGTGGGTTCATCGGCGACGATGATGGCCGGATCGGTGACGATGGCGCGGGCGATGGCCACACGCTGCTCCTGCCCGCCCGAGAGTTGCCGCGGGTAGTGGTCGTGCCGGTCGGTCAGCCCCACCAGCGAGAGGGCCGCGGCCACCCGCGTGTGGCGGTCGCGCCGTGTGTGCCGGTGCAGGAGCAGGGGCAGTTCGATATTCTCGTAGGCCGTCAGAACGGGCACGAGGTTGTAGAGTTGAAACACGTAGCCGACGTTCGCCGCCCTCCAGTCGGCCAACCGCCCGCGGGAGAGCGCGGCGATGTCGTCCCCGCCGATGCGCAGTTCTCCCGCGCTGGGCGTGTCGATCCCCGCGATCAGGTTGAGCAGCGTCGTCTTGCCGCTGCCGCTGGGGCCCATGAGCGCGAGGAAGTCCCCGGCCTCCACGTCGAGATCGAGCCGCTCCAGGGGCGTGATGAGGGTGTCGCCCTTGCGGTACGACTTGGTGAGATGACGGCACTCGATGAAGGGCATCACTCGGCCTCCTCCTCGCCCAGGATGCGCACGCTCGATCCTTCACGCAGTTCGGGAGGGGCGTTGATCACGACCCGGTCGCCGGGCGAGAGGCCGCGTGTGATCCGCACCAGACCCTCCTCGAACAGCGCGATGCCGACCTCGGTCATTCGGGCGGTGGGCAGGCCCGAAGGGTCGGCGCGATCGATGCGCCAGACGCGCGCGGTGTCGCCGGATCGTTGAAGCAGAACAGACTCGGGCAGGAGCAGCACCGAGCCTCGGTGCGGCCCGGGGGCATCCGGCGCCTCGGTCGCGTCGATGGAGGACGGCACGGAACGCGGGCCGCCGAGAATCCGCACTCGGCAGAGCATCTCCGGTTTCATGGCCGGGTCGGGGGCTTCGATCGCCACCTTGAACTGCACGGTGTTGCGCTGGATGTTCCCCTCGTGAACGGCCCGCACGATGCGCCCGGAGAACGTCCGTCCCGGGAGGGCCTCGGTGGCGACCTCGGCGTGGTCTCCCACCGCGACTTTCCCGGCGTCGGAGACGGGCACATCCACCCGCGCCTGGAGGCGCGCGGGGTCGTAGATCCTCGCCACCGCCGTGGTCATTCCCTCGGCGCTGCCCATGCTGATGCGCATCCCGGGCTCCACCAGGCGCTGCATCACCACGCCGGCGCTCGGGGCGGTGATGGACATGCGCGAGAGCAGCAGCGCGGCCTCATCGCGCATCACGCCCGCGCGGACCAGCGCGGCGCGTGACTGCGCCGTCATCCCCTGGGCGGCGGCGATCCCTCGCTCGGCGGCGCGGAGGCGCAGCTCCAACTGCGTCAACTCCGCCGCGCCGATGGCGCCCCTCTCCACCAGCGGTCTCTTGCGGGTGAGATCGTCGCGCAGTTCATCGGCGCGGGCCTCCGCCGCCGCGAACTCCGCCTCGGACCGGGCGACCTCGGCTTCCTTCTCCAGGATCTCGGCCTCGGCGCGGCGGAGGGCGAGGCGGGCCTCATCGTCCACCATGCGGGCGACCACTTCACCGGCTTCGACCCGCTGCCCTTCGACGATCAGGAGATCACGAACCACACCCTCCGCCAGCGCGGGGATGGTCGTGGCGTATGGATCAGGCTCGATCCATCCCGGTGCCTGCACCACGGCCCGGGGCTGCGGGAGCGCGGCCGGGTCCGTGTGCGGTGCGTCCGAACGCTCGCGTTCCACCACGGGCACGATGCGGACGGGCACGGCGGGGATCAGCACCGAACGCGCCGCGTAGGCGAGCAGTGCCGCGGCGCAGATCAGTATCGCGCCGGGAAGCAGGAGACGTGTCCCGAGTTTACGGGATGGGGCCGGGATCATCGGCATCGCGCGGGAGAGCACGAGGAGATCGGGCGGTGAGTTCATGGGGTGACTCCGATCGGTGGGGCGCGGGGGCCCTTGGGCACATCGGTCAACGCGAACGCGTCAGGAGCGCCGGCGCGAGCGGCCGGCGACGCAGTGACGGAGATCACGCTAGACGATGAGCGCGCACCGACGGCGCAGGAGGTCTCGCCCGCCCTCAGAACGCGGCGGTTCATGGTGGAGCCATGATGGCCGGGCCGGACGCACCGCGAAAGTCAGCGCGGCCGAGAGATCGGGCCACGCAGCGATCAAGAGATCTCCGCGGGCCGGGACGGTGGTGGTCAGATCCGGGATCGTTCCGACCGCGCCCGCGCACGCCGGGCACGTTTCGCCGGGCGGCACAGGACCAGAGGGGTCGTGGGCCGGGTGTTCGCACAAGGGG
This sequence comes from Phycisphaerales bacterium UBA2402, assembly GCA_002343715.1. GTDB lineage: Bacteria > Planctomycetota > Phycisphaerae > Phycisphaerales > UBA1924 > UBA2402. The sequence continues at coordinate 10,091 of DDSA01000263.1, read as the reverse complement.
CACGCTGGCGATGCGGCCAGCACCCCCAGCACGGAGGCCCATCCCCCCGCGCGGCAGCAGCACAGCGATGAGAGCATCGCCGCCACAATCAACACGACATGGACCAGACGCCTGTTCATGAGAGTACGAGGGGCGGGCACCGGCCCGCACCAGACTTTAGTCATCCACCCATCGGCAGGATTCCGCTTGCGAGACAGACTTCAAGCCCGAAAATCCACGCCGTTGCCACAGCGCGGGGGCCGCAACGCGGCGATTCCCCTCCCCTGCGGCCTTTCCCTACCCTCCCGCGATGACCGCCGCCCCCGCCAGTCACTCCCACGAGTGGATCGAGAGTTTCAAGGGAATCATCATGGCCTTTCTGATGGCCCTGGTCTTCCGCGCCTTTGTCATTGAAGGATTCGAGATCCCCACCGGCAGCATGGCCCCCACGCTCCGCGGGATGCATACACAGTGGCGCAGCCCGCACTCCGGCAACGACTGGGCCGTCGGCCCGTTTTTCTACGGTCCCGGGCGCATCCCGCTGCACCCGCAGCAATCCGGCGTCCGGGCCATGACGGGTGAGGGTCAGATCATCGAACGAACACCGACGATGACACTCCGCGATCCCGAGACGCTGATCCCCGTGTCGAGCAACTCGAAGCCGACCCGGGGCGGGGACCGCGTCTTTATCCTCAAGTACATCTGGCCCTTCTACACCCCCGACAGGTACGACGTGGCGGTCTTCAAGAACCCGCGCGATCCGACGCAGAACTACATCAAGCGGCTCACGGGCCTGGGCCCCGAGGAGATCGCCATCATCGACGGGGATATCTTCTCCCGCCCGCTCGTCCCCGGCGAGGCCCTCCCGCCCGCGGCGATGAACACCTGGGCACTCGACGGCTGGTCCGTACGCCGCAAGCCCGATGACGCCCAGCGCGCCACGTGGCAACCCGTCTTTGACAGTTCGTTCACACCCATCAACGCAGTGCGCGATGGCCGCGCGCTCTTTCGCAACCCCTGGATCGCCGCGGGCGCGAACCCGGGATCATGGAAGTTCGGACCGGGGGGCGACTGCGCGCTCGAAGGCGATTCCGGCGGCCTTTCGTGGGACATGGCCGCCCGACCGGTCCTGGACTTTTATTCGTACAACGAGGGCACTTCGTCGGTCAACGGCGTCTTTCCCGTCAGCGACCTGCGCCTGCGGTGCGGCGTCCGTCCCTCCGGGGCGGGCCTCTCGTGGACGGGCACGATCAAGGCCCGGGGCCACGAGTTCCAGGCCGTGGTGAGCGAGAACTCGGCGACGCTGCGGATGCGGCCAGTCGGCGGGGAGTGGGGCGAACCGCGCGGGGGGGAGTTCTCTCCCGCGCTCGCGCCCGGGCGCGTGACCAATATCGAGTTCTGGCACGCCGATCAGACTCTCAGCCTCTACATCGAAGGGACCTTGATCGCTCGTCTTGAGTATCCCTGGACGCCGGCGGAGCGGATCCAGAACTCGCTTGGGGCATCGCTCGAAGCGATCTTTGCCCAACCCGGCCACCCCCTGGCCGACCCGAAACTCTACAGCAGGCCCGAGGTATCGATGAGCATCACCGGCGGGCCGTGCACCCTGCTGCGGGTCGGCCTGGACCGCGACATCCATTACCAATCCACGATGTACCCGCCGCTCAATGATCCCGTACCCGGGATGCCGTCCACCACGCACTCGCGCGTCGGCCGCCCAGCCGCCGCGACGCATCCGCGGACGCCCCATTATCTTCAGGAGGGGGAGTTTTTCTTCTGCGGCGACAACAGCCCCCAGAGCCTTGACATGCGGCTCTTTGACGCCCCGAATCCCTGGGTGGCGAGAGTGGACCCCAACACCGGAGTGGTGGGGCGGGACATGCTCATCGGCCGCGCGTTCGTGGTCTATTGGCCGGGGATCAACTGGAAGTGGAATCGCCTGCCTGTCTTCGACACGGGTCGCATCCGTCAGGTCAGGTAAACCCGGAATCTGTCCTCTGCGTCTTGGATGAATCTGATCTTCTGAACGCAACCGATACCCGACCCGCAGACTATATTTGGGACACTCGGGCTTGATTCCTGCCTCGCGTAAGGGCTAGCCTCCCGCCCGGCACGCTCGTGCTGAGTTCTATGTTTGTTTGGTTGGACCGCGTCGCGCCGTCTTGTCGGAGAAACGAACGCTATGGAAAAGATCTTCTACTCGCTCGAGGAAGCCGCTGCGAAACTCGGCAAGAGCGCTGAACAGGTGCGCGACATGGCCAAGAGCGGGCAGTTGCAGGAGTTCCGCGACCGAGATAAGTTGATGTTCAAGAAGGAACAGGTCGACCTGCTGGCGGGCGGCGGCGACGATATGGACACCATTCCCTTGGCCGAGAGCGGCGAGCTCGAGCCGATCGCCCTGGCCTCTTCGAGCGGCACGGGTGTCTCGTTGCGTGACGACAAGGATTCGACGGGTATCAGCATCTTCGAGGCCGAGGATACCGATGAGTCCGATCCGTCCGCCGTGACGCGCGTGAGCAACTCGCCCATGAGTCTGGTCGATCCGGGCGAGGATGGCAAAGGCGCTTCGGGTTCTGGCGGGTTGCTGGACATGACCCGCGAAGGGGATGACACCTCGCTGGGCGGCAACCTGCTGGAAGATGTCTACGGCTCCGAGACCGTGGCCCAACAGACGGCCATGGATGCGCCCGCGGGTGATGGCGGCGCACTCTTCGAGAGCCCCTCCGGTGAATCCGCTGAAATGGCCGCGGCGGCATCCGCCCCGGTGATGGTCCTTGCCGAGGTCTACGACGGCCCGGGAAGCGGCCTGGTGGGCGGCTTGGCGCTCGGGATGATCGTGGCGGTGGGCCTGGCGGCCTTCGCCATCATCATGGGCATGACGAGCACATCGGGCGGCGGGATTCTCTCGTGGATGGGCGAGAACTTCTGGATGATGGTCGGCATCGGCGGCGGAGTGACGCTCATCGCCGCCGTTCTGGGCTGGGTGCTGGGCAAGCGCTCCTGAACCCGCGATTTCCGCCGTTCGTACCGAGAGTGTGCTGAACGATCGGCCGCGCGCGTGGCCCGTGAGTTGATGGGCTTGTGTCCGGCGGGCACATGTGCCGAAATTGGGTCCGCCCGATGGCGAACGCCCTGTCCCATGTTCTCCGCGCGGCGCTGCCCGCGCTTCTGGTCTTCGGCGGTCTCGCCGCGTGGATGCACCGTCAACAGTCCGCCCTGGTCTCCGAGGCCGCCGCCGCGGCCCGTGTGAATGCCCTCCGCCCGCCCCGGCCCGTGGCCGACGTGGCCCGCGCTGTGGCCGCCATGAAACTGGTGACGGTCGAGATTGACACGACCGTCAGGATCGTGCGGGGTGATGAGAGTTGGCGGGGCGATGTGCTGGCCTCGATCGAGGTGCCGGTGCGGCTCTCCTACGGCACGGACCTGTCCGCGATGGACGTGACCTCGCTGGCTTTCAGCCCGTTGTCGGGGGCGTATTACGTCAGCGTGCCCCGGCCCACGCGGATCGCAACGCAGGTGTACGGCGAGAAGTCCCCGCCCAGCGTGAGCACCGGCTGGGCGCGGCTGCGCAGCCGCGCTGGTGAGTATTACCTGAGCCAGGCCCGCAAGGACGCGGCGAAGACGGCGGATGGACTGACCCTCCGGCCCGAGGATGCCGCGCGGGTCGAGTCCACCACCAAAGCGCAGGTGGAGCAACTGATCCGGTCGATCGTGGGGGAGGAGACCGCGGTCTTCGTCCGATTCAAGGATGAGCCTGCCTCATGATCCGTGCCGCGTTCCAACTGTGGCGGTGCAAGTGGGGGCTGGTGCGCCTCGCGATGGCCTGTTTCGTCGTGTACGTGCTGGCGACCGACGGGCCGGCGCGATTGGCGCGGCTGCAACTCGCGGCGCTGCCGGGGTTCGACTATCTGGCCGAGGTCCGTGCGCTGCGCGCGCAGGGGCGCTATGGCGAGGCGGTGATGGTCGCGGAGGCGGGGCTGCGCGAGCGGCCCGACGCCGGGCTTGAAGCGGAACGGGCGGCGACCATCGCCGAGCGTGACAGTTGGCTTCGAAAGGCCTCCGCCGCGGGGAAGGGCGCATTGACGGGGCGGGGAGATTCGCTCGAAGCGCTGATCGGCGCGGTCGCGGCGGATTTCTTCGTCGTCGGCGATGTGCGCGACCTGGTGATCGAGGGGGGCAAGCAGATGCTCGACGGCGACAGCGACGAGGTGGTGCTGCTGCTCAGCGCCGTCGGCATCGGCACAACGCTCGCGCCGCAGATCGATTGGGCGCCATCAATCCTCAAAGCCGCGAAGCGCGCCGGGCACATGAGCACCGCGATGGGCGACTATCTCAAGAAGAGCCTCAAGGCACGCCGGACCGACGAACTGGCCCGCGTCTGCGAGGATGTCGCGGCGATCTCGAAGAAGGCCAGCCCGGGGGGGGCGATGCGGGCCTTGAAACTCGCGGACTCGCCCGAAGACCTCGCCCGCCTGGCGCGGTTCGTGGAAAAGAACCCGTCGGGGGCGTTCGCGCTCCACGTCACGGGCGGGCAGGGCGCCTTTATCCTGAAAGGCGCTGGCGAAGCGGGGGAACAACTCGTGCTCTCCGCGGCGAAGAAAGGGCGAGCCGGGGCCGAGTATCTCACCGGCCCGGTGGTCAAAGCGCTGACCCGCCCGCACGTGCTGGTCGGTGTCATCAAGGCGGTCTGGAAGGGCAACGCCGAGCGTCTCATCACCAGGATCGTGGACCGGATCGACCCCAACGCCTGGTGGCTGCTCCCGCTCGGCGCGGCGTGGGCCGTCTTCGAGGCCGGCCTGCTCGCCATGAACCTCCGGGCCGCGCCGGGAACATCGCGCCGAGCTTCATCGGTTCGTTCGGATACACCATTGCCCGCGCGGGGTTGAGGGCCGCGCCCGCGGTAATTCCGGGCGTGCCCGGCGTTGTTTTGCGCTTCCACGATGGCCGAGCCTGTGGTATCCTGTACAGGATACTCGCATGTCCAGCCGATCCGGACCAACCACGACCACCGCCCTGCTCGACGCCCTGAAGGACGAAGGCAACAGCCCCGTCTGGGTCGAGTTTGATGCGCGGTTCCGGCCCATCCTGCACGGGTTCGCGCGCAAACTGGGGCTGAACGCGGAAGACGCCGCGGACGTGGCCCAGCAGGCGCTGACCGAGTTCGTCCGCGATTATCGGTCGGGGATGTACCAGAAAGGGCGGGGCAGGTTGAGTTCCTGGCTCATTTCCATTGCGCGCAACCGCGCGGTGGACATTCAGCGCGGGCAGGGGCGGCGTAAGGAGTGGCGCGGCGAGTCGGCCCTCGATCAGGTATCCGGCGGGTCGGAGATGCAAGATCCGGCCCAACTGACCGCAATTTGGGATGCGGAGAAGAAGCACGCGGTGCTGGCCGCGGCGCTGACGGAGTTGCGTTCCATATCGAAGATGAGCGAATCGACGATCAAGGCTTTTGAGTTGGTGGCGATCCGCGGCGTGCCCACCGCCGCGGCGGCGAAGGAATGCGGCATCAGCGTGGACGAGGTGTACGTGTCGAAGAACCGGGTGACGAAGCAGCTGCGGGAGATCGTGTCGCGCATCGCCGAGGCGTACGAAGACGCCTGAGCCGATGCCCGGCATCGGGAAGGATTCGGGTTTGGGGTGATGAAGGGTGACAGCGATCCCAACACGACGATGGTGCTGGACCCGTGCCCCGGCCCCGCGGTGCTGGAGGCCATCGCCTCCGGCGAGTCCGACGACGCGGTGCTGATCGCCCACGTCGGCGCGTGCGATTCGTGCCGCGGGGTGATCGCGGACATCCGGGAGAACAACCGGTTCCTGTCGGACTTCGCCACGGAACTGCGTCCGCCGCCGGACCTCTTCGAGGAGGCATCGGTCCCGTCGGAGATCATCCCCGGCTACCGGCTCCTGTCGGAGATCCACCGGGGCGCGCAGGGCATCGTCTACAAGGCCGAGCAGGAGCACACCCGGCGGATCGTGGCGGTGAAGATGCTGCTGCAGGGCGCCTTCGCCACGCCGCGGCAGCGGTCGCGGTTCGAGCGCGAGGCGGAGATCGCGGCGGGCCTGCGGCACCCCAACATCGTGACGGTCTATGACAGCACGCCGGTGCGGGGCAACCGCTTCGCGCTCATCATGGAGCACATCGAGGGCGTGCCGCTCGATGTGCGGGGGCTGCGTCCCGCGAAGTCGGGCGGCGCCGATGGACGGCGGGCGATCGCGCCGGTCATCGAGATGTTCGCCAAGGTGTGCGACGCGGTGCAGTACGCCCACCAGCGGGGCGTGATCCACCGCGACCTCAAGCCGGGCAACATTCTGGTAGACAGCGCCGGCGAACCGCACGTGCTGGACTTCGGCATCGCCAAGATCCGGGCCGGGAGCGACTTCGCGGAGCTGCGGATCGGCCGCCCGACCGAGACGCAGCCCGGCGAGTTCGCCGGAACATTGGCCTACGCCAGCCCGGAGCAGGTGGCCGGTCGCCCCGACCTGATCGACACACGGACGGACGTGTACGCCCTGGGCGTTATTCTGTATGAACTCCTGACCGGCGCGATGCCCTACCCGGTCGATGGCTCCTTCGGCGAGGTGATCCGCAACGTGGCGGAGTTGATGGCGGGACGGCCCTCCGCCCTGAACCCGGATGTGGATGACGACCTTGACACGATCGTCCTGCGCGCCCTGGACAAGGACCCGGCCCGCCGCTACCAGTCCGCGCAGCAACTTCGCGATGACCTGATCCACTGGCTCAAAGGCGAGCCGATCGCGGCGAAGCGCGACAGCCTGTGGTACGTCCTGCGCAAGACCGTGAAGCGCCGCAAGGGCGCGGCGGCGGCGGCCGCGGTCGTGACGGTCGCGCTGGTCCTGGGCATCGTCGGCGTCACGACGGCCGTGAACCAGCAGGCCGAGCGCGTCAAGCAGCAGGCCGCCAAGGAGTTCATGCGGCGGATGCTCTCGAGCGTCAACCCCGCGATGACGCAGGGGGCCAGCGTCTCGAAGTTCATGCTGCAGCAGGCCGAGGATGAACTCGCGCACGGGGTGCTCGACGGACAGCCGGAGGTCGAGGCCGAGGTGCGCATGACCCTCGCGCTGGCGTACCGGCAGATGGGCATGGCGGCCCAAGCCGCCGAGCACGCCCGCATCGCCTACGAGATCCGCCTGAACACGCTGGGCGAAAAGCACCTCGACACCGCCGCGAGCCAGTGCGAGTACGGGCTTCTGATGGCCTTCGGGCACGTCGATCGACGCGAGCAGACCGAGGGGCTGATCCGCCGCTCGCTCGCCACGCGCGAGGACTTGTCCGGGAAAGAGAGCCTCGCCTACGCCCACAGCGCCTATTCCCTGGGCTGCCTGCTGGTGTCGTTCAACGAGTACGACCGGGCGCTGCCCTGGCTGGAGCACGCCCTGCGCGTGCGGCGGGCGCGGCTGGGAGAGACGCACGCTGACACCGCCGCGTGCACGACGTACTACGCCACGGCCCTGTGGCTCAGCGACCCGGCGAACAACGCGGACGAGGCGGAGCGGATCCTGCGCGAGTCGATCGCGTCCTTCCGGCCGGAGGGGTCCGCGCCGCACCCGGTGCTGGGGGACAGCCTGAGCGTGCTGGCCGACGTGGTGAACTCGCGGTTGCGCTTCGACGAGTCCATCGAACTCTTCGAGAGAACACTCGAACTGCGGCGCCGCCTGTACGACCCCGACAACCCGCTTATCGGCGTGACGATGACGAGTCTGGGCACGGTCTACCTCATCGTGGGACAGCGCGAGGAGGCCGGGCGGATGCTCTCGGGCGCGGCCGACATCTTCCGAAAGTGGTTGCCCGAGTCATCGGCCCAACTCGCCCACGCGCTCATGTACCAGGGGCAACTGAAAATGGTGGAGGGGGACTTCCCGGAGGCCGAGTCCCTGCTGCTCGAGGCGTACGCCCACGCCGTGAACACCGACCGCGGCGACCTCCGCACGCTGCGGAGTCTGGCGTCCATCATCATCCCGATGTACGAAGCCTGGGGCCGGCCCGACAGCGCCCAGGGTTGGCGCGAGCGGCTCGCGGAGCACGGCCTGGGCGAGGACGAGACGTCGCCGTGAGCGTCACTTCGGTTCGCCGCGGGGCACGAAGGCGATGCGGTTGTTCCGGTAGTCGAAGGTCACGATGAACGGCGACACCAGTCCGCCGCCGAGGTTCCCGGCGAGGTAGGGATCGGCCATCGCCCCCTTGGGCTCGATGGCGAACTGCGCGGTGAAGTTCTCGTGCGTGTGCCCGCCCAGGGTCATGGACTTCACCATCCCCGCTTTCGCCTTGACCATGCCGCCCACGCCGCCGAACATCGAGTCGGTCGTCTCGCGCCCGTCGAGCAGCGCGTGCCGCTGGACGAAGGGGACGTGGACGGTGACCGTGTTCGCCCCCGCGCCGGTGTCGAGCCGGAAGATGCCGGGGTGCCCTTCCAGCACGCCCTCGACGCAGGGGTGCCGCTCGTAGACGTGCAGCGTGCTCCACTCGCCCGACGAGAGCGTGAACGCGGCGGGGTTGTGGATCGAGACGGCGGGGGTCTGCATGTCCACGCTCACCACCGACCGTGCCAGCACCGGGTAGCCCACGATGCCGGCGATGGTCTCGCCCATGAGGGGCGAGAGGAAGCCGATATTCAGGTCGAGGACCAGTTGATCCGTGATGGTGATCGGCCCGAGCGAGAACTCGCCGATGCGCGCCAGGCCGCTCTGGGTCGAGCCGCCCGCTCCCATCGCGGGAACCGTGCCCTGGCGCGTCAGGCCGAGCGTTTCCACCGTCTTGGTGTCGAGCACGGTGATCCCCGCGCCGGTATCGAAAATGAACCAGCCGACATCCTTGCCGTCGATACGGGGGTGTACGAGCAGGTGCCCGGTTTTGGCGCGTTTTACCTCCAGGGCCGGCGGGATCGAAGGATCAAAGCGTGTGTCGTCGAACGCCGGGCCGAGAAACTCGAAGGGGCTGCGGATAAACGTCGGTGCTTCGGAGGCCTCGGCGATGGTGAACGAGTTCTCGGTGCCGCCGGAGGATGTCGCGCTGATCGAGCGGGGCAGACGAAGTCCGCCGAACTCCGTCACGCCCGTCAACTCGATCGTGGTCGTTGTCGGCGGCGAGGTGAAGACCCAGCGCACCGGCAGGTTCGTCGCGCGGTCGATCTCGACGCGGCCCGTGATGTTCCCGTCGTCGTGCGTGAAGGCCAGCGCGAGCACGGCCTCGTTGGTGTGCGGTTCGTCCGCGGTGAACGCCAGACCCGCGCCGGGCTGGAAGTGGCGGTGGGTGGCGATCCCCTCGTTGAGCCACGCGGCGGAGCGGTCGCCCAACTCCAGCACGCGACCCTCTCCGCCGATGTCCGTGGACCAGACGGTTGATCCGTCGCTGCCGAACGTGATGCCGATCGGGCCGCGGATCGAACTGACAAAGCGGCCCTCACCGTCGAAGATCTGCTCGTACGGGGCGTCCTGCCCGAGGAACCGTGCCGTGCCCGAGAGACGCACACCCGATGGAAAGTCGCGCAGGCGCTCGATGCCTGTTGCCCGTCGCACCGCGGCCAGGATCGTCGCCGCATCGGCGGTCTTTGACTCGACAACGGCGGGGGGCTCGTTGCGGGGGGGGGGGGGGGGGGGAGCCGGGGGGGGGGGTTTTCCT